>JAGBZQ010000042.1 GCA_017628165.1 Kiritimatiellia bacterium | reverse complement strand
TTGTTTTGGGGCTCAGGGCAAGGTGATGCATACAAAGAAAATGAAAGGACGTTGATCATACAGTCTGGCGGCCAGGCGGAGTTTTTTCCTAAAAATCAAGAAGTGCATATTGTAGGGGTTATGAATGGTAAAGGGCCTTATGTAAAGGTTTGTGGAGAGGGCTCCCGATTGCTGTGTTATGGCGATGTATATCTTGGAAATAAATCAGATTTCGCAGGACATGCTGGGGGGATGGAGGTTTGCGATGGCGGTTATGTTGAAATGGATAAATTTTATGTCGGTTATCATACAGGCGGGTTGCAATTGAATATACACGGAGGGGGGCTAAAAGCCTTCGGAGGAATTTATGCGTTCAAGAATGGAAATCGTTGGACGGGGGCAGATATCGATTTTAAAGACTGTTTGATAGAAACGCCTGTTTATATAATGACTTACCCGCATGGCAATGGAGGAAGCACTGTTACATTCAATGGAGCGGTTTTTAAGCCGATAGGGACTCCGGCAGCAAAGTTTATTGATGCAAGTCCGACAGGCGATCCTCGTTGCCCGCATACTCTTGAGGGTAATGGACTTGTTGTTGATGCCCCAGAGGGTTTTAATCTTGAGGTTTCTGCCATGCTTCAGGGCGATGGCGGTTTTGAAAAGCGCGGAGCAGGTTCTGTCGTTATTTCAGCGCAAAATATTTATACCGGGTCGACGCTCGTTTCCGCAGGGACTCTCAGCCTGACGGGGCGGGTGGCAGGATCTATTGAGGTGAAGAGCGGAGCGACGTTGGAGTTTTCTCTTCCCGATCAGGATGCAGTTCCTTTGATTCCGTCGTTGACGGTCGAGGCGGGCGCAGCGCTTACGGCGATTGATCCGCAACTTCCCGAAGGGCTCCGGCATGTGAAAGTGCTTGAAACCGAAAACCCGATCACATTGCCTGAACTTTCGCGCGATACTTACGGAAATGCTTTTTTCGTAAAGCATCGTCAGTCCGGCGGGAGTGTGCTTTGCTATGGAAGAAGACTTGGATTTTCTTTGATTGTCAGATAGAGATGTTATAATACCTCTTAGAGTGGGCCGATAAAGGAAATGCCTATAGCCTGTAGGCATTTCCTTTGCGGTCATTGCGACGTTGGTCGTATGATGTGCATTTTAACGGCTCTTTTGGTATAATATGAGAATATGGAATTTGAAAATACTATCGGGTTGGAAACCCATGTTCAGCTGAAAACGCGCACGAAAATGTTCTGCTCCTGTCGCCTTAAGACGGGCTGCGAGCCTAATGTCAATGTGTGCCCTGTGTGCTTGGGATATCCGGGCGCATTGCCGGTTATAAACAAGGAAGCCGTAAAATTGACGGTTATGAGCGGCCTTATGCTTGGTTGCGAGATTAACCGTCATGCCACCTTTGATCGTAAGAACTATTTCTATCCTGATATGGCTAAGGATTACCAGATTTCCGAAAACGGCAATCCTTTATGCATTGGCGGTGGAGTGGAGATTGCAAAGGCGGACGGTACGAAGAAGTTCATTCGCATTAACCATATTCATCTTGAGGAGGATGCGGCCAAGATCAATCATTATGCCTCAAGCTCCGGTGTGGACTTTAACCGCGGCGGCACTCCTCTTATGGAGATCGTCTCTGAGCCGGATATTTCCTCTGCCGACGAGGCGATTGCATATCTTACCGCCTTGAGGGAGATGCTTGTTTATGCAGGCGTCTCCGACTGCAATCTTGAAGAGGGCAATATGCGTTCGGACGTGAATATTTCAATTCGTCCCGTTGGTTCCGAAAAGCTTGGGACGAAGGTGGAGATCAAAAACATGAATTCCTTCAGCGGAATTCATGCAGCCCTCCTCTATGAAGCTTCGCGTCAGCGTGAGTGTGTCATCCGCTCCATTCCCATTGTGCAGGAAACGCGCCGTTGGGATGCTGAAGCCATGGAAACGGCTTCCATGCGCACTAAGGAAAACGCTCACGATTATCGCTACTTCCCCGAGCCGGATCTTGTGCCCGTGGAGCTTTCCGCGGAGCAGATCGCCGAATGGAAGGCGCTTCTCCCGGAGAATCCCGAAAAGCGCCGCGCCCGCATGATCGAGGAATACGGTATCGCCGAATATGACGCAGAGGTTCTGTCGCAGCATAAGGCTAATGCCGATTATTTCGAGCGCGCTGCTGAAGGTTTAGACAAGAAGACCGCGAAGGCGCTCTGCAATCTTTTCATGTCTGATGTTATGGCGCTCATGAACTCAAGTGGCAAGGCGATAGGCGAGTGCGCGATGGCGCCTGCCGCGCTTTCTTCTCTCGTGAAGCTCGCAGCGGCCGGCACGATCAACGGGCCTACGCTCAAGGAGCTTCTTCCCGAGATTTTTGAAAAGGGCGGAGATCCCGAGGCGATTGTCAAGGAGCGTGGTCTTGGCGCGGTGAGCGATGAATCCCAGCTTGAAGGTTTTGTCGACCAGGCTATCGCGGCAAACCCCGGGCCGGTTCAGGATTTCAAGAACGGCAAGAAGGCGGCCGCCGGATTTTTCGTCGGGCAGGTGATGAAGCTCTCCAAGGGTAAGGCCGATCCCAAGATCGTAGGAGCCATCGTTGCCAAAAAGCTTTCACAGCTCTAAGGGTATGTTGACATGAAGCCACTGCTGACAGGATTTCTTTTGCTTGCGCTTGTTGGATGCAATACATTCACGGCAACGCAGACAAGCGGGTTCCTTGATGATGACGGCAATTTCATCTCCGTTAAGTACGGGAAGCTCAAAGAGCCTTACCGTACGGAGTTTGTTTCGCCGTATAACGGGAAGGCTTTGGAAATGAAGTCCAAGCTTGCCGTTGAAGTTACGCTTCCTTCAGGCGAAGTGTTTAGGGGCTATCAATGCATGAATCTGCTCAGGACCGGCACCATGTATAAGTCCGCCAACGGCAAATGGCTCTACCATGCGAACGGGACTTCGTGTTCCGTGTACTTAATCAATGATGCAGGTAGTGATTATCTGCATGTTTTCAATGGAACTTTGAGCGAAGGCTCAGGCCGTAAGATGTGACATGAATCCGCTTGATAATATCTATGTAGTTCTCGTCGGTACCCTTTATACGGGCAATGTAGGCTCGGCTTGCCGTGCGATGGCCAATATGGGCATTAGGCATCTTAGGCTTGCGGCCCCTAATCTCCAGAACTCTTGGGAAGAGGGCGAGCGTATGGCTGTTCACGCCACCGACGTCATGTCTTCGCGCGAGGAGTTCTCCACTTTCGAGGAGGCGGTAGCGGATTGCATCGCTGTCGTCGGCACTACTGCGCGCGAGGGTCTTTATCGCCAGCACGTGAAGCCGCCGCGTGATGCAGCGGCAGATCTTTTGGCGCTTGCCTCGCAGGGCAAGGTGGCCATTGTGTTCGGGCGCGAGGACAAGGGTCTTCTTAATGAGGAAGTGGCGCAGTGTACGCATCTCGTGCGCATCCCGGTGGACGAGGGATATACATCCATCAATTTGTCGCAGGCCGTTCTCATCACGTGCTACGAGCTTTTCACTGCTTCCGGGCACTACGTTCCGCCGCACGAGAAGGCTCCGCCGGTCGTGCAGGCTCAGAAAAACCAGCTCATGAAGAATTGGGCGAACATGCTCTGCGAAATAGGATTTATGAAGCCAGAGCAGACTGATCATTTTATGCAAGGCTTCCAGCGCGTTTTTTCGCGCGGCGTATTTACGCGTGACGATGCCGCGCTGATGCTTGGAGTCGCCCGGCAGGCTATTTGGTCGGCTGGAAAGGGCCTGAGCAGTCAGAAGGCGGAGGGCTGAAATGGATAAGCTGTCATATCTCGCACGGAGGCTTTTTCTTCTAATTCCCACGTTCGTCGGAATTACGCTCGTGTGCTTTTCGCTTACCCGCTTTCTGCCCGGGGGACCTGTGGAGCTTAAGCTCATGAAGATGCGCGGCATGAATTCCGGTGTAGGAGAGGTGGCTTCTTCCGGCGGCGTCTCTGGCGGAAACGTCACCGAGGAGTATCGCCGTGATCTTGAGAAGCAGTTTGGGTTTGATAAGCCTATCTACGAGCAGTATTACAATTGGCTTGTCGTCAATCGCATGGGGATGAACCTTCCGTCTTATGACTATCCCAACAAAACGGCATGGCAGCTTATCAAAAGCAGGATTCCCGTTTCCCTCTGGTTCGGGCTTACGGCGTTTATCCTCACATATATGGTCTGTGTTCCGCTCGGGATATTGAAGGCGTTGGCGCATCGTCAGGGATTTGACGCGTTTTCAAGTTTTGTGGTGTTTGTCTCGTATGCCATCCCGAGTTTTGCCCTCGGAATGGCGCTTAAGGCGCTCTTCTGCGGAACAGTGGAGGGCTTATGGGATTTCTTTCCGATAGGAGGCGTTTCGAGCGATTTTGACGTGGATCCGACATTCTGGCAGTGGATATCCGATCGCATGTGGCACATGGCTCTTCCGATCGCCTGCTACGTCTCAAGTTCTTTTGCCATGCTTACGCTTCTCATGAAGAATTCGCTTTTAGATCAGATTTCGGCCGATTACGTACGGACTGTGATCGCAAAGGGCGGCACGCGCCGTCGCGCTATCTGGCTTCACGCTTTTCGCAATGCGCTTATTCCGATCGCTACAGGCTTAGGGCCGATGATCGGGCTTCTTTTTGCAGGTTCGATCATTATAGAAACAATCTTTGAGATTCCTGGAATGGGGCGCCTTTCGTGGGATGCTCTTATCGGGCGTGATTATTCTGTATTTTTGGCGCTTTTGTCGCTCACGGCGCTTTTTCAGCTTATCGGGAACCTGATCTCCGATATTCTTTATATGGTCATTGACCCCCGAATCGATTTTTCCAGGAAGTAAGATTATGTTTTCGCCACTCACAAAGAAGCGTTTTAGAGCGTTCACGAGAATTAAAAGGGCATGGTATTCGCTTGTCGGCCTTGCTGTTATCTATGTGTTCTGTCAGGTTGCGTCGTTCTTTCTTTCCGTAGAGCCGGTTCCCGCTTCGGATCTTGAAAACTACCGCACTCCCGTGATAGAGCGTCTTTATGATGTAAGGACTGCCAGATTCAGTGTGGATTCGCAAGGTAAAATTTTCGGTTACGAAGGGCCCGTGGATGTTCGAAATGCCATTATGTCAAAGGCGAAGGTCGATGAGGCTTTTGAAATCCTTAAAGGCGAGTTCGACATTGAGAAGACTCAGGCGGAAGGTCATGTCCGCTACTTCCTCAAGAGCAAAGCTGCGCCGGCGGTGACGCTCGTGGGGTATCCGCCCGAGGAGGTTTCGTATCCATTCGCCCCGTGCAAGGAGCATCTGTTCGGTCTTGACCATGGCGGGCGCGATGTCTTTGCTCTCGTTGTGCGCGGCATGGCCATCGCGCTTAACTTTGGAGTTCTTCTTGCGTTTTCCGGAATGTTCATAGGGCTCGTCTTCGGCGCGGTTGAGGGATATTTCGGCGGCAAGACCGATATCCTCTGCCAGCGTTTCACGGAGATATGGAGCGCGATTCCCTTTCTCTACGTGATGATCTTCATCGGTTCGACGATCGGCAGGAGTTTCGCGATTCTTCTTGCGTGCTATGCTATTTTCAACTGGATTGCCGTCTCTTATTATGTTCGCGCCGAGTTTTTGCGTCTAAGGGTCCGCACGTTCGTGGAGGCTGCAAAGTGTCAGGGCTTCTCCTCTGCGAGGATTATTTTCGGGCATATTCTTCCCAATGCCCTGACGCCTCTTATTACGTTGTTCCCCTTCCTTCTCATGGGGGCGATCGGGTCTCTCGCCGTATTGGACTTCCTCGGCTTCGGCCTTCCGCCCATGACTCCGAGTTGCGGAGAGCTTCTCCGCCAGGCCCAGGCTGATCCTTCATCGTGGTGGCTCATTTTCTTCCCGGCAATGGCGCTTTTTGTTGTCATGCTTCTTACGGTTCTCGTGGGCGAGGGCCTGCGCGATGCATTTGATCCGCGTCAGAAATCAAAGCTTCAGTAATATGGCAGGAGAGCAGTTGACACCAATGATGCGGCAATATCTCGCACTCAAGCGCGAGGTGCCAGAAGGTGCTATTCTGATGTTTCGCCTTGGCGATTTCTACGAGATGTTTGCCGAGGACGCCGTAGTCGCCGCGCCGATTCTCGGCGCTACACTCACCAAGCGCAATTCAGTTGTCATGTGCGGGATTCCGCATCACGCGCTCAACTCCTATCTCGCCAAGCTCATCCGCGCCGGCAAGACGGCTGCTCTTTGCGATCAGGTGGAGGATCCGAAGACCGCCAAGGGTCTTGTGCGCCGCGAAATCACACGCGTTGTTACTCCAGGCACGGTGACGGAGGACGGGCTTCTTGATGAGACGGCCAACAATTACGCGGCGGCAGTTTCGGGCCTTGCGCTTTCGCTTCTTGATCTTTCCACCGGTGAGTTCTCTGTGGAGGAGTTTTCGTCTATTGTGAAACTTTCCGAGGCCGTAGAGCGCTATAGCCCGGCTGAAATCATTGTTTCCGACGAAGCGGATCTGTCTTCTATGCCTGAAGTGTTCTCGTCGGCTACAAAGATTCAGTCGTGGACGTTCGCGTCCGATGCGGCGCACGAGAATCTCACGCGCCACTTCAAGGTGCTTTCTCTTGATGGCTTCGGGCTTCCTGCGGCTGGCGATGCGGTCTCGGCGGCCGGTGCGCTCATCTACTATGTCGGCACGACCCTCAGGCATTCGCTTGCGCATGTCCGTTCATTGAGGCTCGTAGATTCCGGCGACGCGCTCATTTTGGACAATTCCACCATACGCCATCTTCAGCTGCTTCCCGTGGGGGATATTCCCAAGAGCGCGTCTCTTCTCGGTGTTCTCGATGTCACGAAAACTCCTATGGGCGCAAGGACTATGCGCAATTGGATTCAGCGTCCCCTCGCCCGCTCCGAGGATGTGAATCTCCGCCTTGCGGCAGTGGGCCTTTATGTGCGCGAGCGTCTTCTGCTGACGGATATGCGCGCTCTTCTCGCCGGTGTACGCGATCTTGAGCGGCTTGTGCAGAAGGTGGCATCCTTGCGCGCTTCCCCGCGTGATTTGAAGGCTCTTGCTCAGTCGCTCCGTCCCATTCCGGCCATCAAGGCGGCGTGCGGGCTCGGAGCGATTGCGGCGCGGCTTGTCCCCGAGGATTCCATTGTGGATTTGATCGACCGAGCAATCGCAGACGATCCGCCTGTGATGCTTGCGGACGGTGGTTTTATCTCTTCTGGCTATGACTCTGAGCTTGATGAGCTTCGGAGCATGGCGAGCGAGGGGCAGCGTTATCTCGCGGAGTTTCAAGCCCGCGAGCAGGAGCGCACGGGCATCGCCAAGCTCAAGGTCAAGCATGTCTCCACCTTCGGTTACGTTATCGAAATCCCGAAAGGGTCCGTGGCACAGGCGCCTGCCGATTACGAGCGCCGCCAGACGCTTACTACAGGTGAGCGCTATACCACGGCCGAGCTCAAGGAATACGAGCGCAAGATTATCGGGGCTGAGGACAAGGCCATTCAGATTGAGCAGCGCATCTACCGCTCCATGCTTGAGGAGATCGCGCTTAAGACTGTGGAGATACAGGCCAGCGCGATTGCGCTCGGCGAGTTTGACGCGATTCTCTCTCTTGCCGATAGAGCGTTGGCTTCTGGCTATGTGCGCCCGCAGATTGATGACTCAGAGGATATCGAGATGGTGGATGCACGTCATCCTATAATCGAGCAGCTTCCTGATGCGGAGCCTTTTGTTCCCAATTCGGCATATCTCAATTCGTCGTCCGATCAGATAATGCTTATCACGGGGCCTAACATGGCGGGCAAGTCCACATACATACGGCAGGTGGCAACCGTGGCGATTATGGCTCAGATGGGCAGCTACGTTCCCGCATCCTCCATGCGAATGGGTGTTCTCGATCGTGTGTTCACGCGCATAGGCGCCGGGGATGATTTGGCGCGCGGGCGCTCTACGTTCCTTGTGGAGATGCAGGAGACCGCGAATATTCTGAACAATGCTACGCGCCGCTCGCTCGTGGTGCTAGATGAAATCGGGCGCGGCACTTCCACGTTTGACGGAATTTCCATTGCGTGGTCTGTGGCCGAGTATCTCCACGGGAAAGAGTCCTCGAAAGCGAAGACGCTTTTCGCCACTCATTATCATGAACTTGCCGATCTTGCGAATGTTCTTTCCGGTGTGAAGAACTTCACCGTCAAGGTGAAGGACGAGGGCGGAAGAATTGTGTTTTTAAGGCGCATAGTTCCGGGTGTCGCTGAAAAGAGTTTCGGTATTCACGTTGGAGCGATGGCGGGTCTCCCTTCGGAGGTGGTTGCCCGGGCTTCACAGATCTTGAAGAACCTTGAGGCGAACGAAATTGATGTTACCGCATCTGGCAAGGCTGTGCGCAGGCCTTCCAAGCGGCTTTCGGAGTTCCCGGGGCAAATGACGTTTTTCTAATTCAGCAAAGGGTGGTATCTATGAAGTTTGAAGACAATCTCAAAAAGCTCGAAACTCTGGTCAAGCGCATGGAATCTGGAGAGATGAACCTTGACGAGATGATCGCCGCCTTTGAGGAGGGGCGAACGCTCGTGGAAACCTGCCGCGCGGATCTTGAGGCGATTCGTCTAAAGATCGAAAAGGTCACGGCATCTGGAGTTGCCGAGGTTCCTGTGAAGAGCGACGGCGATATTGTAATGCAGTAGCTGTGCGTATTTGCCGATGACAAGGCAATTTTGGCGCATAATTTTTGCCCTATTGCGTTCCGATAGGAAAATTTAGTATAATAACGGTTCATTGGAGAAAAGTTAATGAATAGCGAACTTTTAAAGAAAGCCCACGAAAAGATTCCTTCCACACCTGTGCTGGTGAATCTCATTTCTAAACGCGAGCGCGAGCTCATCAAGGGTGCGAAGCCTCTTGTTAGGCCCCAGTCTCTTGACGAGGACAAGTGCGATATTGCCCTGCGTGAAGTTGCAGAGGGCAAACTTATTGCGGAGATCGACTTCGATTCCTACGCTAAGGCTGAGGAGGCCAAGGCCAAGTGGAATAAGAAGAGTGTCAATGTAAATACGCACTTCGCTGATTGATTATAGGTGGCAGATACCAAGTTCAATCCCGTTTTTGCGGAAAACAGGAAGGCACGGCATGATTATGCCGTGCTTGAAACTGTTGAGTGCGGTATCGTTCTTTCAGGCACTGAGGTCAAATCAATCCGCCATTCGGAGATTTCGCTCGCAGGCTCATACGCTGCTGTTTTGAAAGATGAGCTGTGGCTTGTGGGTGCGGATGTGGCCGCTTACCGTTTCGGCAATCGTTTTAATCATCAGCCCAAGAGTATGCGCAAGCTTCTTGTGCATGCCAAGGAGGTTCGCGAGCTGAAGATGAAGACTGAAGCCAAGGGGCTGACGCTTGTTCCGCTCAAGGTCTATCTCAAGCACGGGCGTATTAAAGTGGCTATTGGAGTTTGCCGCGGCAAGGCGCTGCATGACAAGCGCGAGACTCTCAAAAAGAAAGCCTTAAAGCGTGACCTTGAAAGAGGCGTGTGATTTTTGGTATACTTATCAAGTTTCTAACAATAAGGAGAAGATTATGTCAATGATGAAGGGTTTCTCGAACGTCTTCCGAATTCCGGAGCTTCGCAAGAAAATTTTTATCACGCTCGGTCTCGTGGCCGTGTGTCGTTTGGTTTCGCTTATCCCTACCCCGGGTGTGGATTGGGCGGCGCTTAATGAGCTCATGAAGTCATTTGAGGGCAACTCGTTGTTTTCGTGGTTTGATACCTTTACGGGCGGCGCGCTCGGGCAGTGTTCCATCGGCTTCCTCTCGATTTGGCCTTATATTTCCGCTTCGATCGTGATCCAGCTCCTCTCATCGATTATTCCTTCGCTTCAGAAGCTCAAGAAGGATGGTGAGAACGGCCGTCAGCAGATTGCCCAGATTACGCGCTATCTGACGATTGTCCTCTGCGTCATTCAGGCTTGGGGCATCGCCACCATGCTTACGAATCCTTCGATGCTTGGGCTTGATCGCAATGTCACGCTTGTGACGAATCCCGGCCTCGGCTTCCACCTTATGACAGTTATCGGCATGACGGCGGCATCTCTCTTTGTGATGTGGGTGGCTGATCAGATCACGGCGTTCGGCGTCGGCAACGGTGCTTCGCTTATCATCATGATCAACATCACCTCCCGTCTTCCCGAGGCCCTTGAAAGCGCATATAAGCGTTATTTCGTCGCCAAGCAGGCTCATGTTACCGAGCTAGGGATTCTCGTCCTCTTCTTCCTTCTCGTGGTCATGCTCACGGTCATGCTCACGCAGGGCGTTCGCAAGGTTACGATTCACTCCACGCGCCGTTCGGCCGGAGGTGCCAATACGTATGGCATGCGCCAGACGTTCATGCCCCTCAAGGTAAATTATACGGGCGTTATGCCTATCATTTTTGCTTCGCCGCTCATTCAGATTGCGGCGGCCGGCTTCAGGTACATCGCGCCCGAAGGTAGCGCTCTTTATACATTCGCACTTAGGTTGAATGACCCGAGCAACATCATCCATCTTTCGATTTACTCCGTCTTGATTGTGTTCTTCACCTTCTTCTGGGTGGCTACGCAGTTCAACGCAATTGACATCTCGGAGAATCTCAAGAAGGATGGCAGTTACATCCCCGGCGTTCGCCCTGGGCGCACAACGGCTGAGTTCCTTGATGATATGATGACTAAAATCACTATCATCGGTGCGGCATTTCTTCTTGGCATTGCTCTTGTTCCGATGGTTCTCATGGGTTGGCTCAAAATCCCGTTTGCGCTCGCTTCATTCTTCGGCGGCACATCCCTCTTGATTATCGTTGGCGTGGCGCTTGATACGCTTCGTATTCTTGAGAGTCATCTCCTTGTTCGCAAGTACGATGGATTTCTCCGCCATGGAAGGCTCCGTGGACGTAGCGGGCAGTAAATACCCCCTTGAAATCGCAAAGCAAATTAGATATACTATACAAACAATTTTGAAAGGTTAGCATAAAATGAAGAAAGATATCCATCCTGCATACGGCGAGGCAACGATCACTTGCGCGTGCGGCAATGTTATCAATACGCGTTCTACCAAGAAGGCGATGTCTGTCAACACTTGCTCGGCTTGCCATCCCTATTTCACCGGTCAGAAGACGATGGTTGATACCGAGGGTCGTGTTGATTCGTTCAGGAAGCGCTACGCGAAGTTCGCGAAGTGAGTATTCTTGCTCGATACAGACCAGATTAAAAGCGTTTTGGGTCGTTTAGCGTCCGTTGAAACGGACCTGAGCGACCCGAATGTTTTAGGAGATGCGAAGCGTTACCGTGCAACGCTGCGTGACCATGCTTTTTTGAAAAAGCTGGAGAGTGCCTATTCTTCATACGAGAAGGCTGTTGAGGATATCAAGGGCAACGAGGAGCTTTTGGACGATCCTGATTTTCGCGAAGAAGCTCTTCTTGAGATAGAGGCAATTAAGGCGTCCATGCCGGAGATAGAGCGCAAGCTCATGGCGGCTTTAATAGAGCCAGATCCATTTGAAGGCAGAAACGCGGTTCTTGAAATCCGTGCCGGGACAGGCGGTGATGAGGCCGCGCTCTTTGCGGGCGATCTTTTCAGGATGTATTCGCGCTATTGTGAGGCGCACGGATTTAAGATTTCCCTTATGCATGCCAACGAGACAACGCTTGACGGCTACAAGGAAATTGTTTTTACGGTGGTAGGGGATGGTGCGTATGGTTTGTTCCGCTTCGAGTCGGGCGGGCATCGCGTTCAGAGAGTCCCTGAGACGGAGGCGCAGGGGCGCATCCATACTTCTGCCGCTACGGTGATTGTCTTTCCTGAAGCTGATGAAGAGGATGATATTGACATCCCCGAGTCAGATATCCGCATAGACCTTTTCTGTGCTGGTGGGGCTGGTGGGCAGCATGTCAACAAGACAGAGTCTGCTGTCCGCATGACCCATTTGCCTACGGGGCTTGTGGCTGTATGTCAGGATGAACGTTCGCAGCAGCGCAACCGTGAAAAGTGCTTCGCCACTCTCAAGGCGCGCATTCTTGATCACAAGCGCCGAGAGGAGGAGGCCAAGCTTGGTGCGAACCGTCTTTCGTTGAGAGGTTCGGGTGATCGTTCGGAGCGCATAAGGACGTATAATTTTCCGCAGAATCGTGTGACGGATCATCGCATTGATTTGACGCTTTATTCGCTCGATCGTGTGATTGACGGAGAAATGTCACCCTTGTTAGATGCTCTTGGAGCTCACGATTTGGATGAGCGCCTTTCATCGGCGCTTGCGCGGCCTACATGATTCATTAAAACAGGGGGCGTCCCCGTTAAAGGTAAAAAGCTATGATTATATTTTGGGGTTTTGCAATCGGGCTTCCTCTTCTCGCCTACGGCGGGGCGATCTTTGTTTCCGTGGACGGGGTCAAACGATTTTCGCATTGGTTTGAGAATAGTCGAGCCGTTGCTGCGGCTATTACGATCCCGGCGTGGTTTTGGACGGCGTACGAGTGTCATATAATTGGGATTGATGTTTTTGATCGTTTTACCAAGATTTTCCCTGGGCAGCTTTGGATAATGGCGGCGGTTCTTTCCTGGCTTACAATCATTTGGATGCCGAAGAATCTTTCCGTGAGGGCGCTTTGCGGCATCCTGATGCTTATGCCGGCTTCGCTTTTCGATGTCACCCACCTCTATCGTCCAGCGGCGGGGGTCATCTTTGCGCCTGTGGATGTGTTTGTTTATGTGGCTTACATCCTTCTTGTTATCGGGATGTATGGAATGTTCTATCCTTGGCGTGCTGAAAAGTTTCTTGATCTCATTCTTGCCAAGGCTTGGAGTCAAAGGCTTTTCGCTTCAATTCTTATTGTGGCGGGAGCGGCGTTGATTGCAATCGGATTTACGCTATAAATACCTGATCGTCAGATGAGTCGGATTCATTTTATGTTGCCGTTTATAGTGTGGGCGCAATCGTCTTGTAGAACGGAGTGATATGGAACAGAATGTGATACGAAAGGCTCTTGTTACTGGAGGAGCAGGTTTTCTCGGCAGTCATCTTTGCCGGCGGCTTTTGGCGGAAGGCTATGAGGTGACCGCTTTGGACAATTTGTTTACAGGTACAAGAACAAATATAGAGGATCTTTTAGATAATAGTCGTTTTTCATTCGTCTTGCATGATGTTACGCGGCCGTTCTGGGGGCAGTTTGACGAGATATACAATCTTGCGTGTCCGGCAAGTCCTGTTCACTATCAGTACAGGCCTATAGAGACCATGAAGACGAGTGTGCTTGGGATGATGAATATGCTGGAATTGGCGCTCAAGACCAAGGCAAAGATCCTTCATTCATCAACGAGTGAAGTGTATGGTGATCCGCTTGTTCATCCGCAGGTTGAGACTTACTGGGGTAATGTGAACACGATTGGCATAAGGTCTTGTTATGATGAGGGCAAGCGGTGTGCAGAGACGCTTGCTGCCGATTATCGCCGTGAGTATGGTGTGGATGTTCGCATGGTGCGAATTTTCAATACTTATGGGCCGAGCATGCATCCAAAGGATGGGCGGGTGATTTCCAACTTCATCATGCAGGCGCTCAACAATGAGGATATCACGCTCTTTGGTGACGGATTGCAGACGCGTAGTTTTCAGTATTGTGATGACTTGACAGATGCGATGCGGCGCTACATGGAATTGCCGCGTGAGGCTGTAGATGCGTTTTGTGAAAAGAAGGGGCTTGGGTCTCCTGTCATCAATACTGGTAATCCAGAAGAATACACAATCAAAGAACTTGCAGAAGAGACTCTTCGCCAGCTGCCTGAATCGAAGTCTAAGCTTGTATATCGTCCGTTGCCATCC
The DNA here is from genome assembly GCA_017628165.1 of Kiritimatiellia bacterium. Lineage (GTDB taxonomy): Bacteria > Verrucomicrobiota > Kiritimatiellia > RFP12 > UBA1067 > UBA1067. The sequence goes on along the minus strand of JAGBZQ010000042.1, from coordinate 642 downwards.
GATGATCCCAAGCGCCGTAAGCCGGACATTGCGTTTGCCAAGGAGCTTCTCGGCTGGGAGCCGAAAGTTTCGTTGCAAGATGGCCTGGCCAAGACGATTGAGTATTTTCGCAAATTAGGGGAATGACGCAAAGAGTATCTCGTGTCACGAAGCTTCTATCTGGCCGCATCGTCATCGCATTTGGAACGGCGATGCGCTTAGTGCAGGCGCTTCCGATGGATTTATTCCCGGCTCTAAGAATGCAGGAAGAGAGCAGGACCGATCCCGAAAACAGTGTCGCCGGTTAATCTCAAAGTTAACGATAAATGGTATAATATCAAGCGTTTTATGGGAGAGAAAACCCAAGAAAATTCAGTAATGGGATATTCGGCTGCATACCCCACGGGGCGAGAGCGTATCAAGGAATTGATTTGAGAGAGATAAGGAAGTATAAGAAGAAAGGAGTGCGAAGATGAGGGTGTTTACAAAAGAAGAAATGGACACGTTGCAGAAGAACCCTGCTTATCGGTTGATTATGAATAGACCGGCTCCGGATATGTCTGAGCTTCGCAAGGAGGCGGAGACGTTCGCTCGATGGATTGCGAGAGAGCACAAGAAGGAACGGGAAAATCTGGCAAGGGCGTCTGTATGATATTGTCGGAT
>JAGBZQ010000041.1 GCA_017628165.1 Kiritimatiellia bacterium | reverse complement strand
AGGTTTCGAGGGCGTCTACGCCGGCAAGCCCACGGGCGTTCCTGTTGACGCGATCCTCTTCGGCGGCCGCCGTCCTTCCACGATTCCGCTTGTAAACGAGGCTAAGAGCTGGACGCACGGCGTGTTTATGGGTAGCGCTGCCGGTTCCGAGGTTACCGCTGCCGTCATCTCTGATCAGATCGGGCAGGTCCGCCGCGATCCTATGGCTATGCTTCCGTTCTTTGGCTACAACGTGGCTGACTACTTCCAGCACTGGCTCGAGATGGAGCGCACCTCCGCCAATCCCGCCAACCTTCCCAAGATCTACTTCGTCAACTGGTTCCGCAAGACCGCCAAGGGCGAGTTCATGTGGCCTGGTTTCGGCGATAACAGCCGCGTGCTCAAGTGGATCTGCGATCGTATCGAGGGCAAGGTGAAGTGCCAGAAGACGGCTATCGGCAATCTTCCGAAGGCCGCTGACATTGATCTTTCCAACAACACCGGCAAGGATACGGTCAACGAGAAGTTCCTCAAGGAAATCCTCAAGGTTGACAAGGCCGGCTGGCTCAAGGAAATCGAGACGATTGGCGCTTCCTACGACGAGTACGATGCCAAGGCATCCAAGGGTTCGAAGGTTGTCTCCAAGACGGCTAAGCGCGTTCCCAAGGCTCTCCGCCAGGTTCTCGCTGACGTCACGGCTGAGCTTAGCAAGTAAGCTGTAGGTTTTTACCTAAGCAAAAAAATGCGCGGTAGGAAAATCCCTTCCGCGCATTTTCTTTACTTCTCACTCATACAATTTCTTATTTCGCTCCAATTTTATGCCCATGATATTGCGAAGTTATGGTATAATATTAGGAAATTTTCCAAAATTCAAGGAAAGACAAAAATGAAAATCAAGTTCGGTACAGTTGCAGAAAACATCACGACCCGCAAGGAGTTCTCTCTTGCAAAGGCGCAGAAGGTCCTCAAGGGCAAGACCATCGCCGTTCTCGGCTACGGCATTCAGGGTCCTGGCCAGGCGCTCAACATGCGCGACAATGGCTTCAATGTGATTATCGGTCAGCGCAAGAATACCAAGGCAAATTCTAGCTGGAACCGCGCCAAGAAGGATGGCTGGGTTGAGGGTGAAACGCTCTTCTCCATCGAGGAGGCCGCCGATAAGGGCGATATCATCATGATGCTTGTTTCCGACGGCTCTGTCGGTCAGGTTTGGAAGACGGTTGAGAAGTACGTCACTCCAGGAAAGTATCTCTATTTCTCCCATGGCTTCGGATATGTTTACAACAAGCTTACCGGCATCAAGCCCCAGAAGGGCGTTGGTCTTGTTATGGTGGCCCCCAAGGGATCCGGTACTTCCGTTCGCCGCAACTTCCTCTCCGGCGCCGGCATCAACAGCTCTTACGCTTTCGAGCCCAACGGCATGAAGGCCAAGACTGTCGAGGACGTCACGAAGGCCATCGGTATCGCCGTCGGCTCCGGCTACCTCTTCCCCACCACGTTCCAGAACGAAGTCACTAGCGATCTCGTTGGCGAGCGCGGCATTCTCATGGGTGCTCTCGCCGGCGTCATGGAGGCTCAGTTTGAAACTCTCCGCGCCAACGGTCACAGCCCGTCTGAGGCTTTCAACGAGACTTGCGAGGAGCTCACGCAGTCCCTCATCCGCCTTGTTGACGAGAACGGAATGGATTGGATGTACGGCAACTGCTCGCAGACTGCCCAGCACGGTGCTCTTAAGTGGAGGCCCGAGTTCAAGAAGGCCACGCTTCCCGTTTTCAAGAAGCTCTATAAGAGCGTCAAGACGATGCAGGAGGCCAAGGAAGTCATTCGTGACACCGGCTGTGCCGACTACAAGGAGAAGATGCTCGCAAAGCTCAACGAGCTTCACAATCACGAGATGTGGCTCGCAGGTGCTGCCGTCCGTTCCCTTCGTCCGAACGAAGAGGCCAAGGGCAACGCTGCTTCCGCCGGTTGGGGCGGCCGCAAGGTTGTTAAGTGAAAGGTGACGCGCCATGACTGAAGGCGCATTTATGCAGGACCTCGCGATGCTTATGGCTGTCGCGGGGGCTGTATCTTTACTTTTCACCAAACTAAAATGGCCGAAGGTCATCGGTTATATTTTGGCCGGTGTCCTTCTTTCCCGCCATTCGTGGGGAGGCTCGTTCATTTCGGACGAGTCTTCCGTTCAGACTATCGGGCAGCTTGGAATCGTTTTCCTGATGTTCACGATGGGGCTGGGGCTTTCTCTCACAAAGCTCAAGAAGGTGGGGAATGTTGTTTTCCCCACTGCGTTTCTCGATACTGTAGTGATGATTGGCCTTGGGTTTACCGTGGCCCGTACGGTTCTTGGGTGGGGTGTTGTCCCCTCTCTCTTTCTCGGTGCCGCCATTTGCGATTCGGCCACGACACTCCTTGCCAAGGTGATAGACGAGATGCGCTGGAGTTCGAGGCCGTTTGTCAAATACGTTCTCGGCACCTCCGTTTGCGAGGATATTATCTGTGTTGGCGTTATTGCGTTAATCACAGGGGTTGCCAACGGAGAGGGCATGAATATCGGCTCTATAGCCAAATCTCTCGGCGGGCTTGGGATTTTCTTTATTGCTGTTTTCTTTTTCGGCCTTGTTCTGATTCCTCGCTTCCTTACTTCCATCGCCAAGCGAGGCGATGATGAGTCTCTTCTTCTGCCGCTTCTCGGATGCTGCTTTTTTGTGACGTATGCGGCATACCGCCTCGATTATTCTCTGGCGCTCGGAGCGTTTCTCGTGGGAGTAGTCGGCGCAAGCTCGGAGGTTCGCGGCCGTCTGGCGGTGCTTGTCGAGCCTCTCAGAAACATGTTCGCCTCCGTGTTTTTTGTTTCGATCGGGCTTCTTGTAAATCCCGCCGCGTGCTGGGAGAATCTGCCGGTTATTCTTCTTTTGAGCGCTCTGGTGGTTTTTGGCAAGTTTTTCAACTGCACTCTTGGTGCGCTTCTTACCGGAGTTGAGCTTAAGACCGCCGTCCAGATGGGCTTTTCGCTTGCGCAGATAGGTGAGTTCGCGTACATGGTGGCGCTTCTTTACGTCACCGCCACGGGCGACATAGATAAGCCCATGTATCAGGTCGTGGTGGGAGTTTCGCTTTTTACGACAATCATAAATCCCATGATGATTCGTTCCTCTGACAAAGTAGGCGATTTCATTGAGCAAAAAACGCCGATCCGCATCAAGAACATCCTCAATGGCTACAGAGGATTCCTCTCGCGCTACCGCCGTTCGGCGTCAGGAGCAAAGCGTACTCTTGTCCGCAAGCAGTTCGTGGAAATTATTCTTCTCGGGGTACTTTGTTTTGCCGTTGCACTCGCCTTCGGCTACCTCTCCAATATCGACTGGAGCCACCGCTCGCAGTTTTTCGAAGCGCACAAGAAGCTCTTTTTCGCATTGCCGCTCAATTTTATTCTCATTGTCTTTTTCGCGCTTGCGTTCAAGGTGGGTAAGGCCATGTCGAACTCCGTCGCGGAGATTCTTGTGGGGGCGGGCGAGGCTCGCTGGCAGCTTTCCGTCAAAACCATCATCCGTCACTTTGTGCTGACGCTTGTTGTAGCTTCCGCGTTTGTGGAGTTTGCGATAATCAACGCCAATTTTACCCCGGAGGAGATTTGGGCGAAGTGGGTGATGTTTGGGATTTTCATAGCCGTGGCTCTTTTAGGGTGGCGCTTCTTCGTAAAGGCCGGGCATCGTGTCGCTTCTAATTTTACAGCTGCCCTTGAGGTGGATGAGCGCCTTGCCAAGCTTTCTCGCGAGCTTACGTTCACTGTTCCGGAAGATGTTATCGCTAAAGTCACCGTTCCGGCCGATTCTTCTGTGATCGGAGTGAGCGTCGGCGAGCTTAATATTCGCGCTGAGACAGGCGCTACGGTGGTTACGGTGATTCGCGGCGATGTCAAGATTCGCAATGTCGGGCCGAAGCTCACTTTCCTCGGAGGGGATGTTCTCGTGGCGATGGGTGACGAGGGTGAGATTGCTAAGCTCAAGGCGCTTTTGGGAGGTGGCCAATGAAGCGCTTTGTCCCGTTTGTCGTTGTGATTTTCCTTTTGGCTCTTGGGGCAATCTCTCAAGTGTTTCTTTCGCGCAGGACCCCCGTAAAGACGCCTTCTGTAGGCACGGGCGTTGTGGCGGCGCTCGGTGGGCTTAGATCCGTCGCCTCTGAGGTGGTCTGGTTCAGGGCGGAGCGGCTCCAGCAGCAGGGGCGATTCGGCGAGCTTGTGCAGCTCTCTTCGCTTTTGACTTTCCTTGAGCCGCATGTTCCGGAGGTGTGGCTTTACGCCGCGTGGAATCTCGCCTACAATGTTTCCCTCAGAATGCCGCGCATGGAAGATCGCTGGCGTTGGGTTTATGCGGGGATTCGTCTTTTGAGGGACGACGCTCTCTTTTGGAATCCCGGTGATCCTGACGTATGCTACGATCTCGCGTACATGTTCGAGCTTAAAGTGGGCCATACCATAGACAACGCTTCGCATCTGTATCGTGAAGAGTGGCGTAAAATCGTTTCCGATGTGGCAGAGCGCGGAGCATGGCACGAGCTTAAGATGAATCCGGAGGAGATGGCGCGCCTTGAGCGCGAACACGGCGTGGATGACTGGAGCAATCCTCAGGCAAGCGCACTATACTGGGCGCTTCACGGACTTCAAAAGGCGGACAAGCGCCAGCGTATAAGGCTTGAGCAGGTTGTTCGCCAATCAAAGATGCTTTACAACAAGAATAAAGAGAAAAAAACGATATGAACGAATCAGATACTTCCAGGCACTTTTTAAGGCAGTGGATTGAAAAGGACGTCGCAGAGGGCAAAACCGGCGGCAAGGTGGTGACGCGTTTTCCGCCTGAGCCCAACGGCTATATCCATATTGGTCACGCAAAGGCGGTCTGCCTTGATTTCGGTATGGCAGAGATTTTCGGCGGCGAGTGTCATCTCCGGCTTGACGATACGAATCCCGCCAAAGAGTCCGACGAATATGCCGAAAACATCAAGAAGGATATCAAGTGGCTTGGCTTTAACTGGTCGGGCGAGGGCGACGGATCCGAGAAGGGGTTCTACAATGCGTCGAACATGTTTGACAAGATGTATGAGATCGCCGAGAATCTGATCATGGCCGGTCAGGCTTACTGCTGCAATCTTGGGCAGGAGGAGTGGAAGGTCTACCGCGGTGTCCCCGAGAGACCGGGAAGTCCTTCGCCTTCGCGTGACACTTCGCCGGAGCGCAACCTTAAGATCTTTCGCGAAATGCGTGACGGCAAGTATGCCGATGGTGAATGGTGCCTCAGGGCGAAGATCGACATGGCCTCTCCCAATATTCATTTCCGCGATCCCGTGATCTATCGCATCCGCCATGTGGAGCACTATCATTTGGGCGATAAGTGGTGTATTTATCCGATGTACGATTTTGCTCATCCGATCGAAGACGCGCTTGAGGGCGTGACGCACTCCATGTGCACGCTTGAGTTTGAAGTGCATCGTCCGCTTTATGACTGGGTTGTCGACCGTCTCGACGAAATGGGGATGCTCCCCGTTCGCAACGGTGTTAAAATCCGCACAGAGCAGCGTGAGTTTGCGCGTCTTAACATCACATATACGGTCATGTCAAAGCGTCTTCTCCTTCAGCTCGTGACGGAGGGACACGTTTCCGGCTGGGATGATCCGCGTATGCCTACCGTTTGCGGAATGCGTAGGCGCGGCTATACGCCGGGCGCGATCCGCGAATTTTGCGAGCGCGTGGGTGTTACGAAAGTGGAAAGCGAAAGCGATCCTGCTCTTCTCGAGTGGTGTGTCCGCGAAGAGCTCAATCAGACTGCTCTGAGGCGCATGGCCGTTATCGATCCTGTGAAGGTGGTGGTGGATAACTGGGAAGGTCCCGCGCGTGACGTGGAGCTGCCCAACAATCCGCTTGACGAGTCTGCCGGTCAGCGCAAAATTCCTTTCGGCGGCGAAATCTGGATTGACAGGGCGGACTTCATGGAAGTTCCCGAGAAGAAGTTCTTCCGTATGGCGCCCGGTCAGGAGGTTCGCCTTAGGGGTGCGTGCATTTTCAAGTGCACGGGGTTTGTGAAGGACGCTACGGGCAAGGTGGTTGAAATTCACGGAACGTGGGATACCGATTCGTGGGGTGGGAATGCTGCGGACGGCCGCAAGGTCAAGGGCACTATCCACTGGGTGGATTTTGCTTCCGGTGTTCCTGCTGAGTTCAGGCTTTATGATAAGCTATTTACCGAAAAGGATCCGCTCAAGGACGGCCCTTCGGAGTTTCTCAAGTATATGAACGGGGAATCTCTCAAGACGGTCAAGGGCTTTGTTGAGCCTCTTCTTTCCACGGCGTCGCCGGGCGAGCGGTTCCAGTTCGAAAGGACCGGCTACTTCATTGCGGACGAAAAGGACTTTACGCCCGAAGCGCCTGTTTTCAACAGAACAGTCATTCTTAAGGATTCGTACAAGCCCGCTTAAGCGTAATCCTAAATTGACATCAGCGATCTGATTCGCTAAACTATCCGTCAGTGGAGATTGAGTTGTTGCTCATCATTGATAATATAGAGAAAGGCAAAAGAAAATGAAAAGAGTTTTTTGTGCTT
>JAGBZQ010000040.1 GCA_017628165.1 Kiritimatiellia bacterium | reverse complement strand
TGATAGGCCGAAGGTGTAAGCGTAGCGATACGTTGAGCTGATCGGTACTAATATGACGTGCGGCTTAGCTTATTTCTTAAGTAGTTAGTCGTCAGCAGTTAGCAGTTAGTCGTTAGTCACTAACCGCTAATCACTAACAGCTAACCGCTAAACAAAAACTTCACTTTCAAGTGAGATCATTTACGACTCGCTTCTCGAAAAGTTGCAGTTCTCTTAAGTTCCCAACTAAACGGTTTTTTGCCGGTGACCATAGAGGAGAAGAAATACCTGTTCCCATTCCGAACACAGAAGTCAAGCTCTCCATCGCCGAGGGTAGTGCGGGACTCGCCCGTGCGAGAGTAGGACGTCGCCGGCTTTTTTTATTTCCGAAAGACGTTTTTGTGCAGTTTAGTAGGGGAAATGATAAGGGAATTATGGTATAATAACACGATAATGAAGTGTGAAATTTGTCATAAAAACGAAGCTCAAACCGCCATCCCTACGATTGTAAACGGAGTGGAGGATGAGCTTTATGTATGTACCGAGTGCGCTAAGAATGAGAAGCTGCGCCGCCAGAAGAAGAGCCAGCGTACGCGTAAGGGCTCCCTTCTTCCCCCAGGGCTTTCTATGTCTGTTACTCAGATAGGCGGAAGCGAGCCTCCCCCGCCGCAGCTTATAGAGGCGCTTATGAACGCCGTGCAGAGCGCTTTCCCCGGCATTCGTCCTGCCGGCGATTTAGAGGGAGAGGACAGTGCTCCTGAGATAGAGGCTTTTGAGCCTCCAGCGAATTCTGCCGCGCCCAAGGCTGTAGCGCCAGAGCCTAAAGAGGAGGTTAACCTCAAAGGCATAGAAAAGCCCTTTATTCTAGCTGGAGGAATGCAGCTTGAGGGGCTTTTCCTTATTGGAGAGATTGATGCCGTTAAACGCTCGGCGCATGCTCTTGGGATGGAGCTTTCTGGTTATTCCATTGACGGTATTTTCGATTCCGGCCATATTTACAGGCTTAAATATTGCGGTGACTTTGAGCGTGCGCTCCGCTTTCGCGATGAGATTGTCAGGCAGGAGCGCAATGCGCGTGTCAGGCTTTTTGAAGATATGGTGCGCTATTTCGAGGATGCTCTGTGCAGAGCGCTTTCAATTTTGAAAAATGCGCGCCTTCTTTCCTCGGGTGAACTTCTTGATCTTCTTTCTCCTCTCAGGCTTGCGGCGCTTGAGTCCATGCTTGATGGAATCACGCTAAGAAGGCTTGAGGCCATGGTCGCCGCGATTGATATTTACAGTGGCGAAGAGACGCTTGATGTACGCCAGCGAGATAAGATTGATGCAGAACGCGCCGATGATATGAACAAGCGCTTTGAGGATGTCGTTTTGAATGAACGAGCGGAGGATAGGTTTCAGTGAGTGCAATGTTTTCTAAAAATGCTTCCGATGCATTAAATGCATCTCAGAGTTGTGCACGGCAGCTTGGGCATGATCATGTGGGCAGTGAACATGTTTTTCTGTCTCTTTTGGCAATCCCGAAGTGTCAGGCCTGCGTAAGGCTCGAAAGCCTTGGGCTGAGTCTCGCCGAGCTTTATGAGACGATGAAGAATATGATTTCTTCTCCATCCGAGGCTCTTCTTCAGCGCGGCGCTCTGCCGCTTACCGCGCGGACACGCAAGGTCCTTCAGATTGCCGAAATGATCGCAGGCAAGGGTAATGTGATTGATACAGTGTGCCTCGTGGCGGCGATGCTTCGTGAGGGTGAGAATGCCGCCGCTCAGCTTATGTTCAACGCAGGCGTTACGCTTGATAAGTTCATGGCCGCAGGAACGCAGGGGTCGCCGCGCAACGACGATGCGCCAAATGGCGATGGCGCCGTGGCCGGAGGTGAAGATTCTGCCGAGAGAGAGGAGGTTTCTTCGCGGCAGAAGAGCTCCAAGACGCCGACGGTCAATACGTTCGGCCGTGATCTTACGGAGCTTGCTCGCCAGGGGAAGCTTGATCCGGTAATCGGGAGAGGCAAGGAGCTTAAGCGCATCATCCAGATCCTTGCCCGCAGATCCAAGAACAATGCAGTTCTCATCGGTGAGGCCGGCGTAGGCAAGACTGCTGTGGTGGAGGGGCTTGCGCAGGCGATTCATCGCGGTGAAGTTCCAGAGAAGATGCAGGCCAAACGCGTCATTGCGCTTGATATGGCGCGCGTCGTGGCGGGGACGCAGTATCGCGGTCAGTTTGAGGAGCGCCTCAAAAAAATTATCGACGAGACGAAGCGCAGTGGAGACATCATCCTCTTTCTTGACGAGATTCACACGATGGTTGGCGCCGGCGGATCGGAAGGCGCGATGGACGCCGCCAATATCCTCAAGCCTGCTCTTGCGCGTGGCGAGCTTCAGTGTGTAGGCGCAACAACCCTCAAGGAGTATCACAAGTCCATAGAGAAGGACGCCGCGCTAGAGCGCCGTTTCCAGAGCGTCCAGGTGGATGAGCCTACACCGGCAGATGCAATAGAGATCATGCGTGGTATTGCGCCCAAGTATGAGGAGCATCATGCAGTGAAGTTTTCTTTAGAGGCGCTGAGAGCCGCTGTTGAGCTTACGCAGCGCTATATGCCTTCGCGCCAGCTTCCCGATAAGGCCATTGACGCTATGGATGAAACCGGCGCACGCCTCCGTTCGCTTGCGAGCGCGCGTCCGAAGCATCTTGTGGAGCAGCAGGAGAATATAGATACGTTGCGCGGAATGAAGGATGAGGCCGTCAAAGCAGGAGATTTTGATTCCGCCGCAAGGTGTCGAGAGGAAATACGCACAGCTTCGGCCAGATTTGCAGAGGATTTGGCCAAGTGGCGTGAGAGCCACGGCGAGGAACTTCTCAGCGTTTCCGAGGATGATGTGGCTGAAACCGTTTCGATCATGAGCGGAGTCCCTGTGGAGAAGATGAGCGCCACCACGGCGGAGAAGCTTCTTGGAATGGAGGAATCGCTCGGCTCTGTTGTGGTGGGGCAGGAGGAGGCGATCAAGGCCATCGCCAAATCGCTGAAACGCTCGCGCGCATTTCTTGCCGATCCGAAGCGCCCCATTGGAAGTTTCCTTTTCCTCGGGCCGACAGGTGTGGGCAAGACGCATTTGGCGAAGATGCTTGCCGAGAAGGTATATGGTGACGAGAAGGCTCTCATTACTCTTGACATGAGTGAATTTCAGGAGAAGTATTCTTCATCGCGTCTCGTGGGAGCGCCGCCTGGATATGTCGGATACGATGAGGGCGGGCAGCTTACGGAAAAGGTCAGGCGCAGGCCTTATTCCGTCGTTCTATTTGACGAGTTCGAAAAAGCCAATTCCGATGTGTGCAATATGCTTCTTCAGATCCTTGACGATGGGCGCCTTACGGACGGTCAGGGGCGCGTCATCGATTTTCGTAATACGATTGTCATCTGCACGGCCAATCTCGGATTCGATTTTGCAAATGAAGGCAGAAGTCTTGGGTTTTCTTCATTTTCGGATGAATCGGGTCATGAAATGCTCAAGGAGAAACTTCTCGGTGAGGCCAAGCGAGCTTTTCGTCCCGAACTTCTCAACAGATTCGACGAGATGGTCGTTTTCAGAAAGCTCGACAAGAAAGCTCTTGCGAAAATTCTCAAGCTTGAGCTTTCCAAGCTTGGCGAACGTCTTGAGAAGGCCGGGTCGTCGCTGAGGCTTGATGCAAAGGCGATGGATTTCCTTGTTGAAAAGGGATATGATAGCGCGCTTGGCGCTCGTCCTTTGAGGCGGGTTGTACAGGATTACGTGGAAGATCCTCTGTCTGACTTGATTCTTTCTGGAGATATTTCACGCAAAATGGTTGCTACGCCATCCAAGAAAGGCGACGGCTTGCTGTTCAAGGCGGCATCATCACGTGTAAGGCGGAGTTTAGAAACGGATAATAATCCTATTCCGCAGTAGAGCTTAAAGAGAAAGTTTAAAACAGAGGTTAAGTATATGAATATTACGAATAAGATTATCATTGCCTGCTCGGCCGTGTTTACTGTTGCAGGCGTTTTTGCAGAAGATGCGGCTTCTTTGCGCAAGAAGTTAGGTATAATACGCACCCAGGCGCAATCGCCGGCTGTGCGAGTTATGTCCTACAACATTCGCTATTCAGCTGGTGATAAAAACTCTCCCGATAACAATTGGAGCGGGCGAAAAGAGGATCTCGCTAAAATAATTGAAAATGAAAATCCCGATGTGATTGGTTTTCAAGAGGTTCTGCCAAATCAGCGCAAATGGTTGGAGGAGCGTTTCCCTGACTATACCTTTGTCGGAGACGGGCGCAACTCAAACAGAAAAAGTGGAGAGGCGTCCCCAGTCGCATTTCGCAAGAATCGCTTCAATATGGTCAAGATGGGCACATTCTGGCTTTCCGAAACGCCAGATAAACCAGGAAGCAAAGGGTGGGATGCTGCATTGCCGCGCGTTTGCTCCTATGCTGTTTTGTGTGATGTGAAAACAGGCAAAAAGTTCTCATTCGCTAATTGTCATACTGATCATAGGGGTGAACAGGCCAGAATAAAGGGAATGCTTTTGATTATTGAACGAATGAAGGAATTCGGCAATGGTGCTCCTGTAGTTTTAGTGGGTGATCATAATTGTTTTGAGCACGACAAGCCATCGATGGAGGTGAAAAAGCTTCTTAAGGATGCGCTCTATCTTTCAGAAACGCCTCCGCAAGGTTCATGGAGGACGTTTACGTTTTGGGGATGGTTCGATGATGAGATGACAATTGCTGAGGCTCTTAAGAAGCCGTTCGGAAAAAGAGATGTTCCAGGAGACTTTTCTAAGCTTAAGCGCATCGATTTTATTTATGTAAGTGAAGGCACGAGAGTTCTCGATTATCGGACTCTTAGCTTGCCGCGTCCCGGTAAAAAGCTATACCCCAGCGATCATTTCCCTGTTTCGTCTACGCTTATATTCAATGGAGTAGAGTCTGAAAAGCCAAAAGAAAACTAATATCTTTCAAAAGTGAGATAAAATAAAGGAGAACAGGGTATGCGAAATGTAATTTTTTTGATGTCTTTGTGCCTTGTAGGTTTAAGCTCCTATTCGGCAACGTTTGATATTGCAGCCTGGCGTGGCGAGACAGCCTATGTGAATATCCCGGAGGCGTTTCAAAAAGATGTTTCGGCGATTTCTTCATGTGCAGTTGGCGAGGGCGTGTCATTTACGCTTCTTCGCTTTGACGAAGTGAATTATGACACGTTTGAGCGTTACACGGATAAAGAGGGTAAGCAAAAAGCCCGCGTCACCGGCAAAGGTAAGGTAGCGGATGTCTGCCGTGAATGGAAGAAGGGCGATAAATCTTTTCCGGCGATGATTAAGCTGTCTGTCGCTGCCGACGCCAAGGCGGGTAAGCGGACGGTTAAGCTCGGCGGGTCAAATGCTCTTGTTTTGACGGTTGTTGACCGCGTTCTGCCTCCTGCGAAAGAGTGGAAATATTTTCTTGATCTCTGGCAGCATCCGTGGGCCGTTTCGCGCTACTTTAATGTGAAGCCCTTTTCGAAGGAGCATTATACGAAGATGGAGCCCGTTTGGCGTGCGCTCGCAGAAAGTGGCTGCAAGGCGCTTACGGTAACGCTCCTCGACCTTCCGTGGAACAACCAGTGTCTTGACGGATATTACTCTATGATTGGCCGCGTGAAGAAAGCGGATGGCAAGTGGGAGTTTGATTATACGCTTTTCGATGAATATGTTGAGTTTGGCCGCAAGTGCGGTTTAGGGCCGGACATTGCCTGCTATACAATGTGCCCTTGGGGTTATATGGTGTCATGGAAGGAAGAGGTGACGGAGAACGGGGAACGTGGGACGATGTTGCGGCGCGAGAAGTATTTGCCGGGAACGCCCGAGTTTGAGGATTATTGGGGTGATTTTCTTGTTGATTTCAAAAAGCATCTGGAGAACAAGGGATGGTATGACGATGCGTATATCGCGATGGATGAACGCGCTCCCGAAGATGTGAAAAAGATTATCGCTTTGATTCAGAAGAAAGCTCCCGGCATGAAGGTTGCGATGGCCGGCAACAAGAGCCCCTCGGAGTTTAGCGGAATGAATATCGACAATTACTGTCAAGGTCTTATCCACTTGAGAAAACATCCTCGGCTTTTGGATGAATTGGAGCCACGCCGTCAGAATGGTTTCAAGACGACATTTTATGTCTGCGCCACCGCGATGCATCCAAATACGTTTATGGACAGTCCCGCAGACGAGGGATTTTGGCTTGGTGCGTATCCGGGTGCTGTAGGCTTTGACGGTTTCCTTCGCTGGGCGGCGAATTCCTGGCCGAAGAATCCGTATGTCGACGCCTCCTATAAGACTGTGCGCCGAGGAAATCTCCACTGGCGTCCGGGTGACACATTCCTTATTTATCCGGGAGGCGAACTTTCATCCCGACTTATTGCACTTCGTGCCGGTGTTGTAGCCGCCGAGAAGATGAGGATTTTGAAAGATAGGGAAGGGGAGGCGGTGGAAAAGGCTCTCAAAAAGCTTGCCGCTCCGTATGGATACAAAGGCGCCATCAAAAATGCCTTTGATTTTTCTGCATTCCGCCGCGCAGTCGAGGAGTTTGTCAATTCCGATCGCTGATTTATAATCAGGCAGGATCTTCTTGTGGCGGGCCTCGCGTCATGGCGATGTGCTTTGGCGTGCCTGAATGATCCTCGCCGGGCATACGCCGAGCATGTGAGACAAGTTATGCATTGTTAGGGGGAGCTCCCCGCAATGTTGTTTCACATCGTTTCAAAAACGAACGTTATCGTTTCAAGAACGAACGATAACGTTCGAAAAAACAACGATAATATCACGATAATATCACGCAACTTTTTCTCCGATTTGAAATAATAGTTGTGCTGCCCAACAATGGGCGGCGCAAGGAGGAGAAATGTTGGCTAGATGTTATAGTGCGGCGGTCAATGGCGTTGACGCCTCGGCTGTGGAGATTGAGGTGTATTCGTCTAAGGGGACGAATTCGTTCACAATCGTTGGGTTGCCGGACACGGCGGTAAAGGAGTCCAAGGATCGTGTTTCCACGGCACTTAAAAATTCTGGATTTGCCACAAAGAAAGAATTTTCGGTGACTGTAAATCTGGCTCCCGCCGATGTGAGGAAGGAGGGGCCGATCTACGATCTTCCCATTGCAGTGGCTCTTTTGAGCGCAACGGGGCGTTTGGATGACGTGGATCTGGATGAGTATGCTTTCGTAGGGGAGCTTTCGCTTTCTGGTAAGGTTCGCCGCGTGCGTGGCATTCTCCCGATGGTGATGGAGATGCGCCGCTTGGGAAGAAGGGCGGTGCTTGTCCCGCGCGAGAATGTAGAGGAGGCTAGTGTAGTTGCCGGAATAGACGTGATTCCTGTTTCTACCCTTCGTGAGGCGGTGGGGTATCTTGCGGATAATGATTGTATTCAGCCCGTGTACACCGATCTTTCCAGGCTTGTGGGTGATGGGTGCGGTCAGTGCGATGACTTTGCCGATGTGAAAGGACAGGCGATTGTGAAGCGCGCTCTCGAGGTCGCCGTCGCAGGGGGCCATAATGTTCTGATGATAGGTTCGCCAGGCGCAGGGAAGACGATGCTTGCGCGGCGAATCCCATCCATTCTCCCTCCTATGTCGGTGGAGGAGGCGCTTGAAGTTTCGCGCATTCATTCTGTGGCTGGGCGCGAAAAGGGAGGCGGCAGGTTTATGACAGTTCGTCCATTTCGTGCGCCGCATCATACGGTAAGTTCCATTGGGCTTCTCGGTGGTGGGGCGCATCCTGTGCCGGGCGAAGTGTCGCTTGCTCATCGCGGAGTTCTCTTTCTTGACGAGTTTGCAGAGTTTCCTCGTCATGCGCTTGAGGTGTTGCGCCAACCGCTTGAGGATGGGCATGTGGGAGTGTCTCGCGCAGCGGCCGCATGTGACTTCCCGAGCCGCTTCATGCTTGTGGCCGCGATGAATCCGTGTCCGTGCGGCTACTATAACGATCCCACGCGCGAGTGCCATTGCACGCAAGCCCAGATCTTAAAATATCAGCGCAGGATTTCCGGCCCTCTTCTTGATCGAATCGATATTCAGGTTGGAATAGGGGCGGTGCCAGTGGAGGATTTAGAGGCGATGGCGCCGGGGGAGAGCAGCGCCGTCATAAGAGGGCGGGTTCTTCGGGCGCGAGAGATTCAACGCGAGCGTTATCGCTCGCAGCCTGCGATTATGACTAATGCTGATGCGAAAAGCCGTGATTTGAAAGCGATATGCAAGCTCACTCCCGATGCGGTCAGGGAGGTTCGTTCAACTATGGAGGCTCTTTCTCTTTCTGCGCGCGCGTACGATAGGATTTTGAGAGTGTCGCGAACCATTGCCGATCTGGACGGGAAAGACGCTGTTGACCGCGAGGCGATAATGGAGGCGGCCTCTTATAGGCAGCTTGATTGTGAGAGCGGCGGATCTTTTTGGGCATAAACAAAAACAGGAGAAAAACATGAATACAAATACAAACAGCAAACAGAGACAATACAGAAACTTTCGTCCGAAGTTTTCGCTTTACCACGCGAATGCGAAGGGAACGGGGTGCGCGCTTAAGATGGAAATGCATCCGGCGCTTGGCGATGCAGATGGATATTTTATGATGGGGCTCGCAGGGCAGCTGACTGTAGGAGACAGGCGCGGGGCTACTCCCGTCTATCCCACCTTTGATTGGAGCAATGCCATATACGTCAAGCTAGATTTCAGTGATATCACCAAGATGCTTGAGGTTTTTCGCGGCATGACGGAAAGCATTGAGGACGGCAAGGGGCTTTTTCATACCTCGTCGAGCGGAAGCACAAAGATAATTCTGCGCCATGTTCTGGAGAGCGGATATTCTCTTGATGTTTTCAGGAGTAAAGCCGGTGGAGAAGGATCGGTGGGCGCGCATTTTTCTCTGTCGCCCAATGAGGCGTATGGGCTTGCGCTTGCCATGGAAGATTCGCTTGGGGCGATATGCTTTGGCGTGCCGTCCATTTGGACTGATGGCAAGTCTTACGATCAAAACCAGCAGGGGGAGAATGATGTCTCTGTTGCGTAAGACAGTGCGCAAGAGTCCTGCCAACGTGGGAGTGGCGCATGGTTTATGGGGCGAGTCCCAGGCCGCGTCATTCCTGCGCCGGCAGGGGTATGTGATTATAGAGCGCAATTCGCGCCCCTGTTCGCGTGATGAACGCCTTGAGGTGGATGTTGTCGCGTATGACAAGGAGGCGGAGTCAATCGTTTTTGTGGAGGTCAAGCAGCATGCATCGCGTAGCCTGCGCCAGACGCGGCTGCGCAGTGTGAGTCGCGGCAAGATGGATAACCTGCTGAGAGCCTGCAGAGCTTGGCTTAGGAAAAACAGGTGGCAGGGGGCATATCGTTTCGATGTCGTGGAGGTTTACGGCATTCCGGAAGGTGGTGCTCCCGAAATAGATCATATTGAGCGGGTGAATCTTTTTGCCTCCCGCGAGAAATTTGTGAATTGGAGCGATTGATGCTCCGAAACAGTAGAAAGGAAAAATATGGCTAAGGAAAATATCGCGGCAAAAGTGGGCGCGGCGTTGGATGAGGTTATGCGCTCCATTCGAAAAGAATTTGGAGAAATGTCAATTCTGCGGCTTGGAGATGCCTCTGAAAAGAATATTGAGAGCGTTTCTACAGGGGCGCTTTCTCTTGACATGGCTCTTGGGATAGGAGGTCTTCCGAAGGGTAGAATAGTAGAGCTTTACGGCCATGAATCCTCCGGCAAGACTACTCTTGCTCTTCATGTAGCGGCAAATGCGCAGAAGGCCGGGGGCGTTGCGGCATTTATAGACGCGGAGCATGCGCTTGATCCCACGTATGCGGCCAAAATAGGGGTGGATCTTGAGAATCTCATCGTCTCTCAGCCGTCGAGCGGAGAGGAGGCGCTGTGCATCTGTGAAGAGCTTGTGAAATCGGGGGCTCTTGATGTGGTGATTGTGGATTCCGTGGCGGCTCTTACTCCGCAGGCCGAGATAGACGGCAATATGGGTGATAGCCACGTGGGGCTTCAGGCTCGTCTTATGTCGCAGGCGATGCGCAAGCTGACGGCTGCTATTTCGCAGACAAAGACGCTCTGCATTTTTACAAATCAGGTGCGCGAAAAGATTGGTGTCATGTTTGGGAATCCAGAAACGACTCCTGGCGGCAAGGCGCTCAAGTTTTATGCCACATGCCGTCTTTTAGTGCAGCGCATAGGGGCGATCAAAAGCCAGCAGGGCGAGATTGTCGGAAATAGAACGCGCGTTAAGATAGTGAAGAACAAGGTGGCGGCTCCCTTTACCGAGGCTGAGTTTGATATTTTGTATTCGTGCGGAATTTCTCGCGAAGGATCAATTCTTGACGCGGCGGTTGCGCGCGGGATCGTTGAGAAGCGCGGGAGTTGGCTCAGTTATGGAAAGGAGCAGCTTGCACAAGGATCTCTTGCTGCAATAGAAGTTCTAAAATCCAATCCCGTCCTTGCAGACGAAATTGCTGACAAGGTCAAGGAGATGCCGGTGGCAGTAGCAAAAAAGATGTGATAGATCAGTGTGCTTCAAGCCAGTTGGCGCCTGTGCCGATTTCCACTTCGAGCGGAACGCCGAAGTCGATGGCTGATGTCATTTCGCGGTGGACGATTTCCTTGAGATGTTCAACCTCTTCAAGCGGAGCGTCAAATACGAGTTCATCGTGAATTTGAAGAACCATTTTCGAGCGCATGGCGTTATCGGAGAGCGCGCGAGAGATGCGAACCATTGCTATTTTGATAAGGTCTGCCGCCGAGCCTTGGATCGGCGTATTTATGGCGTCGCGCTCTGCCGCTTGCCTTGCCGTGGCGTTGCGCGAGTTGATGTCTCTAAGGGTTCTACGTCTGCCGAGAATGGTGGTGGCGTAGCCTTTTTCGCGTGCGGTGACGATGGATTTCTCCATGAAATCCTTGATCTTGGGATATAGCTTAAAGTATGTTTCGATGAGCTTTGCCGCTTCTGCGCGCGATATCTTGAGGCGCTATGAAAGGCCGAACGCTGAGATGCCGTAGATGATGCCGAAGTTTACCATTTTGCAGAAGGAGCGCTGCTCGTCCGAGACAAATGCGGGCATGATTCCATAGACTCGGCTTGCGGTGTCTCGATGGATGTCCTCGCCGTTTCTGAATGCCGCGCACATCGCTTCATCTCCGGAGAGAGCCGCCATGAGCCTGAGCTCGATCTGCGAATAGTCGGCCGATAGAAGAATATGCTTTTCATCGCGCGGGACGAATGCTTTTCTGATGAGTTTGCCGCGTGGTGTGCGAATCGGAATGTTCTGGAGATTAGGCTCAGAGGAGCTCAGACGCCCGGTCTCCGTAAACGCCTGTGCGTATGTGGTATGAATTCTTTCGTCTGCGTCTATGAGAAGGGGAAGCTTGTCTACATATGTGTATTTCAATTTCGCCAAGGTGCGGTATTCAAGAATCTTCGGAACGATTGGATGGGCCGAGGCAAGCTTTGAGAGCGTTTTTTCGTCGGTTGAAAAATTTCCCTGCGAAGTTTTTTTCACTCCTGCAGAGGGAAGTGCGAGCTTTTCGAAGAGGAGAGATCCGAGCTGCTTGGGGCTGTCGGGGTTGAAGCCGGGATCGGCGTACGAATGGATGTCTGTCAGGAGCTTTATGATTTCACGATCAAGCTCGCGCCCGTAATCTTTGAGAGACTGGACATTTATGCGTACACCTTCGCGCTCCATCTGAATGAGCGTTTTCACAAGCGGCTCTTCGGCTTCCTCCAATGCTTTAAGCGCATTTGCTTCGGCTACCGCGGGGCGAAGGACCTTGTCGAGCCGGAGCGTGATGTCCGCATCTTCTGCGGCGTAGTCGAGAATTTCTTCTGGCTTGAGTTCCGCCATGGAGAGCTGCTCTTTGCCGCGTTCTTTTTGCCCGATGAGCGCTTCAATCGGAATGGTCCGGTAGCCGAGATGCTGCTCGGCGAGCGCATCCATTCCATGGCGCGCGGCGGCATCAAGGCAGTAGTGCTCAAGGAGAGTGTCGTGTGCGGTGGAGGCAAGGCCAATGCCGTATCTGAGAAGAACGGAGCGGTCAAATTTGACGTTGTGCCCCACGAAGATCTTTGTTTCATCCGAGAAGAGATCCCGAAATACATCGATGAAGTCTGCTGTCACATACCACGCCCGCCCAGGCTCAACCGCGAAGGAAATCCCGACCATCTTGCAGAAGTGCGCTTCTGTGGCAGAATGGCCGTCGAAGGGTGCTGTTTCAGTGTCAAAAGCGATCGTCTTGTATTTGGATAGCTCCAAGAGGAGCGCCTGAGCGCTCTCAAGATCATTTACGAGGCGGTAGTCGTGCGGGGTTGAGGAAATGCTTGCAAGAGGCTGTTCCTGCCCCTGCGATTCAGACTCTGCATTGTCGCCGAGGAATTCCTTGGCGAATCTGTTGAGTTCGTATTTTGCGCATACGCGCGCGAGCTTTTCTTTGTTTGCTCCGTTCAGGCGGAAGGATTCCCAGTCAGGGGAGATCGGAATGTCCGTCTTGATGGTGGTAAGGAATTTCGATATTTTTGCATCTTCAGCGCCGTTTGCGACCTTCTCCGAAAGTTTTCCTTTGAGATTTGCCGCGTTGGCGATTATTTGCTCTACGCTGTCGAACTTTGCTATTAAGTCGCTGGCTGTTTTCTCCCCTACGCCTTTGATTCCGGGGATGTTGTCGGAGGCGTCTCCCGCGAGCGCGAGATAGTCTATCATCTGATCTGGAGCCTTTAGGTGCCAATGTTCGCACACTCGCGCTTCGTCATAGATTTCGGCCGCCTCTCCCGCGCGGCCTGGGCGGTAGAGCTTGACGCCTGGGCGAACGAGCTGCGCTGCATCCTTGTCGGGTGTTGCCATATAGACGTCGAAGCCCGCTTCCGCGCCTTTTACGGCAAGGGTCCCCATGATGTCGTCGGCTTCGAATCCGTCTATGCGGAGTACGGGTATGTTAAGCGCATCGGCAAGTTCGAGAGCATATGGGATACAGGCGGCGAGATCTTCCGGCATCTTCATACGTTGCGCCTTGTATGGAGCATAGGCTTCGTGCCTGAATGTGGGGCCGGAAGGATCCATCGCAAATACGGCGTGCGTGGGGTTTTCGCGCTTGAGTATGGACGATAGCCCGTTGACGAGACCGAGTAGGGCGGACGTATTGATTCCAGAGGCGGTGATCCTCGGATTGCGCAGAAAGACGAAGTGGCCCTTGTAGAGAAAGGGCATCATATCTATGATAAAGAGTTTTTTCATATATAAAGGATTATATCAGAAGTCTCCCTTGATTGCTATGGGGGATTGACCAAAGTCGTCACATGTGATAACTTATATGAAATCCAAGAAAGTATACCCATATTGTCCGTGGGATTGAATTATGAGTAAGCAGATATACGTTCAGGCGCAAGCAGATCACATAGCGTCGCTTTCAAAGGCGGCGCCCGTTTCCGCTGTTGAGGAATTGATATGGAACGCACTCGACGCCGAGGCCAAGGAGGTTCGCGTGGATCTTATCACGAATGTTCTCGGCGCTGTCGAGGCCGTTCGCATTGCCGATGACGGCTCAGGTATCGATGTCTTGAGGGCGGACTCCACGTTTGGATCCCTTGGCGGGAGCTGGAAACGTAGCGGAACCGGGACCGCGACGCTTAAGCGGAGCCTTCACGGCCGGCATGGACGCGGACGTTTTAAGGCTTTTGCTCTTGGCACGCATGTTGAGTGGCGCACCACGGTAAAAATCGGCGGCGAACTTCTATCATATAATATTTGGGGCGATATAGAAAATCCCGGCGTTTTTTCGCTCGACTCGATTTCTGCTTCCGGGCCGGCTACAGGTACAGAGGTTTTTATCACAAATGCTCGCGTTAACTGCGACAGCCTTCTGAATGCCGGGGAGACCGTTCAGGCTCTTGCTGCCAAATTTGCGCTTTATCTTAAGAGCTATCCAGATGTGAGGATCTATTTCAACGGTCTTCCCGTTACGCCTGTAATCGTTCAGAAGAAGGTTACCGACTACAAGTTTATGCTTCCAAACGGTTCTGAAGCCAAGCTTGAGCTTATTGAGTGGAAGCGCAAGTTCTCTGGTTCTGGCAGGCTTGTTTTCGCCGGACCTGACGGTTTCAGGCTTCATGAGATTCCTGCGGCAGTCCGTTCGCAAGGGGCAAGCTTCACAGCTTACCTTGTTTCGGCGCGTTTTCCGCAGCTTGCCGCAGAGAACGCCCTTGTTATGGACGAGCTTAATGCAGAAGTTCGCTCTTATCTCGATGAGACCAAGAAGATCCTCAAAAAGCATTTTGCGCAGTCGGGCGAGGATCGCGCCGCAGCGCTTATAGGCAACCTCATCCGTGAGGGCAGCTATCCGTATGACGAGGCAGATGAGTCAAAGGAGCGTGAGCGTTTTGACAAGATGGCGATTGATCTTGCCCATAAGATGGAGGGCTTTACGCAGCTCTCCTCTGACGACAGGGCTGTGATGCTCAAACTTCTTAAATATTCAGTCTCCTCTGGGGCGGCATCCCTTAAGAGTATTTTAGCGTAAGGAGCGGCCTCATGAGCAGAATTGTGGCGTTGGTTTTCGCCTTTATTTTCCCGTTTTCTTCACCTGCCGAGCAAGAGGAGAGGGACTTTGCCGATATTTATCTCGGGTCTTGCCCGTCAGTTTCCAATGACGGAGACTTTTTTGTCTTTGAGTGGTGCTATGGCATCTGGCGAGCTGATACGGACGGTGGAGTGGCCGAGCCTGTCGTCAACGGGCCGTTCCGCGCACTTAAGCCGATTCTTTCGCCTGATTCCAAGCGTATGGCGTTTCTTTCCGATAAAGACGGCGGATGGAAGCTCTTTGAAATGGCGCTTGAAGACTGTGGAGGAATGAAGGCTGGAGATATAAGGCAGATTACGTATCATACCGAGAGCGTCTCTCCGAGCCATTACACGTCCGACGGCAAGTTCATGGTTTGTCTTGTTCATCGTGACCATAAGACAGCTGCGTGTTCTACGGAGGATTCCGGTTTGCGTATTGCGCTTATTTCCATGGAGAGACGCGCGCAGGAAGATTTTGTCTTTGATGCGCCGGCTCTTGATCCGGCTCTCTCGCCAGATGGAAATAAAATCCTTTTTGTAGCGCGTGGCGAGCGCGGAAATTTCATGTATCGCAAGCGTACTGCGCCATCCTTCACTTCTTTCGCTGGAAAAATTTGGCTTTATGATCGCAACAACGACAGTTTCAAGGCTCTGATAGATCGCAAGGAGGATGCCCGCGGCCCGATATGGGCGCCCGATTCAGAAGGCTTTTATTACATGAATGACGAAGGCGGCGTCCGGAATATCGTTTATCACGATCTCAAGAGCGGCAAAGAGCGTAAAGTCACATCCTTTAAAGGGGATCACGTATTTTCTCCCACGCTTTCGGCTAACGGCAAGATGATGATCGTCAGGCAGGGGTTTGATTTTTGGCGTTTTGATCCTCGCGGGAAAAATGTGAAAGCCAAGCGCATAAGTCTCAAGCCATCTGGATATAATTTATCTGTCGCAAACCGAACCAAGAGGCGCTGGTACACTGGAGTGCACAATAACGATTATCTTGGATCGGTTTCATTCGTCAAAAAAGGCTCCGAGGTGGCCTTTACGGTGGGGGGTGACCTTTGGGTGATGGACACTCTCTTCAGGCGGCCTGTTCTCGTTCAAGGATCGTCGCGGACGCACGAAAGGGAGTGTGAGTTTTCCCCGGACGGCTCTACGCTTTATTATCTTTCCGATCGCGGCGACGCCGTTGATGTATGGAAGGCTCAGCGCGCAAATCCGAATCTTCCATGGTGGGAGAATACTGAATTCGTGAAAACTCGTCTTACCAACGATGATGTGCATCGTGAAAATCTTACTGTTTCGCCTGATGGCACGAAGCTTGGATGGTCTAATAAGACGGGGCATCTTTTCTTTGCCGACACGAATGCGGTAGTCGTGTCTAAGGGGCCTACCGGGAAGGTCTGCGGCATGGCATCATATGTATGGGCTCCCGACAGCAAATGGGTGGCGGCGTCTTTGAAGGATAATTACGGCGTGAATGATGTTTGGATTGTTCCCGTTGGCGAAAAGGATGCGCATGGCAAAGTTGCTGCGGCTGCGTACAATGTTTCGTTCAATTACCGCTGGGACGGGCATCCGGCATGGTCGCCTGACGGCAAGATCCTTGCGTTTGCGGGTAGGCGCGCAAAAACGGGCGATGATCTATCCATCATGTATGTATATCTTGACCCGGCGGACGAAAAAAGCGAAAATCCGCACGACAATACCGTAAGGGAGGCTAGAAAGAAGACTTCCTCCGGGGAAATCAAGAAAGATGTTCCTGCCAAGCGCAGCGATGTGGGCGGAAAGACGAACGAGGCAGTGAAAATCGTATTTGAGGGCCTTCGCGATCGCGTTCGCTCCACATTTATTCGCGGGCACGGGCTTTCATTTGCGCCTGATGGGCGGATGCTCGCCTATTCTTGCAACAACGGGACGTTTGCAGTGACTATCCCCGACAAGATGGCTCCGAAAAAGATGTCCGGCAAGCAGGGGACGATCTGCTCTTGGATCAAATCTTCAGATGGGGCTAAAATGCTTCGCATAGTAGATAGTGTGCCGGCCTGCGGAGATGAGCTTTATTCGTTCAGCGTCTATCAGGAAACTAATGTTCCGGATTATCAGGAGCTTGCCTTTCTTACTGCGTGGGCCAATATTCGCGATTACTTCGCCGATCCCGCAGTTCGTGGGGTAGACTGGAACGCGGTCAAGGAAAAGTATCGTCTTGCAGCGCGAAATGCACCGGACTGGTTGGTTTTCAATCGCGTTATGCAGATGATGATCGGAGAGATTGACGCTTCGCATCTCGGTTTTTGGGAGTCGGACGCCACAAACAAGGAATGGCTTGAGCGCGTTTCTTTCCACAAGTGGAGTGTTTGTACGGCGCACTTGGGCGTTAGATTCGATCCGTCGTGGAAGGATGAAGGCTGGAAGGTCAGTTCTGTGATTGCTCATTCGCCGGCAGATCGCGGCGAGGATGGCGTTCTTAAGGGTGATATCATCCTTTCTGTCGATGGGAAGAAGGTCTTTGGCGGCATGGACAGAACGGAGGTTTTGAATGTTCCGATGCCTCATACATTCAGGCTTGAGATTTCAAGGGACGGAACTAATAGAACCGTATTTGTGAACGCCGAGCGTTACGGCAAGATTCGCGAGCTTGTGAGGCAAGAGGGGTATCGTGAAATCCGCGACAAGGTACATGCGGCAGGGAATTTCGGATATATGCATATCGAGGCGATGAACAAGCAATCTCTGGATGAATTTTACGATGTTCTATACGCCGAGGGGATCGGGCGCGACGGCATAATAATTGATGTGCGCTATAATCAGGGCGGGCACATTGCAGATAAAATCCTTGACGTGCTGTGCGGGCCCGAGCATGCGCGCGCTCTTTTCCGAGGTTCTGATGAGGAGGGGTATCTTATGTCCTATTGGTCTCGCCCTGTTCTTTCGTCTACGCCGATAGTCGTGCTTTGCAACTGGGTGTCGGCGTCGAATGCGGAAATTTTTTCGCATGCCATCAAATCTCTCAAGCGAGGACCGCTCGTAGGCGTGGAGAGTGCAGGTAAGGTTATCGCCACTCTCAACGGGCCTATTCTTGATCTTGGAACGTTTCGGCATGCTCATATCGGCGTCTTCACAGCCGAGGGTGTGGATATGGAGTGCAAGGGTGTAGAGCCTGATGTGGAAGTGGATCTCACTCCTGCCGATATCGCCGCTGGGAAAGATCCGCAGCTTGACAAAGCCATAGATATTTTGAAAGAGGGGGCCTCGAAGCGTGAGACCAGGGGCAAGCTCATTTACTTTTCAAACAAGAACCTGAAAAAAGAACAGGGAGGTAAAAAATGAAAAAAGCGATTATAACCGTGGTTGGCAAAGACGTCGTGGGCATTATCGCCAAGACGAGCGCATATCTCGCCAAGAACAATATTAACATACTCGATATATCTCAGACGGTTGTTCAGGAATATTTCAACATGATGATGATTGTTGACATTTCCTCCTGTCGAAAGAACTTTGAGGCGTTTTCTTCGGGTCTTTCCGACCTCGGCTCGGAGATGGGGCTTAAGATCCGGTGCCAGAAGTCGGAGATTTTCGAGAAGATGCACAGAGTCTAAGGAGTTTAGGCATGATTAACAGTTACGAGGTTTTCGAAACCAATAAAATGATTCTCGAGGAGAATCTTGATGTCCGTACCATAACGATGGGCATTTCGCTTCTCGATTGTGCAGACTCCTCGCTGAAGACCACGTGCGACAACATTTACGCCAAGCTTACAACGCTTGCCAAAGATCTTGTCAAAACCGGTGACGACATCGGTCGTGAGTTCGGGGTTCCGGTGGTCAATAAGCGCATATCAATCACGCCGGCGGCGCTCGTCGGGGCGCGCTGCTGCCGCAAGCCGTCTGATTTCGTCCGTATTGCGAAGACTTTAGACAAGGCCGCCAAGAAAGTCGGTGTGAATTTCATCGGCGGTTTTTCAGCCGTTGTCTCCAAGGGTATGACAAAGGCGGATGAGCTTCTCATCCGGTCCATCCCTGAAGCGATGGCGGTTACCGATCGCATCTGTTCGTCTGTCAACGTGGGCTCCACCAAGACGGGCATCAACATGGATGCGGTGCGTCTTATGGGCGAGATCATCAAGGCTACGGCCGAGCGTACGAAGGAGCGCGACTCCATCGGCTGCGCGAAGCTCGTTGTTCTTTGCAACGCCCCGGATGACAATCCGTTCATGGCTGGCGCTTTCCATGGCGTAAGCGAGGCCGATGCTATTATTAACGTGGGAGTCTCTGGCCCCGGAGTGGTCAACCACGTCCTCAAGACCATTCGCGGTGCCGATTTCGAAACTCTTTGCGAGACGATCAAGAAGACGGCGTTCAAGATTACTCGCGTAGGTCAGCTCGTAGCGCAGGAGGCTTCGGCAAGGCTCGGAATCCCCTTTGGGATCATCGATCTTTCACTTGCGCCTACGCCTGCCATCGGCGACTCCGTGGCGGATATTCTTAAGGAGATCGGGCTTGAGCATCCTGGAGCTCCCGGGACCACCGCTGCGCTTGCTCTTCTTAACGATCAGGTAAAGAAGGGCGGCGTCATGGCGTCAAGCTATGTGGGAGGCCTTTCAGGCGCGTTCATCCCCGTCTCTGAAGATCAGGGTATGATCGACGCGGTGAACGCGGGCGCGCTTTCGATTGAAAAGCTCGAGGCGATGACTTGCGTCTGCTCTGTGGGTCTCGATATGATCGCAATCCCTGGCGACACTTCCGCCGCATCCATTTCCGGCATTATCGCCGATGAGTCTGCGATCGGAATGATCAACCAGAAGACCACGGCTGTCCGCGTCATTCCTGTTGCGGGGAAGAAGGTCGGCGATACTGTTGAGTTCGGCGGGCTTCTTGGATATGCGCCGGTTATGGCAGTCTCCAGATTCTCTTGTGAAGGAATGATTGCCCGTAAGGGCCGCATTCCGGCGCCGATTCATTCGTTCAAGAATTAATATTCCCTTATGATAGAACTTTTCGCCAGCGTCTGCTATTGTGTTGTCGGTTCAAACACAGGATCTCCAAATAAGGAATCTCTCCATGTTCTTGAATGTGGCAGTGATACGGGCGCGGCGAGACTTGTTCAGAGTGTCACGGAGATTGAGGGGACAACGTATTTTCAGATCTCGCCTCAGCTTTCGTATGCTTCCTATCTTTCTGGGGTATATGGCATTGTCGGCGGCTCTGGAATTTCTCAGGAGCGCTTATGAGAATTTGGGGCATTACTGGAACTAACGGAAAAACAACGGTAACATGGATTCTCGCTGAATTTCTTAAAGCGGCCTATATAACGACAGTAGAGGTCAATACGACGAGGCGCGTTTTTTCGACGGGCTATACCACGCCGCCGCTTCCTGTTCTGAAAGACATTTTTGCGGAAATGGAGGCGTCTGGGGTTAGAGACTGCGTGATGGAGGTGTCGTCTCATGCGATTCATCAGCGCCGCACCGGCGATACCGTATTTGCAGGAGGTGCGTTTACCAATCTATCCGAAGATCATCTGGATTACCACAAGACGATGGAGGATTACTTTCAAGCGAAGTTTCTCTTCGCGGAGCGTCTTGCTGAAGGGCGCGCGGCCCGTCCCGATGACGGCCGTCGTGACATGCCTCCATTTGTCGTGTGTCTTGATGGAGGATATGGATATAAAATGCTTGAGGCGGCCGGAGCGTTGCCTTTGAATGTGATCCCGGTTTCGGTCAAGGCGCCGCGTTACGACCTTTCCGGGCTCAAGCTTGCCGGCGAATACAACAAGTCGAACGTTCTTGTGGCGGCGGCCCTAGCGGAGGCGGCCGGAGTTCCGCGTGAGGAGATTCAGCGCATTATTCCATTGCTTAGACCTCGTTGGGGCAGAATGGAGGAGGTGGCATCCCGGTCCAAGGCTCGTGTGTTTGTGGATTTTGCGCATACGCCGGATGGGCTCGAGAAGGTACTTGGCGCCGCACGCGGGTTTACATGCGGTAAACTGTGGGCTGTTTTCGGAGCGGGCGGCGACAGGGATAGGACTAAGCGTACCCTTATGGGCGAGGCGGCCGCGAAGGAGGCGGATTGCCTTGTTGTGACGAGCGACAATCCGCGCAGCGAGGAGCCGCTTGAGATTATAGAGGAGATCATGGCGGGCGTCCGCCGCGCTGTAAGCGATGCCTCCCGCATTACGGTTGAGCCGGACCGTGCCAAGGCTATCTCTTATGCGCTTTCAAATGCCGCCGAAGACGACGTTGTTTTGATCTGCGGTAAAGGGCATGAAACGACACAGGAGATAAAGGGGGTCAAATATCCTTTTGACGACCGCGAAATTGTTCGCAGATATGTTAATTCAATGAAAAGAGGGGAAAAATGAAATTAAGTAAGTTCGTGTTTGTTTTGCTCGCGCTGTTTTCAGTGCAGACTCTCGCGGCAGAAGAGAGTGCGCTTGACGTGGAGCGCATAATCCGTTCGCAGCGCGTCACGCGCGGCGAGACTTCGCAGAGGCATTTGTCGCTCTTTGATGCGGCCGCATGGGTTACCCATGAGGATCTCTCCCATGAATATGTGCCGCAGACTATGAGGGTCGTCAGGTTCCGCAAGGATTTTACCGTTCCCGATTCTTCCACTCCGCTCGAGTTTGATGTTTCTGCCGATGAGCGTTTTTATCTTCTTTGCGACGGAAAATTCGTGGCGCGCGGTCCTCATCGAGGAACGCTCGACAACTGGATGTTCCAAAGCTATCGAATCAATCTTGAGAAGGGCATTCATCGTCTTGAGGCTGTTGTCTGGAAACATACCAAGGGGAATGCGCCTCATGCGCAGATTTCCAACCGTCTTGCGTTTTCACTTGCCGCCAAGGGGGTGTATCATACGCAGCTGACCACGGGCATCGCTCCATGGAGGGCGGGAATCGTTGATGGCGTATTCGAAAATGGCCGTGCCGCACGCGCGTGGGGCGTAGGGGTGCAGATGAAGCTTGTCGGCGCCGGTGTGTATGACAAAACGCCCAAAGAGTGGAAGGGCGTCAAGGTGATCAAGGAGGTTCTTCCCAACAAGGCGTTCTACTGCGGGACTCGCAAAGGCGAATGGCAGGCGTATCCGACGCAGCTCAAGGATCAGCTGAACCGCCGCCTTCCCCTCGGGAAATGCGTCGACGGCGATTTTTCGCTGCCGCGGACTTTCCCCGCCAATACGACAGCTTCGTTTCTTATCGATCTCGGGGAATATCGCTGTGCATATCCGGAGATAATCGCAAGTGGCGGCAAAGATGCGAGCATCGAATGGAAATGGGCGGAGTCGCTCTTTCATGAAAATACGCATCTGAAGCGCAACCGTAGCGAATGGCGGGGCAAGTATTTCAGCGGCTTTGGCGACACATTCATTTCTGACGGGCGAGAAAAGGCCGTATTTTCGCCTTCGTGGTTCCGCTGTGGGCGCTGGTGCAAAATCGTGATCAAAACAGGCGCAGAACCGCTCACCATAAAGGACGCCTGTATTTACGAGACGCGCTATCCGCTTGAGCTCGAGAGCGAATTTTCTTCACCGCAGATGCCTTCACTTGATCCGGTCCAGACCATTTGCCGCCGCACTATGCAGATGTGCGCACACGAAATGCTTTTCGATTGCCCGTATTACGAGCAGCAGATGTATCCTGGCGACACGAGGCTCCAGCTCAACGTCATCTCGGCCATGACCGCAGACGATGCGCTTGTGCGCAGGGCGATCGAGCTGTACGATCTCGGACGCCTGAGCGACGGGCTTGTGCCGTTCAATCATCCGACCACGGGGTTGCAGGACGGTCTTCCATATACGCTTTGCTTTCTGCTCATGCACTTCGATTACATGATGCTTCACAATAACCGCGAATGGTTTATGGCGCGCATGCCGGGATACAGGAACGCTCTTTTCGGAGTGGAGTATTACGCCCGCGCCGACGGGCTTCTCGGGAAGACGCCGGGGTGGACGTTTATCGATTGGGTGGATGCCAAGGGCTGGCATTTCGGCAATCCTCCGGGTGCGCTTGAGGGCAGGCTTAACGCGCAGGTGAACGGCTACTGGCTTCTCGCCTTAAGGCGTGCGGCGAAGATCGAGGAAAATCTTGGCAATAAGGAGCTTGCCGCGCATTGGCACGGCCGTGCTGAGAAGCTCGCGGAATCGTGTCGCCGGACTTTCTGGGATGAGAAGAAGGGTCTTTTTGCGGATGATCCCGAAAAGATGCATTTTTCCGAGCATTCGCAGATTCTTATGCTGCTCGGGGATGCGCTTGATCCAGAGAAGGCCAAGGTCTGCTTTGAAAAGCTCATCACCCAGGCAGGGCTTTCGCGCACATCGGTTTATTTCAAGTATTATCTTTTTGAGACGTATTTCAAGTTTGGGCGCCCTGATCTTTTCTTTAAGGGTCTTAGGCTTTGGGAGGATTATCTCAAGATCGGCTGCACCACTACCATTGAGAGTCCGGAGCCGCCGAACGGCAATGCCCGCAGCGACTGCCATGCCTGGGGGTCTCATCCGATATACTTCCTCCGCGCGCACGTGGCTGGCATCCAGCCTGACGCGCCGTTCTTTGAGCGTGTGCGCGTTGCGCCGCAGATGGGGCCTTTGAAGAGCGTTGTGGCCGAGTGGCCGCATCCGTCTGGAGAGAAGATCAAGGTTGAGCTTAAAGCCGATGGAGATCTGATTTCCGGGAAAGTCATAACTCCTGTTCCCGGTGTGTTTGTCTGGGGTGGAAAAGAGCGGAGTCTTAAGATTGGCGAAAATGTGCTATAATATTTCGTATGGGTAAACTTAAACTTGGAATATTGGGTTCGGGCTCAGGCTCGAACATGCAGTCTATTGTTGATGCGATAGAAGCGGGGAATCTTGACGCTGAGATTCGCCTTGTCATGGCGGATGTCGAAGGCGCCAAGATACTTGATCGCGCCGCGCGCCATTCACTGAAGGGGCTTTATCTTGATTGCTCACCGTGGAAGACGAAGCTTGAGGGGCCGGCGGAGGATCGCTGCATAGAGCTTCTTAAAGAAGCGGGCGTGGACACCGTCGTTCTCGCAGGTTTTATGCGTATCGTGAAGCCCAAGCTGCTTGCGGCGTTCCCGAATCGCGTGATCAACATCCATCCCGCAATTCTTCCGGCGTTCCCCGGGGTTCACAGTTGGAAGCAGGCTCTTGATTACGGATGCAAGGTGGCGGGCGTTACGGTGCATTTTGTGGATGCAGGGACGGACTCTGGGCCTATTATCGTCCAGAAGACGGTACCTGTTCTTGAGGATGATACGCCCGAGTCTCTTCATGCGCGTATTCAGGTTGAGGAGCATGTAGCGTATCCTGAAGCACTTCGCATAATCGCTTCTGGCAAATACTCCATAGAAGGTCGTAGAGTTCGTATTGGTTAAAGCAAAAGAAAGGTCAATTATGAAAATCAAAAAACTTAAAGGTCTTATTGCTGCCGCGCACACCGCATTCAACGATGATGGCAGTGTGAACTATGATGTCATTCCCAAGCAGGCCCAGATGCTTGTCAAACAGAATGTTACGGGCGTTTATGTGAGCGGCACCACCGGGGAGGGTGTTCACTGTTCCACCGAGGAGCGCAAGAAGGTTTTTGAGGCATGGACGAAGGCCGCTAAAGGCAAGCTATATCTTATTGCCCATGTAGGCTCTCTTTCTCTTCCAGATACGCAGGAGCTTGCCCGCTATGCTCAAGAGATCGGCATGGATGCCACCTCAATCGTACCTCCGTGCTTCTTCCGCCCCGGCTCGATTTCCGCGCTTATCGACTACATCAACGAGGCACTCAAGTTTGCAAAGAAAATTCCGTTTTATTATTATCACACTTCCATGAGCGGCGTTACGTTTGACATGGAGGCGTTTCTTAAGGCTGCCGATGGAAAGATCGAGAATCTTGCTGGCATCAAGTTCAACTATCCCGATCTTTATATGTACCAGCGTTGCCTTAAGGCGTGCGGCGGCAAGTATGATATCACGTGGGGTATTGACGAGTGGTTCGCAGGTGCTGTGGCGCTTGGAGCTGAGTCTGCTATCGGCTCCACCTACAACTATTCCGCCGGTATTTACTACAAGATTTGGGACGCCGTCAAGAAAGGCGACATCAAGACTTCGCAGAAACTCATGAAGAAGGTCTGTGATATCGTCGACATTCTCGTCGAGTTCGGCGGTGTTGCGGCTGGCAAGGCGATGTGTGCCGTTCACGGAGTGGATCTCGGTACTGTGCGCGCTCCTTTGAAGGCTCTTACGAAGGAAGAGAAATCCGGTATCGTAAGCCGCCTTAAGAAGATTGGGTATAAGTAGTTAGCGGTTAGCGGTTAGTGGTTAGCGGTTAGTGGTTAGCGGTTAGTCGTTAGCGGTTAGCGGTTAGTCGTTAGTGGTTAGGGATTAGTGGGTAGGAGGCTGGGGTGATGGCGGCTAAGGATTAACACTTAAACTCAAGGAGATTGAAATGAAAAGCGCATATTGGCAGAAGTGGAATAAACTTTATAAGCAGGAGCTTATCGAGAATATAATGCCTTTTTGGCTTAAACACGGCCTTGACAAGAAGCATGGTGGAGTTTATACATGCTTGAACCGTGACGGTTCACTTATGGACACCACGAAAAGCGTCTGGTTTCAAGGACGCTTCGGCTGGATGTGCGCTTATGCCTACAATCATGTCAAGAAAGACAAAAAATGGCTTGCCGCTTCGCTGAGTTGCTGTGAATTTCTTGAGAAATATTGCTTTGATAAAGACGGTCGTGCTTTCTTTGAAATTACCGAAGACGGCATTGGTTTGAGAAAGCGGCGTTATGTCTTTTCAGAGTGCTTCGCGGCGATTGCGTATGCTGAGTATGCTCTCGCAAGTGGGGATAAGGCGTGGGCCGAGAAAGCGGTAGAGCTTTTTAAGCGAATCCGTAAGTTCGTTGCAGGTGGAGAAAAGTGGATGCCTTCAAAGTACACGGCGGCTCTTAAGGCCCAGGGGCATTCTCTTACGATGATTCTCATAAATGTTGCGAATGTTCTTAAGCAGGTTTCCAACGATCCTGTTTTTGATGAGCAGATTACCGAATCTATCAACCTTCTTGAGAAGTTTTTCATCCATCCGGAATTTAAGGCGCTCTTGGAGACAGTAGGTCCTAACGGAGAGTTTATCGACACACTCTCCGGGCGCGTCATTAATCCTGGTCACTGCATTGAAACGAGCTGGTTCCTTATGGATGTGGCTGTTGATCGCGAGGATGTCGAACTTCTAAAAACGGCGCTTAAGATACTCGACTGGTCTTGGGCGTGGGGTTGGGATAAGAAGTACGGCGGAATCATTTCCTTCAGGGACTGCCGCAATCTTCCTGCGCAATCTTACGAGCAGGACATGAAGTTCTGGTGGCCTCAGTGCGAAACAGTTATTGCCACAGCGTATGCTTATAAGCTTACAGGTGATAAGAAATATCATGAATGGCACAAGCTCTCGTCCGAATGGGCATGGAAGCATCTCAAGGATAAAAAGCATCCGGAATGGTATGGCTATCTTCATCGCGATGGCACTGTTGCGCAGCCAGCAAAGGGCAACATTTTTAAGGGGCCGTTCCATATTCCGCGAATGCTCGTGAAGACGTGGGAGCTGACTAAGGATCTTTGATGCCGAAGGGGGATAGTCCCCGCAATGCCGAGGGGTCTGTCCCCATGAGTTGTCCTTCGCCGATTCGCTTGACGCAAATCCCAAAAATCCTAAGATGAGACTATAAATGAGACTTAAACGCCTAGTTTTTAGCTCTTCATTATCAATTCTGGATATCTCGATATTTTGCTTTTTCAATTTGCCTTATTAGGGATAAAAAGGGTATAATACTCTCATCTCGCGAGGCGTCAAACGCGGCGCGGGGTTATAGTCCGGAAAACGCAGATGATAGCCGCCGGATGTATTTAATTTAGCGTTAACGCTACACGACGTCTGACTGAAAATGTAGGAAGTTTTCGAACCAGTACGTAATGTAGGCGAAGATGCGTCCAGCTGGGCGCGTCTTTCGTTGCATTCTGGTTCGGGCCTCCTACAGCCTTCAGTTAGGTGCAACTGAAAGACCGCTCTTTTTTATTGCCGTCGTGTGCCAAGTTTAAGGAAAGCACGATGGCAGAAGAGAAAAGTCAGATAAAATCGAAGGAGCGCGTTCGTGAGCGCGGCGAAGTTTTTACCGCCGAGCGCGAGGTGAACGCGATGCTCGATCTCGTGAAAGACGAGACCGAGCGAATAGATTCTACCTTTTTAGAGCCAGCTTGCGGAGATGGTAATTTTTTAGCTGAGATTTTGAGGAGAAAGCTAGCGGTCTGCGAGCGAGTTTACGGCAGAAGCGCGGCGGATTACGAGAAGTATTCGTTTTATGCCTG
>JAGBZQ010000039.1 GCA_017628165.1 Kiritimatiellia bacterium | reverse complement strand
GATATACTATGTCTCGTTTTCGGGTGATACGCGAAACGCTGGCGAGCTTAACTCAGTTGGTAGAGTGCCACCTTGCCAAGGTGGTTGTCGAGGGTTCGAGTCCCTTAGCTCGCTCCAATTTTAGCTACCGGGAATGTGAAATGGGAGCGTAGCTCAGCTGGTAGAGCAAGTGACTCTTAATCACTGGGTCCAGGGTTCGAATCCCTGCGCTCCTACCATTTTACCAAGTGTCGGCTAGGTAGCTCAGTTGGTAGAGCAACGGACTGAAAATCCGTGTGTCGCCGGTTCGATCCCGGCCCTGGCCACCAGGTAAAAGTAAGTAAACTTCGCGAGAGCGAGGTTTTTTTGTTTTACAAGGATTGGGGTGTTTGATGCGGAGAGCAAAATGCGGAGAGAGCGAAATGGTGAATGTGAATAGCGGATTGCTGGAATTGGTAGCAGAGAAAGGGCTATAGAATATGGATTGGACATTATTTTTTCTGGCAAGTGCTTTGTTTCTTGCGTTTTATGATATTGCTAAGAAGGCAAGTGTGAATGGGAATGCCGTGCTTCCTACGCTCCTTTGTTCAACGGCGTTTGGCACAATGGCTTTCGTCGCGGGAATCTTTCTTTTTTCTGATATTTCAGAGGTAGTTTCTTTTGATCTTAAGATTGTGGCAATTTCCGCGGTAAAGGCTCTGATCGTCTCTACATCGTGGATCTTTACTTTTTGTGCGTTGCGAAGTCTCCCAATATCGATTGCGACTCCCATAAGGGCAAGCGCTCCTGCACTTGTTTTTGTTTTGGCGTTCTTCCTTTATGGGGAGCGCCCGTCATTAGTTCAATATTTCGGGATGATTCTTGTTTTTGGCGGATATTTTGCGTTTTCGTGGGCAGGACGTCATGAGGGAATTGATTTCTTCCGCTCAAAGGCGGTATGGTGCGCATTCGCCGGGGCATTTTTTTCTGCGCTTTCCAGCATCTGGGACAAATGTGTTTTTCAGGTTTTTTCAGCCCCTGTCGAGTGTGTCCAGTTTTGGTTTCAGATTTTCCTCTTTATTATTTATGCTCTTGTTCTTTTGGCGATGAGAGGGCTTAAAGTGAAGAGTCATCCTTTCGAGTGGCGCTGGACGATGCCGTTTGTGGGAATTTTGCTTGCTGTAGCTGATTGGCTGTATTTTAAGGGCCTTTCATATCCAGAAGTGCCTGTCTCTGTAGCGTCGCTTCTTCGCCGCGTTTCCGTGGTTGTCACATTTCTTCTCGGGATCCGTTTCTTTCATGAAAAGAATATTTGGCGAAAAGCTTTGGCCCTCTTTGTGATTTTGTCTGGCGTTGCAATTCTTTGTCTTGCAAAATGATCCAAGGAGTAACATCGTATCTAAGCAAATTTAGATTTGGTATAATATTTGATGTTTTGCTAAACAGCAAGGATGAAAGAAATGGAAAAATCAGTAACGGTAATTTGCAAATGGTTGGCCAGTGCGCTCGTAGCGGTGGGCTTTGCTACGTCTCTTATGTCTTCTCCTGTGGCGGTGGACTGGAAGGCTTCCGAAACAGTTCCGGTCAAGGTGGCACGCGCATTTTCTGGCTTCGTAAGGTCTAAGGCCGACCCTGCGCTTGACGGCGCTTTTGTGGTTGCCGGCGGTTCGACGTTTGCGCAAAATACTAAGGCGTATTCAAAGGAAGTTTATCTTCGTTCCAAGGATGGTAAATGGACAGAGGCCGCATCTCTTCCTTTTGCTGTTGCCGAGGGCGTATCGTGCGAGGTTCCAGGCGGTGTTTTCTGTGCCGGAGGTACGGACGGCACGAAGAGGTTTTCCTCTGCGTTCATTTTTGACGGACGCACTTTTTTAGCTCTTCCTGATATGCCGGAGAGTGTTGCGATGGGGGCTGCCGCTTTCGATGGCGAGAGTGTTTATGTGGTTTCTTCGCGGAATATCATGCGTCTTAGGCTGGCGAAAGGTGAATGGGAGACGATCGCGTGCTTGCCGGGCGCCGCGCGCGAGCAGCATGTGGCGGTAGTCCAGAACGGAGACCAGAAGGAGAAGTTGCTCATTGTATATGGCGGCTACGATATTGCTACGAAGGCTCCTCTGGGCGACGGTTATGGCCTTGTTTTATCCTCTATGTCCTGGAAGAGACTTGCCGATCTTCCAGAAGAATTTACAACGATTGGCTCATCCTTTCTTCCATGCGGCCACCAGCATGCTTTGCTTGTGGGCGGATTTGGAAAGGATGGCTGGATCGCAAGGGCTATCAACGGTTCGCAGGAAACCGATCCGGTGAAGCTTGGCTGGCAGCGCTCTATTCTTGCCTACAATGCCGTTACGGATGCATGGTGCAAGTATGGCGAAATTGCGCCGGGCGATAGTCCGCGTTGTGGAGCCGCATCTGGCATTTTATCTGGAAAGACGCCAGAGTCTTATACTCTTATCTTTGCTGGCGGAGAGGTGGCTCCGCGCCTTAGGACTGAGGCGGTTGCCGTGGCAAGCTTCTCGAAGACTGGCAAGTTCGGTGTTATGGCGTGGGCGGTTGTTGGTGTTTATGCTCTTTTGATGGTTGGCATGGCATGCTTCTTTATTTTCAAGAAGAAGGATGAGAACGCTTATTTCCGCGGAGGCAACAAGATCCCTTGGTATGTGGCGGGGATGTCGATTTTCGCTACCATGCTTTCTTCCATTACTTTCATCGCAATTCCCACGCAGGCCTATCTGCAGGATTGGCGTTATTTTGTAATGGCGTTTTTTATCATTGGAATGGCCCCGGTGGCTATTTATTATTATCTGCCATTTTTCTGCCGTCTTGGAATAACATCGGCTTATGAATATCTTGAGAAGCGCTTCAATCTTGGCGTTAGGCTTTTCGGATCCGCAGCGTTTATTGTGTTTATGGTCTGCCGTGTAGCGGTGGTTACGCTCTTGCCTGCGATAGCGCTTAATGCCGTCACCGGTATTTCGATTGATGCCTGCATTCTTCTTTGCGGTATTCTGACGATGATCTACTGCTCCCTCGGCGGGCTTGAGGCGGTTATCTGGTCTGATTTTGTGCAGGGGATTGTTCTTATGGGCGGGGCTGTTTCCGTTCTTGTGATACTCATAATGAAAACTGGCCCTGAGGGTGCCCATTTTGCCTCATTCTGGGATGTTGCCAGCGGTAGCGGCAAGATGGCTATGTGGGATTTTAGGTTCATTCTCTCTCAGCCTGTAGTCTGGGTGGTGGCTGTTCAGGGCCTTATATCGAATCTTTCGAGCTATACGTCCGACCAATGCGTAATTCAGCGCTATATTGCAACGCCGGACGAGGGGGCGACGCGGCGATCGCTGTGGTTTAACGGCTGCATGAGTATTTTTGCCCAGATTGTTTTCTACGGAATCGGAACCGCGCTTTTTGCGTTCTATAGGACTAATCCTTCCGCGATGGATGTAACGATGCCAAAGGGCGATTCCGTTCTGCCGATATTTATGGCAACGGAGATGCCGCCGTGGCTCGCAGGGCTTGTGATCGCGGCTGTGTTCGCCGCTACGATTTCCACTCTTTCGGCGAATCTTTCGAGCGCTTCCACAGCCGTGGTTACTGATTATATCAAGCGCTTTAAGCCTGATATCTCCGGCAGGGCGCAGATCCGTTGCGGGCAGATCGCCACATATGCGATCGGTCTTGTGGGTGTTTTTGCCGCGCTTTCGCTTTCGCGTATGGAGTCAAGTGCGCTTTTCGACAACTTCAACAAGTATATCGCCATGCTTACAGCGGGGCTTACCGGGCTTTTCTTTATGGGTGTTTTCATGCCGCGCATTAAGGGTGTGGCCGCTGTTTTGGGGCTCTCTGCGAATTATTTGGTCTGTTTTGCCTGCGATCTTCTTGGTTGCGATGTTTTCGGCATTAAGTTCCATCCGTTTCTTTTAGGTGGAATCGGGCTTGTCGTCTGCGTGACGGTGGCCCTCGCAGCATCGCTGATTCTTCGCGAAAAGGGGCGCGATCTCACTGGGCTTACTCTCAAAACGCTTGCGAAGCGCAGTTGAAGTTTTCACACTTGGCCTTGCGCTTCCCCAGTAGTTTTGGTAAAATATGAGCCAATCCTGCGACTGTCTTAGGAGGTTTATCCCTGCCGCGGGCTCTTCATTGTTTTGAAGAGGCTTTTCGCTCCATGGTGGAGTATAGGCGGGGTGTATAGCTTCCCGGTTGCGGAATGTTCGTAAAAATCAGAAAAGCGAACGAAAAGAGAAGGATAAAAACAATGAAGCTCGACAAAGCCGCCATCCGCAATGAATATCAGCGTCATGACCGTGATACGGGATCTTGCGAAGTTCAGGTAGCTGTTCTTACCAAGCAGATTGAGGCTCTTACCGCTCACCTTAAGGCCAACAAGAAGGATCACAGCTCTCGCCACGGGCTTCTCCGCAAGGTCCAGAACCGTCGCAACCTTCTCGACTACCTCAAGCGCGAGAACGAGGCTGGCTATCGCGAGCTCATCAAGAAGCTCGGCCTTCGCCGCTAAGCCTTCTCGGCTTCAACTCCGCCCCTTTATGTCCTGGCAGAGTGCCACTTAAAGGGGTGATGTCAGACGATTGACAAACAGAGAAAAGAGAAAATAAAATGCAAGGAACAAAAGAGTTCAGGGTTAACATCGCGGGGACGGACCTCGTGATCGAGACCGGGCTTCTGGCGCAGCAGGCTGCCGGAGCCGTCACCGTATCTTACGGTGATACGACCGTCTTTACGGCGGTCACGAATACTGATACTCCGCGTGAGGGGATTGATTTCTTCCCCCTTCAGTGCGAGTATCGCGAGAAGTTCTACGCTGCGGGCAAGTTCCCCGGCGGCTTCTTCAAGCGTGAGGCTCGTCCTACGAGCAAGGAGATTCTCACGGCCCGTATGTGCGACCGTCCCATCCGTCCGCTCTTCCCCGATGGATACTATAACGATGTCCAGGTAAACTCCACTCTCATCCAGACAGATGGAACTCGTGAGGGCGATTTCCTCGCCGTGAACGCCGCCTCCGCTGCGCTTCATATTTCCGAGATTCCCTTCATGGGCCCCATCGGCTGCGTTCGAATCGGCCGCGTGAACGGCGAGTGGATTATCAACCCCACTCATGAGCAGAAGGCGAAGAGCGATATTGACCTCCTTTACGCTGGTCTCCGTGGCAAGTTTCTCATGATGGAGGGCTCTGCTTCCGAGATTTCCGACGAGGACTTCATCGCCGCCTTGAAGCGCGCTCACGAGGAAGTTGAGAAGATTATCGATCTTCAGATTGAAATGCGCCGCGCGCTTGGGCTTCCAGATAAGGATATCAAGGATATTCCCCAGCCTGCCGAGAAGATGGATTTCATCCGTCAGGAGGGTGGTGCAGCTTTGGCCGAGGCTCTTCTTATCAAGGGTAAGCTTGAGCGTCAGGGTAAGGTTGCCGCCATCAAGGAGGATCTTCTCAAGAAGGTTTCCGAGAAGTGGCCTGAAATTGATGCTGTTGGATTTGTGCATCTTTTCGATGCTCTTGAGATTGAGACTGTTCGCAAGAATGTCCTTGAGCACGGCAAGCGCATTGATGGTCGTGGCCAGTTTGAGCTTCGTCCGCTCTCTGCTCAAGTGGGGCTTCTTCCGCGCCTTCACGGTTCAGCTGTCTTCTCGCGCGGCGAGACGCAGTCGTTTGCGGCCGTTACACTTGGCACGAAGAAGGATGCTCAGGAGCTCGATTCCGTCACGGGCGGTGATCCTTCCAAGCGTTTTATGCTCCATTACAACTTCCCGCCCTACTGTACGGGTGAAGTTGGCCGCTTAGGTTCTACCGGCCGCCGCGAGATTGGTCACGGTGCCCTTGCAGAGCGTTCCATCGCAGAGGTTCTCCCCGATGATTTCCCGTATTCGATCCGCGTCGTTTCGGAGATCATGGGTTCGAACGGTTCCTCCTCGATGGCTTCTATCTGCAACGGCTGCTTGGCTCTCATGGACGCAGGCGTTCCTTTGAAGCGTACTGTCGCCGGCATTTCAATCGGTCTTTTCACGAATGAAGATCAGTCCAAGAAGGTTCTCGTGACCGATATTCTTGGTGCGGAAGATCACTGCGGCGATATGGACTTTAAGGTTGGCGGCACCAAGAAGGGTATTACCGGCTTCCAGGTGGATCTCAAGCTCCGCGGCCTTACGTGGGATCTCGTCGAGGGTGCTGTCAAGGCCGCTCACGATGCCCGCCTTCAGATTATCGACTTCATGGAGACTGTAATTCCTGCTCCTCGCGCCGAGCTTAACAAGTACGCGCCGCGGATTGAGGAGATGCAGATTCCTGTGGACAAGATCGGCGCTCTCATCGGCCCTGGCGGATCTAATATCCGCGGCATTGTCGAGACAACGGGTGCTCAGATTGACATCGATGACGATGGCAAGGTCTCTATCTTCGCTACATCGCTTGAGTCGATGGAGGCTGCCAAGCGCGCGGTTGGTGCTGTCTGCGCCGTCGCCGAGCCCGGCAAGATTTATGAGGGCACAGTTACCGGAATCAAGGACTTCGGCGCATTCGTCGAGATCCTTCCCGGAATGGATGGACTTTGTCATATCTCCGAGCTTTCGGATAAGCGCGTTCCAAACGTCGAGGCTGTCTGCAAGGTGGGCGATAAGATGATGGTCAAGTGTCTCGATGTGGACGAGCGTGGCCGCATCAAGCTTAGCCGCAAGGCTGCAATGGCAGAGCTTGACGCTAAGGCGTAAGCAAGGGTTGTAGTAACGCCAAAAAGCACCGTGGCATTAGCCGCGGTGCTTTTTATGCTTTTTTACGCGTTTTAGTGGTCCGGTGCGATTTGCATTTGCGGTTTTTGGGCGCATGTGGTATACTTGCCGCATGGGAGATTTCAAGAGCATAGTGGCCAGAGCGGTTTGCGTTGTCGTGATTG
>JAGBZQ010000038.1 GCA_017628165.1 Kiritimatiellia bacterium | reverse complement strand
TCGGCGTCCTTGGGATACTGATCAAGGAACGGACGATTCTTGGCGGTGCCGAGCCACGCATCCCAGTTGAGGCCGGGACGGACCTTATCGCCCTTGGGGTGAGACTTGACCCAATCGGCGACACCCTTGCCCTGGGGCCATACGGGACGGTTCGTCCAAACATGGACTTCCTTTACATCGCCGAGAATTCCGCTCTGGAGCACCTCTGTGCAGCGGCGCATCGAATTGAGCGCAGAGCCCTGGTTGCCCATCTGAACGATAACATTGTTGTCCTTGGCCGTATCACAGAAGTACTTATTCTCCCAGAGGGTGCGCACGAGCGGCTTCTGAACATAGACATGAATCCCCATTTTCATCGCGGTAACTGCAACGGCAGCGTGGATGTGATCGGGCGTGGAGATTGTCATCGCGTCAATACCAAGCTTGCCGGCATCTTCGAGAAGCTTGCGATAGTCAGAATAGAAGGGAACCTTGCTCAAATCAAGACCGGGGAAATCTTTCTTGGCACGGCGCATAGCCTCTTCGTACTTCGCCCTATCGGCGTCGCAGAACGCAACCATCTCAACAAAACCGGTGCGGAGCATAGGCGTCCAATCGCTATAGCCCTTGCCCATTACGCCAACGGCAGCAAGACGAATCTTACCCTTACCTTTGCCGACCGCAAAAGCGCCGCCGGCACTCATGGCGGCGACACCGGCCATACCACGCAAGAACCCTCTTCTGCTTGAAGTAATACTCATTATTATCTCCTTGTTTGGTTTATTAGTTAAACTTACTCTAAAATAGTTTTTCCTGTATAGCGCGACTCCTCCGCAAGAAACGCTATGCGGTGCGATTCAAGCGCCGCGTCGAGAATCTTCGTGAAGCGCTCTGGCGAAGCATCACGCACAAGCTTGACGAACTCCGTCATGATTTCGCGGTCTCCTCCGCCATGATGCCCCGTCTGCGCAGGAATAATCGTGGTGGAATCGCCGAGAAACGGCTTGATCTCGATCTGATGCTCATCAGCCACAATTTCACCGCGGGTGCCGTAGAAATGTGTCACACGGTTACGGCGCTGTGAATAGCTCTCCATTTCGAGAATAATGGTAAGCCCACCTTCGTATTCCATGAGAACCGTCTGATGATCCACAGAATCATTGCCGCAAGCATAGACGCACCGCCCATAAGGAGAGGTTTCGATCATTTTGAGCATTGCCTCGTCAGACTCATCCGGGAAGTGATATCTCAATTCGGTGCTGTCATAATAAATTTTGTAGGCATCAAACGCACATTTCTCGCGGACAGCCTGAGGGCAGTCTTTGCATCTGTCGGCAGCGCCCTCCGGTTTGTTCTCGGGGCGCCAATGATAGAGCGAGCCGAAGCTTGAAATCTTCTTGCATTTGCGGCCTCTTGTCCACCACTCAATGAGATCGAAATCGTGCGTACACTTATTTACCAGCATTCCGGTGCCATGGCTCTCCACAGACCAATTGCCGCGGCAATACGCATGAGACGCCTTGCCGTAGGAAATGGCCGAGAGATGGTGAACGCTCGTCAAATCTCCGATAACACCGGAAGTAATGACCTCGCGAAGTTTCTTGTAGAACGGAGCAAACCTAAGAACATAGCCGGTCAAAACAAGGCGGCGTGTTCGGATCTGCGCATCGCGCACGGCCTGACATTCTGCCCATGAGCATCCAATAGGCTTTTCAAGAAGAACATGAAACCCCCTTTCAAGAGCCTTAATGCACACATCCATGTGTAAGGCATCTGGAAGCGCGATAATTACCGCATCGGCAGGTGTCCCTGAATCGAGTGCGTCCTCCCAACTTTTCCAAGTGGGACAATCGATATCTGCGGGAAACTCAGCCACAGGATCAGCAAGCCCTGCGATAATAAAATCCTCAGGATGGGTCTTGGCATAGGCCGCATAAGCGCGGCCTCTAATCCCATATCCAAGAATTATCGCTCTAACGGGCGATTTCATCAAACAACGACCTCCCAGCCATTGCAATCTCCCTCACGCTTAAGCGAGAGGCCCGTGCCGGTTCCGTTGGCGAAGTCCATCTTGACGGGATCCCAATCAAATCCGGTATCATACTGATAACTCATATTGCAGAGAAGGCAGAGCGTGCAGCTGCGACCGCCGACTTCAGCAGGAGAAATCGTCTCCTTGCGGGTCTCAACGCATTCGCAGAAGTTCTTGACCTGATTCTCGCTGTAATAGAGATTCGCCTTCTTTATGACCGCGTCATAATTCTTGGCAATCTTGGCAAGAGCGCCGTCAAGATTGTTGTCCTTCTTTACCATAGCATCAGTGCCATAATCCTTGCCGACGGACTGCGCCACGATCTTCTCCGGCATAAAGGAGAGGTTTTCAAGCCCCTTGCGGATTTCCGCCGTAGGCTTAACAAGCCCCGTGCCAACCCAAACAGCGATTTTGCCGCGGTTTACCGCCACGATTCCGTTCGTACCGTAGAAGACCGTCCCCCATACGCCAAAGGGACCGTGATAAAGCTCTACATCCCCATAAGGCTTCTTGAAAATCATCTTCATGCCGAACTGACGGCGTCCGCCATGAAAGAGATTTGCGGAATAAGGCTCTTCCGAGCAGACCACCTTGAACGGACCGGACTTGTCAGCATCAAGACCCCACTGCGCGATATCGAGATGATGAGCTCCCCAGTCGCCATTATATCCTGAGCCAAGATCGTCGTCGAAGCGCCAGAACATCGGATAGAAGCCATTCACTCCACGAGGAGCGAGCTGATCGGAATATGGGCGATACTTGGCAGGTCCGAGCCACATCTTCCAATCCACATCAGGATTAGGCTTGGACTCGTTCGCCGCATTTTTGGGCTCATCCCAGAAGCGGACGGGATGGGAGGGGCCGCCAAGCTTCTGGCCGCCGCGTCCGTAGTTCGCATCCACATACATAACATCACCGATAAGACCGCCACGGACAAGCGAGACCGCCGCGCGGAACTCGCGCCAGCTGCGCTGCATAGAACCGGTCTGGAAAATGCGGCCGTACTTCTTCTGGGCAGCCATCACCTTCTTCGACTCGTCAATCGAGAACGTAAGGGGCTTC
Organism: Kiritimatiellia bacterium; assembly: GCA_017628165.1. GTDB lineage: Bacteria > Verrucomicrobiota > Kiritimatiellia > RFP12 > UBA1067 > UBA1067. Next base: position 939 of record JAGBZQ010000038.1, on the reverse strand, counting down.
TCGCAATAAACGTCCTTGCCATGCTTCATCGCCTCAACAGAAATATAGGCGTGCCAGTGGTCGGGCGTAGCGATGCAGACCATATCAATGGAAGGATCCTTGAGAACCTCACGGAAATCGAATACGGCCTTGCAGCTGGAATTCTTGCGAGCACGATTAACCTGCTTCGCACCTGCTTTGGCGCGAGTCCTGTCACAATCGCAGACAGCCACGATATCCACGTTATTCTGGAGGAACTGAGGAATGAGAGCGGTGCGCATCTGGATACCGTAGCCGATCATCGCAACGCGGCGCTTCTCACCGGCCTTAAGCGGACGGAGACCTACCTTGGAGGTGGCCTGGCCTGCAAGCGTTACTGCTGCGGCAGAACCGAAAATAAAACTTCTTCTGTTGATACTCATAACATATCCTTTTAGTTTAGAATTAAAAATTGTCAACTTCTTAAATATGCGCTGTATGCGCAATAAGTCTGATAGCAGTCAAATTTCGAGGCGATTTCCCACGGAGCGTGCATATTAAGAAGCGGAGTTCCCATATCTATCACCTTCATGCCGAAGCGCGACATGTACTGGGCAATCGTTCCTCCGCCGCCCTTCTCCATCTTGCCAAGCTCTGCCATCTGCCAAGTGACGTCGCCCTCTTCCATAACGCGGCGAAGCTCTGCGATAAACTCGGGACCGCAGTCGCTCGAGCCGCCCTTGGATGTGCCGCCGGTATACTTTGATGCGGCAGGGCCCTTGTGGAGATAAGCAGCATTGCCGGTGGAATTGACATCGGGGAAGTGAGGATCAAACGCCGCCGTAACATCAGCGGAAAGCATTGTGGAGCGCTCAAGCGCGCGACGGACCATGATGTCGCGAGCATTCTTCTCCTGACGGTCAATAAGCTCGGCAACTGTATTCTCAAAGAAGCTCGACTGCATTCCCGTAGAACCCATCG
>JAGBZQ010000037.1 GCA_017628165.1 Kiritimatiellia bacterium | reverse complement strand
GCATTGAACACCTTACCTACGCGGGCGAGGCGCTCTTTCTCCGCTTGATTCATTTTTTTGTTCCTTTGATTTCCAATGGATAATGCAATATTATATCAAAACATCACCTTTGCGTCACCGTCCACTTTGGACACTCAAGAAAAACAAGCCCCCAGAACAGCATAAAAAGCTGAAACTGCAGCATTGCCCAGGAGCACCCAAAAAGCAGAAGAAGCCATGTTGTAACGGCAAACTCCGGCGTAAACAACCGAGGACTCTGCAAGAACGGGCACAGGACGCATGAGAAAAAGAAACACAGGCCCGAATTTTCTCTCTGCATCTTCGAGGCGAGAAAACGAATTTCCCGAAATAGAGCCGGCAAAATTAGACGAACAACGCCCAATAGCATAGCCTATCGCCGAGCTTGCTGTCATAGCAGCGAACGAAACGAAAAAGCCCAAGAAAACACCGAGAACACTTCCGCACGCAGTACTGACAAGGCACGACGGCACAGGCAAAAGAATGTCACTCGCCAGAAAAAGGAAAAGAACAAGGGCTGAAAGAAGCAGATTGTCCCTTGACGATGCAAGAACACTCTCCGCAAGGCGATGAACATCCTCCTCAAAGAGAAAAAAAGGAACCAGCACAAGTGTTGCCAGAATCGCCCACAGGGAAATCTTTTTCACCACGGGTAATCTCTCCTCTTACCTGAAATCAATATCCGAGATCGGCATCTACGACAATCACCTTAGCGGATATACCGGTAGGCTTGCGGTCAAAAACGGCCATCACCTTGCAGATTCTATCTGGCGAATCACAATCGGCGCAGATGCCCGTGGCAGCGCAAGGGGTCTTCTTGCCCAAACGAACACAGTTCGGCGGGCAGGCGTACTTCTTGATACGTGCGATTGCATCATCAAGACCGCCGTCCACGATCTTGTTTCTGCCGATGATGTAAACAACACGACCGGGGCCTGCAATGGACGCCGCGATACGATTTCCGCGACCGTCGATATTCACAATGCGGCCATCGAGAGTCACAGCATTCGCACTCAGAAGAAAGAGGTCCATCTGAAGCTCGTGATCGCGAATCTCCTTGCCGCATTCGGCAAGCTTCTCACGAAGGCCAAGCGCCTTTACCGTTTCGCTTCCGCCCCATCCGACACTCTTAACGTCAGCGGCTTCAGCCATGACAATGGCCACGGCTTCTGCTTCATTCGCGGCCACCTCCGCCTCGAATCCGCGCTTCAAAAGAGCTTCCACAAGCTTTTGACAAATTTCTTTAGACATCATGAGCCTCCTTACTGCATATTTAGACTAAAACTACGCACGATCGCTTTTGCGCAACATGGCAAGCCCAGCGATTGCGGAAAACGCTGCGCTGTGAATAAGCGCGCTTAACGATGCGGAAAAGACATCGCGCCATTCCACGCACTCAGAACTCTCAAGCTGAGATATCGGATTATGCTTGGTGAGCGAGAATGTTAGATCGGCGCAAAACTCTGTCATCATAAGTCCAAAGCGATCAATCGCATTAGACTCGATGGGATCGGGATAATCCTCCATCGTAGCAGGAGAAATCACCATTGCAAACAAAAGTGCCATGAGCGCGAAGACGGCAACGCCACGGCTCAGCGCCGAGCCGAGAAAGACCCCCGAGGCTACTACGATTGCAAGTATGGATGTCATCATAAGCCACGCCCTGAAAATGTTCCATCCGAATCCGTCCGCCTCCACAAGAATATGAAGATCACGCCTGGGCTGAAGGCTTACGGAATTTTTAGACTTGTTCTCAAAGATCAACGCGGAAGGCTCACCCGCACCGGTTTTCACAAGAGGGACGCGAACAAGAGTCTTGTTGATATTCTCCAACGGCCCTGAAAATCCGCCGAACGAGAAGCTGCCTATGACGGCATCTGTCCGCCCGAACATGTCATTGAGTTTTATCCTGACGGCAAGAGCACCTCCGGTATTTTCAACATCCGGAAAAATCCATGAAGCCGACTTGCCAGAATCAATCGTTTCGTAAGTATCGAGAACGTAGCTTTCAAGATATTTCATCACTTCACGCGAACCAATCTCCGCCACGCGCTCCTTGAAATTCCTGTCTTTCTCCATGCAGTCGTCAAAAATTCTTCTGGCGCCGATCTTGGGATCCTCCATGAGAGGCGAATATACATGATCGCACACCCTGCCGCGCCCTATGCTTAGATAAACAAGCAATGAAGCCAGCGCAAGAACGGCAGAACCGACTGCAACGATAGCCGCTATGCGCGCAAGCGCGATTATGCTGTGCCTTACGGGCTTGATAAGAGCAAGCTGAAGGCGGCAGGCAGCGCGATCGGATGAAACAGAGCCTACCGCAAGCGCGCCGAAAAACACGATCGACACGCCAAAGACAAGCCCGAGAAGATATCGAACCGAAAGAAGAAAAGCCCCGTCCTGAGATCCGTCATATTTTAGAACGTCCGGTCCGAAAACAATCCAGGCTGCGGAGAAAAGCGCATAGAAAAAGATAACCTTGGAACGCAAAGCTCCGAGAAGCTCCACCTTCATAATCTGGAAAAAGGCTCTCACTTCAGAAACTCCGCCACGTCAAACGCACGCCCCTCGCCGACCTTCGCAAGAAAGAACTCCGAAAGCGACTGCCCGATCTTGCCCATCTCACCTTCAGTTACCTTCTCTCCACGGTTGAGAATGCAAAAGCGCGTGCAGACATCCTCGGCATCTGCCAATAAATGCGATGTCATGAGAATCGTCATGCCGCCTTTGGCAAGAGCCTTTACAAGAGTTTTCACCTCATTGGTGGAAACGGGATCAAGCCCGCTTGTAGGCTCATCCAAAACAAGAAGCTCCGGCTTTCCGATAAGTGCGCTTGCAAGGGCGACACGGCGCGCCATTCCCTTGGAAAAGCCCCCTACGCTCCTTCCTGCCACATCCTGAAGCCCCACCATCTCAAGAAGCTGGGCCGAGCGCTCCTTAACAGTGCGAGAATCAAGCCCGCAAAGACCACCATAATAAGAAAGCGTCTCTCGCGCTGTGAGGAACGGATGAAGATAGCTGAGCTCTGGGAGATATCCCAAGCGCTTGCGGGCGGCAAGTGATGTGGGGGGAAGTCCAAAAAGCCTCACGGATCCTCCGTCTGGCTTAAGCAGCCCAAGAAGCATCTTGATCGTTGTGGACTTGCCGCTTCCGTTCGGGCCTAAAAGCCCGAAGACTTCACCGCGAGCAACGGAAAAATCAACACCCCGCACAGCTTCAACCGTAGGCCTCAGCCAAAAATCGCGAAATGTCTTGCGAAGCGAATTTAACTCGATGATATTATCCATATTTAAAGGCCCGATAAAACTTTTAAGTAACGTCGCGATCTCTCATGAATAACGCACCTGCAAAAAGAAACGCCGCAATAAACGGCACGGCCGCAATAAAGGCAGAGGCCACATACGAATACGGAACCGATCCGCCCTTGGCAAGAGCGTGCGAAAGATAGTAATTGCCGAAAATTGGCAACGCCGCGGCAAAAAGAACTAGACTTGCAAGCGCAACAGCATTGTCCTTGAATTTGACAGCAAGAGCCAAAGCGAATGCCGCAAAAGCAAGCATTGGGCAAAATAGAAGAAGGCCCGCGGGAATCATTCTCAAGGCAAGGCTGAAAAGAACTTCAGCCTTGCCGCCAAATACATGAGAGCTGATTGCCATGTTGGCAAAAACACCCGCTACAGCCACTATCAGCTGGGCGAACGCAACAGAAAGAGCAAACCTGAAAGCGAAAAAACGGTTCATGACTGCGGCCACCGCAAACGGAACTATTATCACTGCCACATCAAATGCCAATGATATGGACCAAAGAGTCCCGGGAAGCGAAGCGTTACAACAATCAGACGCTTCAGCACAATTGACATGAAGCTCAGCCACAAGCGGTGAGGCCTCAGCGCCGACGGCCGTAATGACCGAGGTGGAAAAAACGGTCAAAAAGAAAACAAGCAACGACAGCAGAACTCCGAGAGCCTTAGCTAAAAAGAACGCCTCGCGAGAAATCGGAGAAACAAGCGCCATCTGGAGCGTTCCCGATTCGATCTCACGGCGCATCGTGCGGATAGAGGAAAAGACAGCGTAGACTATCCCGAAAACCAGGAGAGACGACAGCCCAATATCACGAGCCATTCGGGAAGCCTCGCCGAATTGATGGATATGCAGATATGAGGTAAACGTCAGAATTGACGCCGCACTCAGCGTCAAAAGAAAAAACAAAGGCTCCGAGACTATTTCAAGCGCCGTAGCCTTTGTTATAGCGGAGAATCTGCCGCGCATCCTTAGAACCAAAGAGTGTTCAAATCAAGATAGAGAAACACTCCAAGAAACGCAATCGCGACACAGGCTGCGAACTGAAGAATCACATCAACAACCATAAGGCCTGCGGGCACACCGTAATCATTTTGCGGTGCCAGAGAAGCCAAAGGAGCAGGCTTCACGGAAGATTCGGAAGGAATATCCGGAATGTCCGCAATATCTGCAACCGATGTATCGGGCGCAGATTCTGCCGGAGCTGCAGCTGGAGATGCAGATACAGCGCCGGGCTTCTTGAGCGCAAACTTTCCGCTGGGCCTTACTGCGCCGGGACGGCTGATTTTAAGCGTCTTGCGCTGCGTCACGTTGCTGTCCTGAGGCTTGGGAGCTTCCGGCTCAACCGCAGAAGGCGCGGCAGGCTCAGATTCCATAGGCTGAGAAACCGTGGGAGCGCTCTTGAGATCGACAGGCCTTTTAATCCTAATCGTCTTCATAGGCGCGGTCTCGCTCTGCACAGGAGCGGCGCCAAAAGCGTCGGAGAGGGAAATCCTTGCCGTACGAGACTTGGATGCCTGCTTCTGCGCCTCGGTGAGATTCTGATCAGCAAGAATACCTGTCTTGTGAAGAATCGCCTGCTGAGGAATAGGCTGTGTCACGCCTTTGAGCTTCTGCGTAACGCTCTTGAGCTGCTCAATCGCGTTAGAAGGCTTGGCAGGGGCAGATGCCTGCGGCGCAGACGGCTGAGGCCTCGCCGGCAAAACAGGCTGAGGACGATCCCCCCCAATGACGGGCTTACGGATTACAGGCTTCAGCTTAAGCGTTGCCGCGTGCTGAGAGACTTGAGACCCCAGCGGATTGACAGCTGGCGGAACTGGCGCAGAAATCGGGCTTGAATTTTGCTCAGCCATGATTGACTCCTTCCTGGCGAAATTGCAGCTAAATTAAACGGCCATCACTTCTGCTTCTTTAGCCTTAAGCTCGGCATCGATCTTGGCAATACCGTCGTCTGTGGCTTTCTGAATCTTCTCAAGCGCACTCTTGAGCTCATCCTCGGAAATCTTCTTGTCCTTCTCAAGCTTCTTGGCGGCATCGTTCGCATCACGGCGAACATTGCGCATAGCCACTTTCTGGGCTTCGGCCTGAGTCTTGGCAACCTTGACGATTTCCTTACGGCGCTCCTCGTTGAGCTCAGGAACGGTAATGCGCAACACCTTGCCGTCCGTCTGAGGCGTAACACCGAGATTGGCCGCGAGAATCGCCTTGTTCATTTCAGCGAGAACCGATGGATCGAACGGAGTGATCTTGATCTGGCGCGCTTCAGGCGTGGAGATGGTGCCGAGATTCTTGATGGGCGTGGGGCAGCCATAGTAATCCACCTTGATCTGATCGACCATAGCAGGATTGGCCTTACCTGTGCGCAAACCGGCGAACTGAGCCTTGAGAGCTTCGAAACTTTTCTGAATCTTGGCGCTTGCGTCGTTCAAAACCTCGTTGACTGTTTCCATTTTATTACCTTCCGTTTTCTTTGATTGATTTTCTAAATTATTCATCCGAGACTACAGTCCCGACCGCATCTCCCTTTACGACACGCTCAAGGGCATTGCCGTCGAAGAAGTCAAACACAACAATCGGGATTCCGTTATCCATGCAAAGCGCGAAAGCGGCAGAGTCCATAACCTTGAGGCGCTTTTCAAGAGCCGTCTCATAGCGCAGAGTGGAATATTTCTTCGCCTTGGGATCCTTCTTCGGGTCGGCGGTATAAATACCGTCCACCTTCGTGGCTTTAAGAAGCGCTGCCGCACCGATTTCACTCGCGCGGAGAGCTGCGGCAGAATCGGTGGAGAAATACGGGTTGCCGGTGCCGCCCGCAAAAATAACTACACGCCCCTTCTCAAAATGCCTGAGAGCTTTACGCTGAATAAAAGGCTCGGCGAGTTTGGGCATCTCAATTGATGTCATCACCCGCGTGGGAACACCAATGGATTCGAGCGCATTCATCATGGCAAGGCCGTTGATGATCGTCGCAAGCATTCCCATTGAATCGCCCGTCACGCGGTTAACGCCCTTGCCGGCTCCAGTAAGACCGCGAAAGATGTTGCCGCCACCAAGGACAATACCCACCTCCACGCCCATTTTGTGGATTTTTTTAACACGCTCTGCCATAAAGGCGAGGTTCTTCGGGTCGATGCACTCGCCCGTTTCCCTGTTTCCAAGGACCTCCCCGGATAATTTAAGCAATATCCGGCCGTATTTTATTTTTCGCGATGATTTTTTCACAACGGAAATTATAGCAAAACCCCCTCGGAAACGCAAATCCTCTCGGGGGCACCACGCAGAATTCAAGCGGCCTCACATCTTGCGGCTCGTGACCTCTATGACATTCACCTGG
>JAGBZQ010000036.1 GCA_017628165.1 Kiritimatiellia bacterium | reverse complement strand
GGTCGGGATCTTCAAGGTTGACATACCCATAGTCGGGGAAAAGCTTCTTTGCTAGCGTCGTTTTCCCTGACTGCCGTGGTCCCATAATGGACACTACAGCGTACTCTTTTGCGACTTCTGCGAGCCATTTTTCGATCTTTCTTTGAATCATCATCCCTGCCTCCGCTAAATTCCGAAGTTGAACTTCTGATTTTTTCAACGGCGGCTATTATACACTTTCTTCACGAAAAGTTCAATAGGGACGAAAAGTTCAATGGGGACTTGCCATGGTGATTAATTTCATTCTCAATCCGCCGCGCCATTATTGGATTCCCTTCCGCCCTTGACAAAAGAGGCGATTTTTGAGATGATATGCTCGTCCAATTCTGGAGCGTGAACATCTCATGAACAAAAAAATCAAGATTCGACACATCTACAAGGCGGAGGAACTCAAACGATTCGCCAAGCTCGAAGGCAAGTACCACCACATGGGCGAGACCCATTCCGGGGGCGACACCATGCGCATCGTCTTCGAGGACGGGAACGGGAAATGGCTGGCGCTGATGGTCTGGGGCTCAGCCTGCTACCACCTCCGGCCGAGAGACGAATATATCGGCTGGAACATGGCGCTGCGACGGGCGCGGCAGAAGCTCGTCGTCAACAACAGGCGCTTCACTATACTCGCAAAGCCAGGGGAACACCCGAACCTCGCCTCGCAGTGCCTCGGCCTTGCAGTGCGCGAGCTGCCGCGGATGTGGCTGAAGAAGTTCCACTACCGCCCCCTGTTCGCCGAGACGTTCTGCGACATCAACCATTCGTCCGGGACGTGCTACAGGGCCGCGAACTGGATTCCGCTCGGCATGACGAAGGGCTTCTCGCGCGTCAACCGGCAGGAATGCGACTTCTACGTCCCGAACGACAATCCCAAGACGATCTGGGTAGCACCCTTCGTCCGCGACGCCATCGAGCTGCTGAACTCCCCGAACCTCCCCGACGAATGCCTGGAGGGTGCGCGCTGCGACGCCGACGGAGTCCTCCCCGTCTCGCCGAAGCAGGCGGAATCGCTGTACGAGGCCATGCGCAAGGTCAAGGACTGGCGCGACGACAACAAGTCCATCCCCGCAGCCTCCATGCTGTCGATCGTCGTCATGGCGATGATGAGCGGAGCGAACTCGGTCAAGGCCGTCTGGAGGTTCGGGGAGCGGCTCACGATGGCCCAGCGCAGGGAACTCTGCCTGAGGCACGACAAGGACAAGTTCGGCACCCCCCTGAAGGCGTACTTCAAGGTCCCCTCGTACGTCACGTTCTACAAGTTCCTGAAGAAGCTCGACCTCGTCGACTTCGGCGAGAAGCTCAGCGCCTGGCTACAGTCACAGGAGGGAACCCTGCCCCGCAGGCTCGCGCTCGACGGGAAGTTCGTCAAGGAGGTGATGGGCGTTGTCTCGATGGTCGACTGCGAGACGGGGGCACCCGTGGCGGTCGCGTCGTCCCGGCGGAAGGAGGGGACGGTCGGCGAGTGCGAGCTTCCGAAGGGCCAGAAGCTCATCCGCGACCAGGATCTCACCAACGCCCTCGTCTGCGCGGACGCGCTCCACGGACAGCAGGAGACCGCCCGCGCCATCCTCGACGCAAACGGGGACTACCTGCTGCAGATCAAGGAGAACCAGGCGACGATTCTGAGGAACGCGGAGAACGTCGCCAAGGCCAGGAATCCGAACGGCATTAAAAAAAAGTAGAGCCGAACCGCAGCCGTATCGAGACGCGCGTCACCCGAATCTACGCGCTCGACGACCCTGTCCAGCTCGGACTGTTCGGCGCACACACGCTCGTCAGGACATGGCGGAAGACTGAGCATCTGGCGGGGAAGCTCAAGGGCACGACGAGCAAGGAAGTGTCCTATCACGCCTCGTCGGTCCGCATCGACGATCGGCACGACGCGAGTTTCTTCGCAGACTTGGTGCGCGGCGAATGGAGCGTGGAGAAGTACCATGCACGAAGGGACGGAACCTATTGCGAGGACATCCGCACCCGTCGCTGCAACGAGAACGTAACGGGTGCGCTGTTGCTCGCGAGGACCATCGCGCTCTACTTCTTCGCGAAAAGCGGCATGTCCAACTGCCAGGCATTCAAAGAGAAAATGCAGGCGAATCCGGACATGGCATTCGACCTCGTCATGAGAAAGGATGCCTAAAGTAAATCACCATGATATCCAAATGTAAATTGTGCTTGTTGCTTTGCTATGCATAAACGCGACCACGAATTTGGGCAACAGTACTCCTCTTTTGATATGGACACTCCCATAAAAAACGCGTAAGCCAAGAAAACGGGGCAGAAATGAGTTTGCGCATCACCTCTTGATAGATGAGCAAGCGGCAACAGCAGAAAAAGGATCTTCGGGCCAATAATGCTTGGGGTAGCGCCCGCGCATGTCCTTGCGGACAAGAGGATATCCCTCGCGCCAGAAAAAGTCCAAATCTTTCGTGATCTGAATCGGTCTTTGAGCCGGCGAAAGAAGCGTCATCACAACTGGCACCTTGCCGCGCATTACGCACGGCGTTTTGAACAGCCCGAAACACTCCTGGAGTTTAGCCTCCACAGTCGGCTCATCGCCGCCATAATGAACAATAAGATGGCTTCCGCTCGGCATCTCCATCCGCTCCGGAGCAAGCGCATCGAGCTCCCTCAAATCATGCCCGAAGGATGAAAGAATCGCCGCCATAACCGCCGAAAGATCCACCCTTTCAAGATCGCGCCACTTAGTCACGCCCGAAAGAAATCCCTCAAGGCCTCTTAAAATATCCTCATCGGTCATCCTCGGCCACGAGATGTCCGCTCCCTCCATATGGCGCGCCACAAACGCTATGCGCTCCCTTAACCTGCGAGCAATCTTCGTCCACGACGGCAGGTTTTCCACACCCTTGTACCTGATTCCATCGATGAGCGCCGCCGTCACATCCACTCCTGCGTCTGCACCAAGAGGCTTCTCCCCAAGCACGATTTCACCAAACTTGCGGCAAAGAACAGCACGGACACATTCGCTTCGCCTGTCCCAGTAACACACCTTCTGCTCTGAAATATTTTCGGCGAAAATCTCCTCGATTTCATTCTGCTCGATGGGAGAAGCCAGAAAAACCTTCGCATTGCCAACCCTGCCGTCGAGAGAGCAACATACCACGAAATCAGCCTTTGCAAGTGATTCCATCGGATCTATTTCAGCCCCGCGGCCCGAGGCCATCACAAAACTTCCGTTACCGCGCCGCTTTGCCACCCTATCCGGATACGCGAGCGCAAGCGCAGCACCCTCGCTTGAAAATTCCCGAGCGCCCCCATCCGAACCAAGATAACGCTCAAACCTTTTGGCAAGCTTGAGAATACGCCGTTGAAACGGCCTCTCGGGCATTTCGCGAACCTCATCAAGAACCTTACGGATATCAAGCTCGCGCGTACGCCCGCCCTCTTCGATTATCGCAGCGAGAAGAGCCGCGTCCTCTGTACGTGAGCCGATCACCATGTTCGCAAGACGCGGATGCATCGGCATCCCGGCCATGCGTTCGCCCTTGGGGGTAATGCGCCCTGAACCATCAAGCGCTCCAAGGAGCTTCAGAAGCCCCACCGCCTGATCCCACGCACTTGCGGGTGGCAAGGTGAGCCACGGCAGATCCATCGGCCCAAGCGCCCCCCACGAAACACTCGAAAGAACGAGTGAACACAAATCGGCGTCAAGTATCTCCGGAGTCATCTTGGCAGGCCGCGCGATATCCGAGCCCTCATCCCACAGCCTGTAGCAAACTCCGGGCGCTACGCGGCCAGCACGTCCGCGGCGCTGCTCGGCCCTGTCACGCGAAAGCGGCAGTGTGACAAGTGCCGTCATCCCGGTGGCCGGAGAAAAGCGCGGAATGCGCATAAGCCCCGAATCTATGACGCACGTAATTCCCGGGATCGTAAGCGAGGTCTCGGCGATGGACGTGGCCAGAATCACTTTGCGGCGCTCCGAAGGCTCAAACACCCTATCCTGCTCTTCCTTGGAAAGAGAGCCGTAAAGAGGAAGGGCTGTGCACGATTCAAGAGACGCGAGGCCCTCCAAAGCCCATTTGATCTCACCCTCTCCCGGAAGAAAACAGAGTATATCCCCAGAAGTCTCTCGAAGCGCTCTTGACACCGCGCCGCAAAGAGAAACATTCCCCAGATACTTCGTTTCCACAGGAAACATACGCCCCTCGGCACGAACGATCTGAGCATCACCCAAATGCTCCGCGACGGAGTCGGCGTCAAGAGTTGCCGACATCACAAGAAGACGCAAATCATCACGCAATGCGCGGCGAACCTCAAGCGCTAAAGAAAACGCAAGATCGCAGGCGAGCGATCGCTCATGGAATTCATCAAAAATAACAAGCCCCACATCTGCAAGCTCCGGATCCTTAAGAAGCCTCTGGGTCAAAAGGCCCTCCGTTAAAATCTCAAGGCGCGTATTGGCGCCGATCTTGCGCTCCATACGCACCTGATAGCCTACAGTTTCACCGACACGTTCGCCGAACTTTCCCGCGATATACGACGCGCATGATCGCGCCGCAATACGCCGGGGCTCAAGCATGACGATCTTGCGCCCGTTCAGCCACGGCTCTTCGAGGAGAGAAGCCGGCACGCAAGTCGTCTTGCCGCTTCCGGGAGGCGCGGAAAGAACAACACTCCTGTTGCGCCGAAGAGCGTCCTTTATTGCTTCGATCTTCTCCTCGACGGGAAACATCAGCTTCTGGAATCCTTATCGAAAACAGCCTTGAGCTTTTCCTGTGAAGAAGCGCGCACGCTCTCAAAGAGACTCGTCCCGTGCGAATCCATCGCGACGATTCCGGGAAAATCCTCCACTTCGAAATGCCAGCACGCCTCTGCCGCACCGAACTCGTCAAGAAGATCAACTCCCGCAACGCGCTTCACAGAAGCGGCGGAAAGCGCCGCCGCGCCGCCGACCGCCTGAATGTACACGCAGCCGTATTTGCGCATGGCTTCAAGCGTAGCGTCATCCATCCCGCCCTTGCCGATGACAATCCTCACGCCCGTCTTGGCGATAAATTCCGGCTCGTAGGGATTTTCGCGGACAGATGTGGTCGGACCTGCCGCAACAACTTTCCATTCGCCGTCCTTTTCAATAACCACGGGCCCGCAGTGATAGAGCGCGCCGTCCGCAAAGTCAACACCGAGATCACCGCCGTCGGCAAAATATTTGTGGAGCTTATCGCGCCCGGTGTGAATAAGCCCTGTAATGGAAACGGGATCTCCCGCCTTCAAGGAGCGAATCGCGCTCTCATAAAAAGGATATTGAAGCTTTGTCATATCGTGATGCTCCTTCTCCTTGCAGCCCAGCACATATAGGCAACAGTCACAAAGAAACTTGCGGGAACGCGCGGACGCGCGGCGATCTTGACGCCGAGAAGAGTAGTCTTTCCCCCAAGCCCCATGGGGCCGATGCCAAGCGAATTCGCCTTGACCAGAAGCGAAGACTCAAGCTTGGCAAGGCGCGGTTCGGCGGATTTGTCATCAAGCCGGCGAAGAAGCTGCTCCTTGGCGATCTCAAAACCGGTGGCCCTGTCTCCGCCGATGCAGACACCCAAAATTCCTGGCGCACAGCCATAGCCCTGCGCCTTCACGACGGAATCCAGAACGCACTTCTCCACGCCTGCAAGATCGCGCCCAGCGCAAAGAGCGGAATCCGGAAGCGAATACTGGCGCGACATGTTCTCCGAGCCGCCGCCCTTCATAACAAGCGCCACCGAACCTGCCGGCCACTCTCCGCCTTCCACATAGTGAATGACGGGGGCTCCATCTGCGACATTGTCATCATAAGACCTCCCGTCTACCGAATCGATGCAGTTCTTGCGCAAATACCCTCGCTCTGTGGCGAGCGCCACAGCCTGCGAAATCACCTTGCGCGTAACGCGGCGCCTAAGCGAAGACGCCACAAAAAACGTAAGTGTGCCGGTATCCTGACAAAGAGGGGTGGAAGCCT
>JAGBZQ010000005.1 GCA_017628165.1 Kiritimatiellia bacterium | reverse complement strand
GGCCAAGGCACTGGCGGAGGGGAATCCGAAGAGCTTCCTCCATGTTTCTCGCCCTGAAATCGATTTGGGGCCAGGCACGGATTGCTCGTCAGATGAAGTGTATCGTCAGGCACGCAAGGCTCTTGATGGCTTTATAGCCAACGGGACGCTCGTCAAAGATGATCAGAGCAAGTTTTACGCCTATCGCCAGATTATGGGATCCCATTCGCAGACGGGTATCGTGGCTGTATTCGATACAAAGGACTATCTGGCCGGCATCCTTAAGCAGCATGAGAAGACGCGTCGTGACAAGGAGGATGATCGCACTCGCCATATTGAAACGCTTGAGGCTCATACTGGGCCAGCATTCCTCACTTATCGTGATGACAAGGCGATTGACGAGATTGTGGCTGCAGCCTGCAGAACCGAGCCCGTTTACGATTTCGTAGCACCTGACGGGATCGGACATACCGTCTGGGAGATCGCTCCCGAGTCGAGCTGCACGGCAGATGAGCTTCAGGAGCTTTTTGCCCGTATTCCCGCGGCCTACATTGCAGACGGCCATCACAGAAGCGCGGCTGCATCGCGCTATGCTTCGGCGCGCAATTTTGAGGGCGAGGCACGTTGGTTCATGGCTGTCGCGTTTCCTGCAAGCCAGCTCAAGATTCTCGCGTACAACCGTCTTGTTGCCGATTTGAACGGGCTTTCCGAGTATGAGTTCATGTCTCGGGTTTCGGAGGTCTTTACAATCGGTGAAAAGGGTGAGCGTAACTGCCGAATGTATTTTGGCGGCAAGTGGCATGATTTGTCGTGGAGCATACCCGAGGATGCGGATGTAGTCTCGGCGCTCGATGTAAGCTATCTTCAGGATAAGCTCTTATCTCCTGTTCTTGGTATCGCCGATCCTCGCACTGATACGAGAATTTCGTTCATGGGCGGCATTCGCGGCGATGAGGCTCTTATGGCCAAGGTGGATTCTGGAGAGGCTGCTGTAGCGTTTGCGATGGAGCCTGTGAGCGTCGATGAAATGATGGCCATCGCAGATGCGGGTGCAATCATGCCGCCTAAGTCCACATGGTTCGAGCCCAAGCTTCGCTCTGGGCTTTTCATACATCAGCTTTGATGAAGCGTTCGGCGAGCATTTTTTCCCTTAAGCGTTTCATGGCGTTCTGCCGTCTTGTGAAATCCAAGATGGTTCGCGAAAAGATGCCCGCCGGAAGAGTGGCCGCAGGATGGGCGCTCGGGATGTTTTTCGGATGTGTGATTCCGTTTGGCTTCCAGCTGATACTTTCCATCCCCACGGCCATCTTTTTCAGAATCTCCAAGATAGGGGCCACGTTCGGTACTCTAATTACAAATCCGGTGACGATTATTTTCCTCTATCCGCTTCAGTGCTATGCCGCCAATCGCCTCATTGGCGGGCGCTTGACATATGAAGCGATCGGCGAAGCGATGAGGAAGGTTATCGTGGCGGGGGATTATCCCACTCTTTTTTCGCTTGGCGCCGAGCTGGTTGTATCGTTCTTTCTCGGTGGCTTTCTTTTGGCGGCGCTCTGTGTCCCAGTCACATATTTTTGCGTGCGCTCGATTGTGATGCGCCATCGCGCAAAAACCGAGGTCAGATGATAGCGCCGGAAACAATAGCGCGAATTAAGGAACTGATGCTTGAGGCATCTGTTTATGAAGACGATCTCGACGAATCCTTCATTCTTGGCGGAGGGCCGGGAGGGCAGAAGACAAACAAAACTTCCAATGTTGTCCGCCTCTGCCATGAGCCGAGTGGCCTTTCGGTAAGGTGCTCCGAAACCAGAAGCCGCGAAACCAACCGCTGGCTTGCTCGGCGTCAGCTCTCCGGGCTTATTCTCGAGAAAGAGAGTGGAATCAAGACCGCCGCGCGCCAGGCGCGTGAGAAGATCCGTCGTCAGAAGCGCCGCCGTTCGCGCCGCCAGAAGCAGAAGATGCTTGATGATAAGCACGCTCATTCGGCGAAGAAGGCGGCCCGTCGGCAGCCGATACCGGATTGCTGCGACTAAGAAAGATTTTTGTTCAATCGCCCACATTTGGGTTCAATTTTGGTATAATGGTGACACTATGACAATACGTGGATTGCTAGAGAGTTGCGCAATGCGCATTCCGAATAACGTCGCGCTTCGCTGGTGCGAGGATAATCAGTGGCAGTTTAAGACATGGAGCCGCTTCCTGCAGGATGTCCGAGAGGTCTCCGAGGGTTATGCTACGCGCTTTGGTCTTAAGCCGCGTGAGGAAAATACGGCTATTATTCTTCCGAACCATCCTAACTGGATGATTTCATATCTGGCGCAGGTAGGTGCGGGCATTTCAGTTGTACCGATTGATCCGAAGCTGCACAACGAGGAGGTGCGCTACATTCTTGAGGATGCAGAGGTTACCGTCGTCACCACTGACAGAGCTCATTTGAGAATGTTTATGGAGATTGCTCCAAAGCTCCCGAAGCTCAGGGGTATCGTCATTGTGGACGGCGTCATATTCGATGGCCAGAAGATTGCCCAGGCAGATGTGGTGGGGCTTAAGTCTCTCATGATTCGCGATGGCGGTGAGTGGTACGATGCGCACGAGGCGCAGCCTCAGGATGTGGCTTCTATCATCTACACGTCCGGCACCACCGGCAAGCCTAAGGGTGCGATGCTTACGCACTCCAACTTCCTTCATGATATCGTGGGGGCGCTTCAGTGTTTCGGCGCGAAGATTACAGACAAGGATTCGTTCTTTGTGGTTCTTCCGCTCTTTCATGCATTCTCCTTTACGACCAACTTCATCTGCCCTATGGTTACCGGTTCGCAGATTTGCTTCATGCAGTCTTTGAGGACGGTAGTCCAGGACATCAAGTATTTGAAGCCGTCCATTCTTATGGCCGTCCCGCTTCTTGCGGAGAAGATATATGCTCGTATTGAAGAGGCTCTCGCAAG
>JAGBZQ010000035.1 GCA_017628165.1 Kiritimatiellia bacterium | reverse complement strand
TGTATACTCATTGCTTCGCTCTATGACTGGAGAGCGCACATAAAAAGGATAATTGCCATCAGGCTGTGCATCTTGGGTATCTTTGTTCCCTGTTGTTATTTCTGCAAGATATCTAAGCCTCCTTACCTCCCACCCCTCCGGCACATCGCCAATCCAAGGGTTACCAGATGATTTCATCTTCTCTGTGCCTTTGTGCCTCTGTGTTAAACTCTCTGCGCTCTTTGCGTTCTTTGCGGCAATCCCACCACCTGCGGCGGCACAGGAGCACGCCGCCCTACCAGATTTCGCGGCCAACACCTTCCTTCCCATCATTCGCCGCCTTTCTCTAAAGCATAATAACCGCCGTTTTTCGGTGCACCGCGAAATTCAATCTTCCCCGCATCCTTTAGCGTTTTAACATAGCGTTCAACACTCTGAACACTCTTGCCGATTAAAACCGCAAGTTCATTTGCCCGTCGCCCCGGAAAATCGACAACAGCTTTAAAGAGAGTTTTTACTCCCTCATTTACTCCCTCACCTTTCCCCTCATTTACTCCCTCATCAATCGCAATACTTTCACCCATAAGCCGCAAAAGCTCTTTTTGGGTTTCACTCACGCGATCGCGGACAAACAAAACAAAATCTTGCGGAGAACGCCCGGCCTTCTCCAAAGTGGCGATGTATTCATAGCGACAGATTGGCGGAATTATGGCGACCGTCCAACCCGCGCGCATAAGCGCAAGATTCATCAACAGTCGTGCCATGCGCCCGTTTCCGTCGACAAAAGGATGGATGTATACAAACTTCTGGTGAACGAGCGCGGCGAATTCCACCGGATGCATCTTCCCCTCGTTGGCAGCCATCCATTCACCGAAAGACTCCATCAGCGCAGGAACTTTCTCAGGCGCAGGCAACACGCGTCGCGAACCGGAAATGAACACGCGCACTTTCCGCCAAACCCCGGCGTTTTCCTTATCAATCTGCGAATAGAAAAGTCGATGGAGCTCAAGAATATCCACCTCCGTCACCGGTCTATCCTTGGCGATTTCATAAAGAAAATCATAAGCCTTGGCATGCCCCGTCGCTTCATAAACGTCCTTCAGGGGTTTGCCGCCGATCGTCAGTCCGTCTTCAACAACAACCTTCGTCTCGCTCTCGGTCAAAGAATTCCCCTCAAGCGCATTACTCGTGTAAGTAAGCCCTATGCGGTAGTATTCGCGAAGCGACTTTAGAGTCTCTTTCGGCAAGGGACGCAGCGCGGCGATTCGCGCCGCGTAGATATCGCACTCTGTGAAATCATACTTCCTCATACCCCGCCCTCCCCGAAGAGATCGCCTAAAATCGCGGCAAGGCGGCTTTCATGATCATTGATTCGCGCGGCAATCGTCTCGGCCGGTTCGACAGGTTTGTATTCGTAAAACGTGCGGGTAAACGGTATCTCGTAACCCACCTTGCTCTTCGTTTCATCCACCCACGCCTCGGGATTGTAGGGTAGCACCTCGCGCTTCATGTATTCGGCGATATTTTCGCCAAGCGGCACATTTTCAGTATCGCGCTTCGAAATATCAGCC
>JAGBZQ010000034.1 GCA_017628165.1 Kiritimatiellia bacterium | reverse complement strand
GGCGTTAAGCAGCTCATGCGCGATTTGCTCATTCCGTGGTGGAACGCCTATTCGTTCTTCGTAACTTACGCGAATGTCGACGGCTTTCATGATGAGGAAGTCGCTTTTCCCGAGTCGGAGAACGTTCTCGACAGGTGGATCGTCTCGTCGATGGAGACGCTTATCGCCGAAGTTACCGACGCGATGGACAACTACGACCTTCAGAAGTCCGTTCGTCCGTTCGTCAAGTTTGTCGAAGATTTGACGAACTGGTACATTCGCCGCAGCCGCCGCCGCTTCTGGAAGTCAACGAACGACGGAGATAAGCTTTCGGCGTACAGAACGCTCAGATATGTTCTCGTGCAGCTCTCCAAGGTTGCGGCACCCTTTACTCCGTTCATAGCCGAAGAGATTTACCGCAACCTGAAGGGCGCGGGCGATCCTGATTCGGTACACCTGTGCGATTTTCCGACGGCCAATGCGGCCGCGCGCGATCTTGATCTTGAGCGCCGCATGGCTGATGTCCAGTCTGCCGTCGAGCTTGGTCGCCGCTTGAGAGCAGATACCGATCTTAAGGTTCGTCAGCCTCTTTCTTCCCTTAAGTTGGCGGGCGGAGATGTGGCCGGGCTTGAGGCTCTCATCGAAGACGAGCTTAACGTCAAGAAGGTGGAGTTTGTTGCTGACGAAACTGAGCTCTGCAACGTTTCGTACAAGGCTAACTTCAAAACTCTCGGAAAGAAGTGCGGTCCAAAGATGAAGGCCGTCGCCGCGGCGATAGCGAGCATGGGGAATGGGGAATTGGGAATGGGGAACGGCTGGACGAAGGAGGTCGAAGGAGTTGTGATTACGGCAGATGATGTGCTCGTGACGCGCTCTCCCAAGGAGGGACTCGTTGTCGCCTCCGAGGGATCGGTGGTTGTCGGTCTTGATACGGCGCTTACGCCCGAGCTTATCGCAGAAGGCTTCGCCCGCGAGTTTGTAAGTCATGTCCAGTCGATGCGCAAAGAGGCAGATTTTGAGGTTACTCAGCGTATTGCTCTTGCAGTTGAGTGCGACGGCGAATTCGCTGAGTCTCTCAAGGAGCATTCAAGTTACGTAATGAACGAAACTCTCGCTCTTGAGCTTAACTTCGGGCCGGTTGACGCTCCTGAGGTTTCGCTCAACGGGCATGCGGTTAAGATCGCCGTGAGTGTAAAGTAAGCAGTTTCAAGGAGAAAACAAAATGAAGAATTACAATGTAGGTCTTGTCGGCGTTGGCGCCGTGGGAACAGAGATGATCAAGGTTCTTAAAGAGCGAAATTTCCCCTGCGGCAAGGTGCAGGTGTTTGCATCGCGTGAGCGTGACGAGCAGATTCTCGGAGAGACGTATCATGTCCTCAAGGCGGACGAGAACAGCTTCAAGGGTATGGATATCGTCCTTTTCGCGGGCAAGACGGATGTGGCGATCAATCTTAAGGACGCTGTCGTCAAAGCCGGCGCGAAGATGATCGACAATTCACGCGCGTTCCGTCAGGACCCCACCGTTCCGCTTGTGGTTCCTCAGGTCAATGCCGAGGATCTCGACTGGAACAATGGTGTCATAGCAAATCCGAACTGCACGACAGCGATCATGCTTGAGGCGGTTGCTCCTCTCCATAAGGCTAAGGGGCTTAAGCGCGTTATCGCGTCGACTTATCAGGCGGCTTCCGGTGCAGGTGCTCCTGGGCTTGCCGAGCTTGAGCAGCAGATTCGCGAATACGTGGAGGGCAAGCCCTTGACGGTGAGTGCGTTCCAGCATCAGCTTACGTACAATCTCATTCCTCATATCGACAAGTTCGATGAGACCAACTGGTATACGCTTGAAGAGCTCAAGATGAAGAACGAAGCGGCTAAGATGCTTCACATTCCCGATCTGAAGCTCAGCTGCACATGTGTGCGCGTTCCGATTGCGCGTGCGCACTCCGAGTCGCTCAATCTTGAGTTCGAAGAGCCCATCACGCCCGAGGAGGCGCGTGAGATCCTTTCCAAGGCGGAGGGCGTGAGAGTGGTGGACGATCCGCTCAACGGCGGATACCCGATGCCGCTTGATGCCACTGCCAAGTATGATGTTCTTGCTGGCCGAATCCGTCAGGACATTTCGCGTGACGACGGCAAGGGCCTTGAGATGTTCGTTTCGGGAGATCAGCTTCTTCGCGGTGCGGCGCTTAACGCTGTCGAGATAGCTGAGCATCTCATCAAGCGTGGTCTTGTCTGAGGCTGCGCTTGGAGTATGGCGATTCATAAAAGTATTTCGCTATTGACGCGGGGGATTTTTTTGGGTAAAATACTGAAAAATTAAATAAATTGAAAGAGAACTACAAATGTTCGGTAAATTAAAGTCTCTTTTTTCGACGGATATAGGTATAGACCTTGGCACTGCGAACTCGCTCGTATACGCGAAGCATCGCGGTGTGGTTTTGCGTGAGCCGTCAGTTGTAGCCATTCAGGCAGGGACCAAGCGCGTTCTTGCCGTAGGCGAAGAGGCTAAGCGCATGTTGGGCAGAACTCCCGGTAATATCGTGGCCATCAGGCCCATGAAGTCTGGCGTTATCGCCGATTTTGAGATTACCGAGGCGATGATTTCCTACTTTATCAGGAAGGTTTGCCCCAAGCGCATTTATTCGAACATGAAATGGGCAAGACCGCGTATGGTGATCGCCGTTCCGAGCGGAATCACTGAAGTGGAGAAGAGGGCTGTCGAGGATGCCGCTCAGCGCGCCGGCGCAGGGAAGGTCTTTCTTATCGAAGAGCCTATGGCCGCCGCGATTGGCGTGGGGCTTCCCGTTTCCGAGCCTGCCGGTTCGATGATTGTCGATATCGGCGGCGGAACGTGCGAAGTGGCCATTATTTCTCTTGCGGGTATCGTTCACAGCTGCTCCATGCGCGAAGCGGGTGGAGATGCTATGGATGAATGCATTATGAAGCATGTCCAGCGCGTCTATAATCTTCTCATAGGCGAGCGAATGGCTGAATTTATCAAGATAGAAATCGGAAGTGCCTATCCAGTTGGCGAAGAGAAGAAGCTGGAGATTAAAGGCCGTGACATAGTGGCAGGTTTGCCGAAAACCTTGACTATAACTTCAGAGGAAATTCGAGAAGCTTTGAAGGAACCTGTGGGCAGAATCGTTGATGCAGTCAGGACTACGCTCGACAAGTGCGAGCCGGAGTTGGCTGCCGATCTCGTAGACCGCGGTTTGATTCTCTCTGGCGGTAGCGCACTGCTCCGCGGATTAGACAAGCTTCTTTCTTCACAGACGGGCTTGCCCGTTACGCTTGCTGACGAGCCTCTTGCGGCTGTTGCCGAGGGTACGGGTGTTGTCATGAATGAGCTTGATTTCCTTGCGCGCAACAAGCGTGAAGTTTAATTAACGGTTTTCGGCGGATCCAAATTTTGGAGGATTCGCTGAAATGAAAGCGAAAATAACGGGAACGCTTGCGATTATCGCCATTGCGGTAATCGGTGTTCTCGTTTTTGTTTTTTCAAAGTCTGCTACGGTGGAGGCGGTCTATCCTTTTCAGAGGGCGAAGGTGTCCTGGACGCGCAAGGTGGTTTCGAGGTTTAGCGGAATGTTGAACGGTGCCGCTGCCAAGGCTGAAAATGTTCGTCTTAAAAGCGCGCTTGGGGCGCTCGCCGTGGAGGGTGGCGAATATTCGCGTGTTGTGGCGGAGAACGAGCGGCTTCGCGCGGCGCTTGAATATGAGCGCAAGAGCCCGGGCAAGTGGATTGTGGCGGAAATCCTTTCTTTTGGCGGCGGCTCTGCAGACATTTCAAAGACACTTCGCGCGGGCAAAGGTTCTGTGCACGGTGTTTGTGAGGGCGCGATCGTGGAAGCCCCTGAAGGTCTTGTAGGGAGGGTGGTTTCCGTCTCGCCGAACACGTGCGAGATTCTTCTCATTACCGATTCTTCGCTTAAGGTATCATGCTTTATTCAAGGTGAGAGGCGTATCGCCGGTATACTCTCCGGCGGCAGCGATGATTTTCTTACGATGCGATTTATAAAGCCGGGCGCGGTAATTCCGCCTCGTGCGAAAGTCTTTACGTCCGGTCTTGGCGGTGTTTTTCCCGCTGGGATTGAGGTTGGAACTTTCTGCACAGACGGGGAAAGCGGCTCGGGAACGGAAACCGGCAAGGGCGAAGTCGTAAGTGGAGGAGTCGTTCAGCCGGCGGTTGATTTTACGACGCTGGAGGACGTCTTCATCAGAAAGTGAAAAAAGATTTCGTCCATCTTGTGTATATGCTGATCGTACTTGTGGTGGCAGGTGCGATGGAGGAGCTCGTGCCTAAGATTTTCAATGTAGGCTTGCCGGTTCTTCTGTCTGCGGCCGCATACTCGGCACTTCGTCGCACTCCCGTGGAGGCACTTCTTTTCGCATTGGCCGCAGGCGGGATGGAAGACTCGCTCTCATCGCTTCCATTTGCCACAAGCATCGGTTTTTTTGTGGCGCAGTTTGCGCTTTTAAGGTCGTTCAAGCTTCCGCTTGCAGCGGCGATTCCCTTCTTTGCTCTTTACCAGTTTTGGGTATGGATGTGGCTCGGCTCGCGCCATTCGGGCGGTCTGTGGCTGCGGATTCTTTCATCCATCCCGGTTGGTGCGCTTACGCTTGCGCTTGTGTGTCTTGCCATGCGCTGGCTTGATGGAAAGGCGGCGATGAATGAAAAGTGAGTTTTCATTTGCGGGAATCCTTTCCTTCGCGATTCTCGGCACCGTTTTTCTCTTTGGATTTCTCATCCTGGCGGTGCGACTTAAAGATGAGCAGGTGGATTTCGCTTCGCTTCATCGCAGCGATATGCAGTCGCAGTCTTTCCGCCGGATTCAGACCGTGGGAATGCGCGGGCGCATTCTTGACCGCAATGGGGTGGCCCTTGCAGAGAATGTTCCTGTTGTGAATGTGGCTGTAAATCCGGAGGAGTATAAAGCCCGCAGGCGTGGCGAGACAACGCTTGCGAACTTGACGGCGGCGATAGAGGCGATGTCCGCCGTAATCGGGCGAAAGCCTTCTGTCTCCGAGGCCGACATACGCACTCACCTTAGGCAGGCGCTTGCTCGGCCGCTTCTTGCTTGGCGCAATCTCACGGAGGCGGAGCTTGCCAGATTTTCCGAGCATGAGCGAGATTATAAGGGCTTTGAGGCTACAGTTCATTATTCCCGCCGTTATCCCATGGGATCTCTTGCCGCCCATGTTCTCGGCAGAGTCGGGCGTGACAGGCTTCCTTCGGATGGGGGCGACACAAGAATGAATTTCGTGGACAAGGAGATGTGCGGGCGTGACGGCATGGAGCTTCAGTATGATGCGTATCTGCGCGGAATGCCGGGTGAGGATCGTGTCTATGTGGACGCACGTGGCTATGCGCAGTCGCGTGTTACCGTGTTGCCGCCGCAGAACGGATATGATTTGCGTCTTACGATTGACGCATCTCTTCAGTTGGCTGCAGAGAAGGAGCTCAAAGGATGCTCTGGCGCGTTTGTGGCGATTGATCCGCGCGATGGCTCTGTGCGCGCCATGGCGAGCGCTCCGTCGTTTAATCCAAACGAGTGCGTACCGATCTTTCCTGAGAAGGTCTATAAGCGTTATCGCGACGATCCGCTTAAGCCTCTTTTGAACCGTGCCACATCAGGCGCCTATGCGCCAGGTTCTATTTTTAAGCTTGTCACTGCTCTTGCCGCGCTCAAGATGGGGCTCTCGCCTGCCGACACGCTGGAGTGCATCGGATACTATGAGCTTTCGGGAATGAAAATCCGCTGTGGGCGCACTTGGGGGCATGGAGAGATGAATCTCTCGGATGCGCTCAAGGAAAGCTGCAACCCCTACTTCTGTACAGTGGGCGTAAGGGCAGGGACGAACGCCATGCAATGGGTCGCGAGAGAGGTTGGGCTTGGGCGCAAGACAGGGCTTGATTATCCTTCGGAGTATTCCGGGATAATTCCGGATGCGGCCGTCAAGGCGAGGCTCAATCCCGGCATCCGCTGGAACGCCGCCGATCTTGCGCAGATGTCGATCGGGCAGGGGCTTCTTCTTGTGACGCCTCTTCAGATGGCTCTTGCCGTAGGCGCAATAGGGTCAGGTGCGCTCGCCGTGCCGCATCTTGCGGCAATGGGCGATGTGTCGATAACTCCGATTGACGTTCCAGAGGATCATCTTGAAGCTGTCCGCGAGGGAATGCGTAGCGTCGTTCTGCGCGGCACCGGGCGCAAAGCCGGCGAGGGCGTGGACGCGGATGTTTTCGGAAAGACGGGCACGGCAGAGGTCGGCTCCAGAAACAACAGGCGCAAGAATACGTGGTTTGTGGCGTATTGCACACCTACGGAATCTTCTCTCAGCAGGGATCCGATAGCGCTTGCAATCGTAGTGGAAAACGGCGATTCAGGCGGCTCTACCGCGGCTCCGAAAGTGGCGGCGATTCTCAAATCTTATTATGGGGAGAGGATCGTGAAATGAGAAGATTTCTTCTTTGCTTTAATTGGGTTTCGTTCTTCGCGATGATTGGGCTTATTGCCGTAGGCGCGATGGCTCTTCATTCGGCGGGAGAGGCGCGCGAGTCGGCCGTGTTTGCTGACAAGTGGATTGAAATGCTCTGCACGGCGGCTTTCGGCCTTGTGTGTTATTTCATTCTTTCGTATGTGGATTACAGAACCGTTCTTACGTATTTTTCCGCACCTGCGTATCTTATGGCCGTATTTTTCCTTGTGCTTGTTCTTGTATGCGGAACGGAGCAGTTCGGCGGCAAAAGATGGCTTTGGTTCTTTCAGCCGAGCGAGGTTTCGAAAATTTGCGTCATTGCGTTCCTTTCGGCATTGTTTGGCTGCGCCGAGGAAAAGTTTAAGGGGCACTTCGGGTTCAGGGGCTTCCTTCTTGCCGCGCTGCTTGCAGGAGTGCCGGCCGTCCTCATTTTGATGGAGCCGGATCTCGGGACGACTCTTACTCTTGTTCCGGCGGTTACCGTGATACTTCTCGCGTCCGGCGTCTGGCGCAAGGGATTCGTCGTTCTTCTCGCCGTCGGATGCGTGTGCATGGCGGCGGTTCTTGCGGCCGTGTACGAGGCGGAGAAGCCAAATGTCCCGCAAGAGCGCAAAGAAGCCATTTTGAAATACGTTCCACTCCGTCCGCATCAGGTGGAGCGCGTCAAGACATTCCTGTTTCCGGAGACCGACGCCATGGATTCCGGCTACAATCTCAGGCAGGCGCGCATGGCTATCGGTGCTGGCGGCGTGATGGGCAAGGGCTTTAAAAAGGGCGATTCCATCAGGCGCCAGCTTCTGCCTCCGATGGGTTGCATGAACGATTTCATATTCTGCATCTGGGCAGAGGAGATGGGTTTTTTAAGAGGTTCTCTTTTGCTTCTTGGGCTTTTCGCCGCGCTTGTTTTTTCAGTTGCATGGACGGCCGTAATTACGCCGGATCCTGCCGGGCGGATTCTTGCGCTTGGCGTGGCGACACTCATTTTTGCGCATGTCTACGTGAATATCGGCATGTGCATCGGCTTGGTCCCGATTACGGGGCTGCCGCTTCCGTTTCTTTCACTTGGGCGCACGTTTCTCGTAGTGGTCATGTGCGCTTTAGGTCTTGTACAAAGTGTATCACTGCACAGAGAGGATAAAAAATGAACTTGTTCGGTTGGCTTAAGCGCTCAAAAACGAAGCGCGAAATAATCGTAAACGTGGAGCGCCTCGAAACCCGCGTCGCCGTTGTCGAGAACGGACGCCTCGAGGAGTTTATGGTGGAGCATCGCGAGGAGGAGCGGCTCGTAGGGAGCGTCTTCAAGGGGCGCATTCAACATCTCGAGAACGATCTTCAGGCTGCATTCGTAGATATCGGACTAAAGAAAAACGCCTTTCTCCACTATTGGGATATGACGCCAGACGGGGATGCCGCGCTTGATGACGACGATGATTCTCGTTCGCAGAAGAATCAGCGCAGGTCAAGCCGTCTTTCCGATGCGGAAATCGCCAAGCGTTTCCCGCCGGGAAGCGAGATCATCGTTCAGGTCACCAAGGGGCCGATCTCCACAAAAGGTCCTCGCGTGGTGGCGAATCTTTCCATCCCCGGCCGTTATCTCGTGATGATGCCGGGTGCCAAGGATTCGCACGGTGCGACGCTTCGCGGAGTTTCAAAGAAGATTGGTGACGCAAAGGAGAGGCAGCGTCTTAAGAAGATCCTCGACAGGCTCCCTCTGCCTGAGAATGTGGGGCTTGTGGTGAGGACGGTCGGGCAAGGCGCAAGTGCACGTGCGTTTGCGCGCGACTTGAGAAACCTGCTTTCGGTCTGGAATGAGATGCAGGTCAACATCAAGCGCCTGCGTACCCCGTGCTGCATTTTCCAGGAGCCCGATCTCTGTGAGCGCGTTGTCCGCGACTGGCTTACCGAAGATGTGGATGCCATAGTAATCGACGACGCCAAGAGCTACGAGGAGATGCGCGAGGTGACAAGCCGCATTTCGCGCAGGGCGAAGTCGCGCATACGCAGGTATGACGGCAGTGCGAACATTTTTGCCCACTACGGGCTTGACCGTCAGCTTTCCGAGGCATTCGCCCGCAAGGTTCCGCTTAAGTCCGGCGGATATCTTGTGATCGACGAGACGGAAGCGCTCGTGGCGGTGGACGTCAACACCGGCCACTACAAGGGCAAAGGCTCGCAGGAGGAGTCGATCCTTGAGGTGAATCTTGAGGCCGTCGAAGAGGTGGCTCGCCAGCTCAGGCTTCGCAATATCGGAGGGCTTGTGGTTCTCGATCTTATCGACATGAAATCTCGCAAGCATCAGAAGCAGGTTTACCGCACACTTAAGGAGGCCTTGAAGCGCGACCGCGCGCGCACGAACGTTCTTGAGATTTCTGAGCTTGGGCTTCTTGAGATGTCGCGTCAGCGCCAGGATCAGTCCATTCTCTCCATGCTCACGTCGAACTGCCCGTTCTGTGATGGGCACGGCGTTGTGAAGAGCCCCATGGCGATATCGATTGAGGTTCAGCGCCAGCTTACCACGCTTCTCAAGAAGGCGGCTACCGACAAGAAGCCGTTCGAGCCCAAAATTGTCATCGCTCCGCAGGTTATGCAGCGCCTCAGGACGGAGGATTCTGGGATTCTTGCCCAGCTTCAGAAGGATTTTGACACTCGTCTCACGTTCGTTTCGGAGCTTCACCGCCATCCCGAATCGTTTTCTATACTGGACGCGGCCACCTCGCAAGTGTTATACTCTCAGTCATGAATAGAAAAATTATACTTTTTTTAGCCATTGCGGCATCAGTGGCCGCCTCGGCGTCTAACATGCCCGGTAAGCTTCCGAAGCCGCGCGCTGAATCGCTCTTCCCTAAGGATGTGCAGCTGAAGGTTACCGCGGACAAGGTTGCCGTGGATAATGTTTCGGACGGCATGGTGGCTTCAGGTCATGTCCATGCGGTAGCGGGCGTTTATACGCTGCGGGCGGAAAAGCTCAAGCGCATCGGAAATGAATATCATTTTGAAGATCCGACTTCCGTGACCACCTGCACCAATCATGGCGGAATATGCCACTGGTCACTGACCGGAGGCGTGAAATATACCGATGGCAAGGAGGTTGTCGCCGAAAACATGGTTCTTAGGCTGTTCGAGATTCCTGTGTTTTGGGTTCCCTATTGGTGGCAGCCGCTCAACACCGACTACGGCTGGCGTGTAATGCCCGGCTACAGAACGCGTTGGGGTGCGTATCTTCTTACCAAATATGTTTACGACATAACCGACGATTTCCATTCGAGCGACTATGGCTTAAGAGGCGCTACCCGCGTTGACTTAAGAGCGAAGAACGGCGTTGCTTTGGGGCAGTCTGTGCGCTGGAAACTGGGTGACTTCGGAACCGGAAAGTTTAAGGTATATTATCTGAACGATCGTGATTATGATTATTATGATAAGAGGTCAAACAGCAGTTATAATTATTTCAACTGGGGGAGTACTCTTCCAAAGGATCGTTATACGGTTTCCCTTGAACATTTCTGGCAGATTTCAGAGCCGGAATTTCTGAGGGCCAGCCTCGTTCGCTACAGCGACTCGTATTTTAACAGGGATTTTATGCGCGATGCCGTTTTTGGGCTGGACAACAGATTTCCCTCATATCAAGGCAATGAGGTGGCATGGGAGCATCTTGGAGACACTTTCGGCCTTGCGGTGAGCGTATCCGGGTCCCTGAACGAGTTTTACGGTGCCGTGAATCGTTTGCCAGAGTTTTTTGCTGATGTCGCTCCGCAGCCGATTTTCGGAACTCCGGTGAATTACGAGTCGTCAACTCGGCTTGGATGGCTTAATCGGGATTATGAGAAGATCGGAAAGCCGAGTACGTATTTGGCGTTTCGCTACAAGCCTGGACTCTGGGCTGATTATCAGGCCTTTCGCGCCGATACGTATCACCGTTTTACTCTGCCGTTCAAGATTGACGATGTCGTGTCCGTCGTTCCGCGTTTCGGTGTCCGCGGCACGTATTGGTCTGCAAGCGGCGAGACGGATCTTTTCGGAACTAAGAGGACTCGCTGCCGTGACGAAAACGTTACGCGTGCGGTAGTCGAGGGCGGCATTACATTTTCGGCACGCGGCGTGGGCGATATCGATGAAGAATGGCAGCATGTAGTAGAGCCGTATCTCGATGTTCTCGCCCAGGAGGCTTCGTATTCGGGGCTTGGAAAGAATTCCCGGGTGCTCTATTTCGATTCTGTCGACGGAAGTTCCGATTGGCTTGATCAGTTTGCCGGGAGAAGCCGTAATCTTCCGTACAGCTGGTATGGCGTCACCCCGGGTGTGCGCAACGCCTTCAGGAAGATCGGTGAGGATGGCAGAAAGCGTACGGTTTTTGATTTTGACGCTTACGTGGCGTTGCAGTTCAACGATACGTCGTGGACGGCGGGTGGGCGTTATCACAAGCTTGCCGCGAATCAGGAGGATCCGAATTACGGACGCGACGATGCGATTATGGCTGTTCCCGGCGTCAGGGGCAGAGTGTTTCCTAGGGACGACATTTCCATTATGGCTCGCGCGGAGTGGGATGGTCAGAACGATTCTCTTGCGTATGCGGATATAGCGCTTGCGAAAAAGTTTTCCGAGAATTTCTCCGCAAGCTTGTCATATTCGCGTCGCGATCATCGCTTTTGGGATTTTTGCTCCGTGCCTTTTGATCCGAAGCGTCTCAAAGACGAAAGCTTCAACTGGGTTGACTATTCGTATGTACTGTTCGAGTGCGAGCACAAGATCACCGACTATCTCGCCTGGGGTCCGTACGTCAGCTGGGATTGTGCGGAGAATGAGATTGATGAGGTCGGCGCCTGGTTTGACGTAAAGTACTGCTGCTTAGGATTTCGGTTCTGCATCTCGTATGAGAATGAATTTTACAGAATCGACAGATATAAGGACGCTTCCGATGTGAGGCTTTCCATGGGTGTCTACCTAAGAGCTCTTGGCGAATCTACGGCAATGATGTTTGGAGACTGATTTTAAGTGCGCAAAGCAAAACAGAATGGTATAGAGCGCCTTGAGAAATATCTTACCAAGGTGATTCTGGAGAAGGGCGCGGATGAGAACCAGCCTTTTCTGATGCGGGTGCTGCTGGCGGTTTTGAAGGCTTTGAGCCTTATCTTCGCGCTTGTGGTTTCTATTCGCTATCTTTTATACAAGGCCGGAATCTTGAGGCGTTATCCTCTCGGGATTCAGGTTATCTCCATCGGCAACGTTACTGCCGGCGGCACGGGCAAGACGCCCGTCACAGAGCTTTTTGCCCGTGCACTTGCCGCCAAGGGGCGCAAGGTGGCTATTCTTTCGCGCGGATACCGCCGCAAGGAAGCTTCCTGGTGGCAGAGAGTGTTCACTCAGGTGATCGATCCGCCGCTCGTGGTTTCCGATGGTAGACGCGTGCGTCTCGATTCGGCGATCGGCGGCGACGAGCCTTATATGCTCGCGTCGAATCTGCCGGGTGTGGCCGTTGTAGTGGATCGCGATCGCGTCAAGGCGGGGCGCTATGCCATAAAGCGCTTAGGGTGTGATACGATAATTCTTGACGACGGCTTTCAGTATCAGCGCCTCAAGCATTCCGTGGAAGTTGTTCTCGTGGATTCCACAAATCCATTCGGCAACGGCAATATGCTTCCGCGTGGAATACTCCGTGAGCCGGTCCGCCATCTAAAGCGTGCGGATTTGATATTCCTTACGAAATGCCGCGGCGATGTTTCAGAGACTGTTGCGGAGATAAGAAAGTACAACAGGAAAGCCGAGATCGTCAAGTGTTCTCATTCCCCAAAGGTGCTTAAGGATGTATGGAGCCGAGAGGAATTCCCTCTTTCTTGGCTTGAAGGCAGGACCGTCTGTACGCTTTCTGGAATTGCCTCCCCCAAGGGTTTTGAAAATTCACTTCGCCATCTCGGAGCGAAGGTCGTCTGGTGCGAGCGTTATGCCGATCACCACCGCTATGATCCCTCGGAGATCCTTTACGCCCTTAATAGGACTGCTGACATGGGGTCCGACGCGCTTGTTACAACAGAGAAGGATGCCGTTCGTTTCCCGCGCTTTGAGACGGTTCCCGTGAAGTGTCTTTATCTCAGGATCGCTATCGACATCCTTGACGGCGCCGAGAGCTTTAAGAAGATGGTAGACAGAATCTGCTACAGCAAATGAAGGCGTCCGGGGTAGCTAAAAACGCGTTTGTCGTCGCTGCGCTTACGGCGCTTTCGCGTGTTCTGGGGCTTGGGCGCGAAATGCTGCAGTCACGGCTTATCGGCGCGGGCGTGGCGCAAAGTGCGTTTGCTCTTGCTTTTGCGCTTCCAAATATGGCGCGTAAGCTTTTCGGTGAAGGCGCGCTTACGGCGGCGTTCGTTCCCGTATTCAAGAGCGAGCTTGAGAATTCTTCTCTTGAGGCGGCGGCCAGGCTTGCGCGCTCTGTCATGACGACTGTTGTGATGATTCTCGCAGCGTTTGTGATTTTGGCGATATTGGGCCTTGATGCGTTTGCGGCGTGGCGCGGGTGTTTTGACGCGCCTCAAGCCGATCGCTTTTCCCTGACGTTCGATCTCGTGAGGATTCTTTTGCCCTACATGATATTCATCTGCGCGGCGGCATTCGGCATGGGGGTTCTGAATGCTTTCGGGCGTTTTAAGGCGGCATCCTTCGTGCCGTCGCTTTTGAATATCTGCTGGATCGGGGCGTTGGCTGCGATATGGTTCTTCCCGGGGCTTGAGGTGGCGCTTCGCATCAAAATTGTTGCCTACGCCGTCTTGTCGGCTGGTGCGTTGCAGATGGCGTTTATGTTCCGGATGATGGCTAAAAAGGGCATATTGCCGTATCCGTCATTTGCGCTTTGGCGCGATCCGAAGTTCAGGCTTGTCTGGCGCAACGTCGCGATTGGTGCGCTTGGGGCGGGGGCGATTCAGCTTAATTATCTTCTTGACCAGTTTCTTGCTCAGCTTGCCGCACCGTGGGCGGCGGGCGTAATAGGGTATGCCGAGCGTCTCATGGATTTGCCCCTCGGGATTGTGGGTGTTTCATTCGGAACCGTGCTTCTGCCCACGCTTTCCGGGCATTTCGCGAAGGACGATTTGGATGGCGCGCGTGCGGCGCTTGTAGCCTCGCTCTCGCCGCTTCTTTTTGTGATGGTGCCCGCGGCGGCGGGGCTTATGGTGCTTGCTCCTGAAGTTACGGGTTTTATTTATGAGGGAGGGGAATTCGACTCTGTAGCTACTCTTCGCGTTTCGCGCGCGCTTGCCGTCTATTCGGCGGGGCTTGCGTTTTTCGGCTTTCAGAAGGTTTTTGTGCCGTGGTTTCAAGCACAGGGGGATATGAAAACTCCGCTCAGGGTTTCCGTTTGCACAGTCGTTTTGAATGCGTTTCTGAATATTATGGCGGTCTTGCTTCTGCCTGTCGAGTGGCGCCATGTCGGGCTTGCCGTTTCCACTGTCGTTTGCTCCGGTGTGGGATGTCTTTTGCTTGGAATGAAAGCGCGGATGAAAAACGGTGTTCTTGGGCTCGCCGCCGTCTTGCCGAGGCTCATAAAGATAATCTTGGCTTCTATCGTTATGGCGTGCGTAATTTACCTTGTCAAAAAGGCATTGCCGATAGAGTCTTGTTTTTGGCGTACGGCAATTCTCGTGCCGCTTGGGGGAGGCGTATATTTAGCGTTTTCTTTCCTCTCTGGCATTCGCTTCTCCCCGGCTAAACATTAAAATGCAAAAGGTGGGGCCCAGGATGTTTGGTTGGGTTGAGAGGAAGGGAGAAATTTGATAGAATACAAGTTGAAGAGGACACTGCCGTAGTCCGTGCTGTTTCTGTTCTTCGCGGTGCGCGTGAGGGTTGAAAGCGGCGAGAGTAAGTGGTATCATATAGGTGTTTTTTGAGTATATAAATGTGCATGCTTGATGAGATACG
>JAGBZQ010000033.1 GCA_017628165.1 Kiritimatiellia bacterium | reverse complement strand
CCTTCGAGAATTTGCTGATGCCCGTAATGAACGTAAAGCGCATCAGACTTTCTTTCGTCTTGATGACGGAATAAAACGATTTCAGCGTGTCACGGAACTTGATGACCTCAGGCGTATTGAGCGTCCCCAAAAGCGGCTTATCGTATTCATCGACGAGCATCACAAACTGCTTATGGGGCGATTTCGCGGCGAGTGCTTCACACAACGATATAAACTTATCCGCAGGTATCTTCGAGTCGGAAATCTCAACGCAATGCTCAACTGCTAATCTATCAAGCGATCTGCAAAGAAAATCCTCAAACTCTTCAACTGTCGGCCGTTGCATCGAACCCAAATCAAGATGCAAAACGGGATAGACCTTCCAATCATATTCCAGCGAATCAATCGCAAGACCCTTAAAAAGATCGCGCCGTCCCTGAAAAAGCGACTTAAAAGTTGAAATAAGAAGCGACTTACCGAACCTGCGCGGACGCGAGAGAAAGAACTGACGTCCGATTGATTTGTTGACAAGCGGATACAACACCTCCGTCTTGTCGACATAGGTGTACCCATCGGTCATTAACCGCTCAAAATTATACGTATCTGTTGCTATCGGCTTCATCACTGTATATTATATCACATTAATTCGATTATTTTTGATGCTGCATATCACAAAGTTTGTCTTGTCACCTTTGGGGGTAAGATCGTATCCACAAAAGCAATGTGTTGTGCGTTATGGTATAATATACGGCAAAGGCGAGAGTAAAAATAGGAGAAAATCATGTCGCTTAATATAGTTACTGAAATCGATAATCGCGTCCAGATCAAGAATGTCCTTATGAGCGTGAGTGATAAGACGGGCCTTGAGACATTTGTGCCTCAGCTTGTAAAGGCCTGCCCTGGAGTCAGGATCTATTCTACTGGCGGCACTTATGCCAAGATCAAGGAGATTCTCGGGGATGCTGCTGAGGGGACGCTTGTGGCTGTTTCAGACTATACCGGTCAGCCTGAAATGCAGGGAGGTCTTGTCAAGACTCTTGATTTCAAGATTTATCTCGGCATCCTCTCCGAGACGTATAACGCCGCCCATCAGGATGATATCAAACGCCTTGACGCAAGCGCGCTTGATATGGTGGTAGTTAATCTTTATCCCTTCCGTGAGACTGTGGCCAAGGATGGCGTTACGCCTGAAATGGGCCGCACAAACATTGATATCGGAGGCCCTTGCATGGTTCGCGCGAGCGCCAAGAATTATTTGCGCGTCGCATCTGTCACGGATCCGCTCGATTACGGCAATCTTGTTGAGGAGCTTTCAAATCACGGCGGTACGCTTGGTCTTGATACGCGCTTTAAGCTTATGAAGAAGGCGTTCGCGCACACGGCTGAATATGATGCCGCTATCGCGAAGTTTTTCACTACTCGCACCTGGGAAGAGGTTTCAGCCACATACAATCAGCACTGATGCGTTTGACGGGAATGAAAATACTGCAAGTTCTTCCTGAGTTGGATCAAGGCGGCGTTGAGCGCGGCACGGTGGAAATCGCCGGCGCTCTCGCCGCTGCAGGAATTCCGAGTGCAGTGGCATCAGCCGGCGGCCGTCTGGCGGCTGAGCTTAAGGCGATGGGGGTGGAGCATTTCACGCTGCCGCTCGCTTCAAAGAATCCTTTTGTGATTTTCTCAAACGCCCGGAAGCTTGCCCGTATTGTGAAGGATGGCGGCTTTACTCTTATGCATGTTCGCTCGCGTGCGCCTGCATGGAGCGTCAAAAAGGCATCGCGCATTTCGGGTGTGCCGTTCGTGTCCACATGGCATGGGCTTTACGGTACGGATCCGAAGTTTTTGAAGCTTCCCTACAATCGCGTAATGCTTTCGGGGCGCGGAACAATTGCCGTTTCCGACTGTGTTCGCAAGCATATACTTGAGACGTACGGAGCGGATCCTAAGTGCGTCACGACCATTCATCGCGGCGCTGACGTGGAGCGTTTTCATCCTTCCGCTGTTTCCGCCGAAACTGTGACGAGCGCTAAAGAGAGCCTTGGAATTGATCCGCAGGTTCCAGTCGTTTCACTCCCCGGGCGTTTGACTTCTCTTAAGGGGCAGCACATTCTTCTCGAGGCTGCATCTTTGATGAAAACGCGGTCTTTTGCGCTTTTGTTTGTGGGGTCGGATCAAGGCAGAGTGGAGTATTCCCAGCGTCTTAAAACTATGGCGGCGGAGCTTAAGGGGGTTAAGACCGTGTTTCTTGACCATTCCTCACAGATGCCGCTTATCTATGCTATGAGCGATGTGGTAGTGAGCGCATCATACTCTCATCCTGAGGCGTTCGGGCGTGTCATCACAGAGGCGCAGGCTATGGGGCGCATTGTTGTGGCATCTGCTCACGGCGGCGCATGCGAGACGGTGTCGGATGGCATGACAGGCTTTCTCGTGCCGCCCGGTGATCCTGCCGTTTTGGCCGCGACGTTAGACAGAGCGCTTGGCTTGTCTACTGAGGAGAGGGCGCGAATCAGTACAGCGGCCGTAAAATCTGCGGTGGAGAATTTTTCCATTTCGAAGATGTGTTCTAAAACGATTGAATATTACAAGGAGATTCATGATGAACGGAAGTGAGATTAGATACAAGGTGTGGGCGCTCCCGCCGTTTCTCTTTTTTGTGGGTTTTTCCATTTTTGTTCTTCTCTGGTCGATAATGGAGCCTTGTACGCTTGTTTCCGCTTTCGATGCCAATGGACGTAGCATTTTTGAGTTGGCGACTTTACCTGTTTACGCGGCAATAATTCCTTTTGTGTGGTTTAAGTGTCCCTTTGATGGGTCTCTTTTGCGAAGAAGAGTTCTTTCGCTCATGGTGACGCTAGTGGTGGTAATGGCTATTCTCAAGCAGCTTGATCTTCACAGCGCAGCGCTTCATGTCTTCTATCCGTCGTTTGTTGGCGAGGATGGCTTTCTTTTAGCAGGGCTTTTTAAGCCAAACGGTAATCCGCTTACTGGGACTCCTTTTAAGATGCGCGTCGTAACCAATGGGGGCGTTCCACTTGGAATGAAGGCTCTTATTCTGTTTTATTTCGCCGCATTTTTCGGTGTGTTTGCGGCGGGTAGCGTGTATCTTGCATCTCACTGGATTAAGGGAGTGTTTTCTCTTAAGCCTTCGGCGTGGGCGGTAGGGTGTATGTTCGCTTCTGGCGCAGTTGTCCAGATTATGGACCGTTTGCCTTCATGGATACGCGAGGCTACAGGTAAGCGTATGGCTGATGGTGATGAAAGTGTGCGCGCCTTGTGCACGGCGCTTGAAGAGGGCGGGGAGATGCTGCTTGCCGTATTTGCCGTGATGGCGATACTGTTCGGAGCAAGGGAACTTTTAGGCAAGGAGGCGGACAATGGCTAAGCGTGTTCTTTTTTGGGGGCGCTTCGACCATGGTTATTCGCGCAACCGCGTCAATATTTCGCTTTTCAAATCGCTTGGCTGGGAGGTTGATTTCTTTGACGTGAAGCTCTCCCCGCGCTTTGGTGATGCAGAGGCTTTTTTCAGAGGCCTTTGGCGCAAGCCGAAGCCCGATCTTGTGTGGGTGCCCGTCTGCCGTCAGAGGGATGTCCTCGCAGCCTGCCGCTGGGCGCACCGAAGAGGGGTGAAGGTCCTTTTTGACCCGATGATTTCCGCGTGGGATAAGAAGGTTCTTGAGCAGCGCAAGTGGAAAGCCGAGGAACCGCGTGCAAAGAAGCTTCACGATCTTGAGCGGAAGATGATGCATGCGCCGGATTTTGTCACCTGGGATACGAGCTGCCATGTGGATTTCTGCGAGCGGGAGTTCGCTCTTCCGCGCTCGAAGATGGCGGCGCTCTTTACCGGTACGGATGAAAAGGTGTTTAAGCCCGGCATAGAAAAGGCGCGCGTACATGATGAGTTTACCGTTCTTTATCATGGCGCTTACATCCCGCTTCATGGAATGGAGTACATCGTTGAGGCGGCGCGCATGACCCAAGGCACAGGTATTCACTGGAATCTTCTTGGGTGGGGCGCGTACAAGGCCGCTACGGAAGAGCTTGCCAAGGGGATTTCCAATATAACATTTCTTGACAAGGTGCCGTACGAGAAGGTTCCCGAGGTCATTTATTCGTCCGATGTGGTTCTCGGTGTTTTCGGCACAACAGAGAAGGCTTCTCGCGTCATCGGCAATAAGATTTTCGAGGCGATGGGATGCGCACGGCCGGTTGTCAATGAGTTTTGCACGGGATATCCTCCAGAGGCAAAGGATTGCAAGGCCATCAAGTTCGTGCCGGCGGGAGATGCCGCTGCGATCGTTAAAGCGGTTGAGGAGTACCATGCGGATTGGGCGAACCGCGAGGACTATAATGCCGCCGCATACGATTTCTTCAGGAAGTATTTGTCGATGGACGTAGTTCGCAGGCAGCTGGTTGAAATCCTTGAAAGGATGGGTCTGCTATGAGGTCAAAACCGCGAATTCTTTTTATTGGGAATTTTCTACTTCGCCATTGGGGGCGCGGAAGAACAGGCATTGATATGCGTCTTGCCGCAGGCGCAGTGCGTCTTGGGTATCCCCATTTGACTTTTTCCGAGCGCGATGTGGCGCGGTTTCTCGCGCCTCTTGGGTTTATGCGCGGCACCGGTGCGAAGATGATGAACAAGCGGCTGTTGCGGACGGTGCGCAATTTCAAGCCTGATGTTGTTTTTATCGCTCATTGCGACTACGTGGAGAATAAAACTCTTTTGGCGATGAAGGAGGCGCTCCCTTCGCTTCGCATCGTTCATATTAACTGTGATCACATCTGGCAGGCGCATACGCGTTCTCAGATACTTAGGCGTAAAGATTTCTGCGATTCGATTTTTGTAACAACGGCCGGTGAAGAACTTCGGGAATTTTCATCGAGTAGAAATATCGTAGGATTTTTCCCGAATCCGTGCGATGCGGCTTATGATGTTGAGGACAATTCTGTAAAGACGGAGTTTAAACATGATCTTTTCTTTGCGGGAAGGCCTCAGCGGATTGACAACCGCAGGGAGCTTGTGGAAAGGCTCGAGCAGATTCTTGATCCATCTGTGCGGCTTGGATTTTTTGGGATGGGGAAGGCTCCGCTTCTTCTGGGGCGTGATTACGAAGAGGCGATTGCCGCATCCAAGATGGGGCTTTCCATCAACCGCAGGGAAGGTTCGAAGTGGTATGCTTCGGATCGCATTACACATCTTATGGGCAGCGGCTGTTTGACGTTTCAATATGCTGGAAACAAGATGCAGCACTTTTTCTCGGATGACGAGACTGTTTATTTCTCTTCTGTTGAGGAGCTTGCTGAGAAGATTGCTTATTACAATACGCATGATGAAGAGCGAAGGCGCATCGCATCGCGCGGGCGCGAGAAGTATTTCAGGCTTTTCAATTCTGAAAGAACCCTTAAATATATGATTGAAGCGTCTTTCGGTGAAGCGTTTAGCGAGGCCTACGAATGGGCTGAGGATGTTTATTGCTAAAGGGAGGTGCGTCATGAAGAAGATAAAAATTGGTTTTATAGGTGCAGGCAAGATGGCCGAGGGGATACTTCATGCCATATCAGACAAATCTGCTGTGATAATGGCAGAGAGCAATCCCGACCGCGCAAAGGAGATGGCAAGTAGGCATGCTGTCAAAGTTGTCTCTGATGCTAAGGAGGTTGTCAAAGCTTCCGATATTGTCTTTCTTTCGGTGCGCCCGCAGGATGTTGATGCGGTTGCGGCATATCTAAAGGGGATGTTCAGGCCTTCACAAACACTCGTTTCGATCGTCGCGGGCAAGAAGCTTGCGTCCCTGCGTAAGGCGTTTGGCTCAGTTGCGGGGCTTGTTCGCGTAATGCCTAATCTTGCTTTGCGGGCAAACGCTGGAATGTGTGCGATATGCGCGTCTCCAAAAGCAGATGAGAAGGCACTTGCCGTTGTGGAGAAGATTCTTGGCGCGGCAGGTGCCACGGTGATGCTCAAAGAGAAGGATTTCGACGCCGTGACCGCTCTTTCCGGTTCCGGCCCGGCATATTTTGCGTATATGGCCGAGGCTATGGCTGAGGGCGGAAGAAAACTTGGGCTTAAAGCTGATGTCGCTAAACTTCTTGCGCTTCAGACCATGTATGGGACAGCGAAGTTCCTTCTTGAGAGTCAAATGTCTCTTGGTCCGTTTATAGCCGGCGTTGCCACGAAGGGCGGAACGACTGCCGCAGGCATGGAGGCTCTTTCTCCGTCGTCATTCAAGGAGATTGTGGCGCAGACGCTTGCGAAGGCGGCAGGCCGCTCCAAGGAACTTGCCCGATGAGGATTGGGCTTTTTGGCGGGAGCTTCGACCCGGTGCATTCCGGTCATGTGGGAATAGCCGCAAAGGCAATCTCCGATTTGATGCTTGATAAGTTAGTGGTTCTTCCTGCCGCCACAAGCCCATTCAAGACATCGGCATTGCCGAGCCTTGTGCCTGAGTTGCGTCTTGATCTGGTCAAG
The DNA here is from genome assembly GCA_017628165.1 of Kiritimatiellia bacterium. Classification (GTDB taxonomy): domain Bacteria; phylum Verrucomicrobiota; class Kiritimatiellia; order RFP12; family UBA1067; genus UBA1067. The sequence goes on along the minus strand of JAGBZQ010000033.1, from coordinate 9,454 downwards.
CTTGCCTTCGCAGGCATGGATAAGGTTTCCGTGGATGCGCGCGAGCTTGAGAAGGGCGGAGTTTCTTATGCCATTGACACCGTTCGTGAATTTGCTGCCGAAAATCCCGGAGCAGAGCTTTTTTTTGTTATAGGCGAGGATTCTGTTGAAGGATTGCCGCGCTGGAAGAATTATGAAGAGCTCAGGCGTCTTTGCACTTTTAAGGCGTACCCAAGAACGGTTGAGTCGTCAACGGAAATCCGCAGCAGGATTATATCTGGCGAAAACTTCTCCGAGCTTGTTCCAGATAGTGTGCACCAGAGGTTAATGTCAAAGTGCAAGTAGACAATTCGGAATCGTTCCTTGATTCCCGGAATTGCAGAATCTTTATTTCATTGAAGGAAGCACTATTCCGCGAAGAATGATTTTCTGGCAGAGAAGAAATACTGCTGCCGTAGGAATAGAAACTACCACAAAACCCGCCATCACGCACCAGGGCTGGCCGGCAAATGTTTCCACAGACATCTGATAGAGCCATACGGCAAGAGTCCAGTGCGATTCTTTGTGGCAAACGAGAAATGCCCATTCCCATGACGCGTACGCGTGAATGAATGCGTTTAGCGCGTTGACGGCGAGAATCGGAGTCATCATTGGAAGTGTTACTTTGCGGAAGACCGTCCATTCTGACGCGCCGTCAATGGCGGCCGCTTCGTAGAGTTCGCGTGGAAGCGCGTCAAAGAATCCCTTTAGGATGAAAATCGACATTCCGTTTGCCATTGTCGGCAGGACGAGCGCAGCAAATGTGTTGAGCATCCCGAGATCCCTGAGGAGAAGGAAGCCGGGAATCGCGGTGACGGCTGCAGGAAACGCCATTGTGGCAAGGATGAAAAGGATGATGGATTCTGAGTGCCTGAGCCTAAAGCGCGAGAGCGCGTAGGCCGCGAGCGGATTTACGGTGAGTGTGGCAAGAATTGAGAGGGCAACGAGAATCAGCGTATTGAAGAAGGCTCCTCCGCGCAGGAAGAGGTAGTCTGCAATCAGGCGGTAGTTCCCGAGCGCATTTCTAAGAAAGTCCGACGTTCCATGTTCGCAGAACTGCACGGCAAGTGCATTGCGGATGTCCGAGGCGTTGCTTTTGAGGTCGGCCGGAACTGTGCGCGCCATATAGTGCCCGTGTTCTATGGCCTCGTTTACATAGTGCTGTTTGAGAGCCTGATAGTCGGCGGCCTTGGCGGCGTCGAGCGGTTTCATTCCCGTTTTCAGGCGTGCTTCGGCCGAGAAGGAAATGTCGAAGAATGACTTGTGCGGCACATCCCACGCCTTGTTCAGATTTTCAATTGTCCCGTATTTGTCCTTGGCGAAGCGCGGAACGTCACGCTGGTCGTAATGGCATGTTAAAAGAAGGGGGTCTGTCTTTTTGAGAGCAAGGAGATACTCGCGCGCGATTTCTTTCGATTCGGCGAGGAATTCTTTGTTCCTGTACGCCTCAAGCTCTCTCTCCGCAAAGCTTTTAATGCCCGCCTTGTCTTTGGCCACTTCCGTCCAAGTGGTCCATGAGTCTGGTGCGTCCGGATATACTTCGCGTGGGAATGACCTGAAGTACGTGGCGATTGAGCGCATGAAACGGTCGCTTCGCGAGAAGAGCGCCGATACGATTGGGCTTTGGCGGTTGTAGTCGTATGCCGACGAGAAGCTTCCCGCAATCATTACGGCGAACGGGTATGCCATCGTGACCGCGCCGAGAGCGAGAGCTGAATAAATCAAAGCCAGAAAAATCCTGGCCTTGAAGCTTTTTCTTTCGCTCTCTAGGATTACCGCCATTTATTCGGCAGGCCAGAACTTCTCAAGGAGTTTGGAGGGGATTCCCACCTCGTCCTTGGCAAAGTTCGATGCGAGAATCTTCCATCCTAAATCGAGCGCTTCCTCAAGAGGAATGTTGACGGAAAGATCCATCATCGCCTTCTCGAACTCATCTCCGTATGAGAGAAGCTTCTGATCCCATGCCGACATTCGAAATCCCATTGATTGTTTTTCGAGTGCTTCCTTGAACTGGGCGTAGAGCTTGATCATCGCGTCCATAACAGTGCGGTGGTCCTCTCGCGTTGATTTGTTGACCTGCTGTTTGAGACGCGAGAGCGATCCGAACGGCTCGATGCGTCCGTTCTTGAGATAGAACTGGCCTTCGGTGATGTAGCCGGTGTTGTCTGGGACGGGGTGCGTCACATCGTCTCCGGGCATAGTGGTCACGGCGAGAATAGTGATGGAGCCTGCTCCGTCAAAGTCCACGGCTTTTTCGTAGCGCGACGCGAGCTGGGAGTAAAGGTCTCCGGGATAGCCGCGGTTGGAGGGGATCTGCTCCATCGTAATGGCAATTTCCTTCATTGCATCGGCGAACGATGTCATATCCGTGAGAAGGACCAGAACGTCTTTACCCTTAAGCGCAAATTTTTCCGCAACCGCAAGCGAGATGTCGGGGACGAGCATACACTCCACGGTAGGATCGGCGGCGGTGTGGACGAACATTACAGTCTTGGCGAGGGCTCCGGATCTGTCAAGCGTGTCGCGGAATTTCAGGTATTCGTCATACTTAAGGCCCATGCCTCCAATGACGATTACATCGGAGTCGGCCTGAAGCGCGATTCTGGCGAGGAGGTCGTTGTACGGCTCGCCCGCCTTTGCGAATATAGGAAGCTTTTGTGATTTTACAAGCGAATTGAAAAGATCGATCATCGGAATGTTTGTGCGCACCATTTCCTTGGGCATGATGCGTTTGGCAGGATTTACCGACGGCTGACCGATGGGTGAGGGATCTTCGCTGATTTCAGGGCCGCCGTCGCGCGGAATGCCGCTTCCGGTGAACGCGCGCCCGAGGAGCGCCTCGGAAAAGGGGATTTTCATGGTTTCGCCGAGGAAGCGAACCTTTGCCGCCGTATCCACGCCGCGCGCACCTGCGAAAATCTGCAGCGTGACGTTGTTCCCGTCAAGCTTGATTACCTGTGCAAGTGAAGTTCCTGCGCGCGATTCTATCTCCGCGATCTCGTTGTATTTGACACCTTCGGCGCGGAGCGTCGCTATGGATCCGGAAAGAGCGTCGATCTTGTGGTAAATCTTGTTGTTAAACATAAATCATTTTCTCCTGAATCTGTCAGTCCTCTTTGGAGGCATTCGCTATTTTCGCCATAAGGGCGTCTCTTCCCAAGGAAAACTCCTCCGAGTCAAAAGATTTGTCGTTCCAGTCTATGAATGCCTGCTGAAGCTCCATGATGAATTTTCTAAGCTCGTCCTTTGTCGTGAAAGCGTAATCTGCCTCAAGCGCCCTCTCCACGACGGTGAACATCGTCTTCTGCCGCTCGACCGGCGTGGACGCATCGAAATCGGAGAACGCATTCTGCTGGAGGTAAACGGCATCGAGGAATTCCGCTTTGAGGTAGACCGCGAAGTCCTCAAGCGAAGTTCCTTCTTCGCCCACAACCTTCATCATCTGGCCGATTTCGCTGCCCTTGCGCAAAATGGCGCGCGCTTTTTCCACGCGCTCCTGCTCAATAACGGAGTTGTATTTGCTCCAGGAGTCAAGCGGATCGATTGCAGGATAGCGGCGCGCGTCGGAACGTGCGCGTGAAAGACCGTGGAAGCCTCCAACCACTTTCAATGTGGCTTGTGTCACTGGCTCGTCGAAGTTGCCGCCTGCGGGCGATACCGTGCCGCCAATGGTAATTGATCCGATGGATCCGTTCCGAAGCCTCACGCGTCCTGCGCGCTCGTAGAACGCCGCGATGCGGCTTTCAAGATATGCAGGGAACGCTTCTTCGCCCGGGATTTCCTCAAGGCGGCCGGAAAGCTCGCGCATCGCCTGCGCCCAGCGCGATGTGGAGTCTGCGAGGACGAGCACATTGAGGCCCTGCTGGCGGAAGTATTCGGCAAGCGTAACGGCCGTGTAGACGGAGGCTTCACGCGATGCTACGGGCATCGAGGATGTGTTGCAGATGATGATTGTTCGCTTCATCAGCGACTGCCCCGTGCGCGGATCGGTGATTTCAGGGAATTCCTTGAGCGTTTCTACCACCTCGCCGGCACGCTCGCCGCAAGCTGCAGAAATTACGATGTCCACCTTGGCGTTTTTGGCTGTAGTCTGCTGGAGGACCGTCTTGCCGGCTCCGAAGGGGCCGGGGATGCAGTAAGTGCCGCCTACCGCCACGGGGAAAAAAGTGTCGATCGTGCGGATTGTCGTCTCGAGCGTTTCCGTGGGGGCGAGGCGCTCGGAGAAGCAGCTGACGGGGACTTTGACAGGCCAGCGCTGGAGCATTTGCACTTTAACTTCTTTAGACTCGGAAGAGAGGAGGGTGGCGATGTCGTCTGTCACGGTGTATTCGCCCTCTGCGGCGAGGCCTTGAACAGTGTATGTGCCACGGAACGAGAACGGAACCATGATCTTGTGGCCGGGCATGGATTTGTTGTCGAAGATTCCTTCTGTGACCCAGCCGAGAATGTCGCCCGCGGTCACTTTGTCGCCAACCTTGGCCGTGGGATGCCAGTCCCATTTTTTGTCGCGCGGGAGACCGGGCAGATAGATGCCGCGCTGAAGGAAGAAGCTTGCGTCCTTTGAAATCTTTGCGGCTTCCTCGGCAAGCTCGGCGAGCGGGTTCTGGAGCCCGTCGTAGACCTGGGTGAGCAGTCCGGGGCCAAGCTCGGCCACGAGCATCTCGCCTGAGAATTCCACCTTGTCGCCAACCATGAGCTCGCTTGTAGCGTCGAACACCTGCATGTCGCACACGCTTGAGCGGACGCGCACGATCTCTGCCATGAGACGCTTTTCGCCGAGGATTGCGTATCCTACTTCGTTTTGGGCCACGGCGCCGTCAAACGCGACACTGATCATGTTTCCGCTTACGGCTACGATCTTTCCGGTTGTTGTCATGATGTTTTTCCTGCCTGGTTAAAAGGATATTTTTGTTTCGGCTGTGAGTCTATCGAACGCCTCATTGCCGGATTGGGCGCTTATTTTCGCTCGCTTGACGGCGATTTTAAGGCGTACGGCGTATGTTGCGAGCGCGCCTTTGCCGAGAGGGGATGCTACGTCCGTTAATTCGGCGGCGGCATCCCACCATACTCTGTCTATCATTTCTTCGCGCTTGGCGATGCTTTTCTCTTGGAATGCCTGCGCGATGCGGTTGCGCCAGAAGATTGAGCATCCATCTGCCGGACGCGTCCACTTGGCGCCGCCGCGTTGGAGGGCGATGGCGTTTTTAAGCTGAGTTTCCAAGTCTTTCCATTCTGCCGGAGCAGCGGCGTACTTTCCGGCAATTTCAGAGAAACGCTCCCATGAAATCTGCGGAGGCTCACCGAACGTGAGCGCCGGAAGGCTGGAGATTATGTAGTCTACCGTCATTTTAAAAGATTTGCAAGTTCCGGCCTCAGGCGCTTGGCGAGCTCCGCGGCGATTACTTCAGGAGTGAAGGCGTGCTCGATTCTGCCGTTGTCGATCTTGACGGAGAAGCCTGCTGAAAGCGTGCCGTCCGCGAGGATGGAGATTTCACCTTTGGCGGCGAGCTGCGCCTTGAGCGCTTCAGCGATTTGAGGGGCGGAGGATATTTCAACGCCGCTGGCGAGTTCGGAGACGGCTTTCGCCGCGAGCGAGGCTGCCGTCGTACCGTCCAAAAGGGCGCTTTTTACATTGTCCGCAAGAACATTTTCAAGAAGTTTCACGATGGATTCGCGCACGCTGATTACGGTGTCTCGCGCAGCCTGGCGGACCGTCTCTGCGGCACGCGCGGCAAAATCCTGCGCTGCGGCATCTGCTTCAGCCTTCATCAGAGCGGCTTCGTCCTTGGCGGCCTTGACGATTTCGGCGGATTTGGCTTTTGCTTCGGCGATTATTTCAGCTGCCTTGGCCTCGGCTTTTTCAACACCTTCGCGGTTGATTTTTTCAAGCAATCCCTGCAAATCTTCTGACATGTGTTTCCTCCATATAAATATAGGTGATTATACCGCTTTTACAGCGTTGCAGTCAAGCGGCGAACTAAATTTTGTCTTGCTGTTCTGATATCACCGTCGCATTCAGAAGTAAATCCAAGTGCAACTGGCATTTACTTCCGCGAAGGATGGTCTGCAAAAAAGCGGATGATTTGGTATAATGCTTGTCAATCTGGAGATTTTACAAATGAAAATAGCTATTGTTGGAGATGGAGGCTGGGGCACGGCGAACGCCATGCTCCTCTCGGGTTATGGCCACGAAGTGACACTGTGGGGCGCGTTTCCCGATTATATCGAGGAGCAGAAGCGTACGCGCAGGAATGAAAAGTTTCTTAAGGGCGTCGAGCTTCCCGAGTCGCTCAAGCTTACGGCAGACTGCGCAGAGGCCGTTGAAGGCGCGGACGTTGTTGCGTTTGCGCCGCCTTCAAAGTATTATTCGAGCGTTCTCCGCAATTTCGTGGGGCTTGTCACAAAAGATCAGATCGTTGTATCGCTTACAAAGGGACTGTGTGAAAAGACAAATAAGCGCATGACTGTTCTTGCAGGCGAGATTTTGGGCGTAAAAGACGTCGTGGCGCTTGCAGGCCCCACGCATGCCGAAGAAGTTGCGCGCGGCATTCCTACCACAATTGTCGCCGCCTCGGCAGACGAGGAGAAAGCCAAGAAGGTTCAGCAGATCTGGTCTGGCCCTTCGTTTCGCGTTTACACGTCCACGGACGTCGCCGGCGTGGAGATAGGTGGAGCGGTCAAGAATGTTGTTGCAATTGCGGTGGGATGTTCCGACGGCATGGGCTTCGGCGATAATACGCGCGCGGCCATCATCACCCGTGCGCTTTCTGAAATGAAGCGCTTTGTCCTTGCATACGGAGGCAAGCCGGAGACGCTCTCCGGGCTTGCGGGCATGGGTGATCTCATCGTTACTTGCACGTCGTCTCTTTCCCGCAACCATTCCGTGGGTGAGCGTCTTGGGCGTGGTGAGAAGATTGATGATATCCTCTCTTCCATGCAGATGGTGGCCGAGGGCGTTTGGAACTCCAAGGTTGTTCATAATCTTGCCGTTCGATACAATGTTGATATGCCGATCTGCGATCTCGTCTACGCGCTTTGTTATGAAAATTTCGATGCGCACAAGGCTGTGTCCGCAATCATGTCTCGGGAGCTTAAGAGCGAATGACGCACGATCCGTTCATGCGCGGTGTTTTTGAGGCGTTTGCGTTCGCTCTTGGAGCGTGCATCGCATCATTCCTTAATGTCGTCATCTGGCGCGTTCCTCGCGGAGAGTCGGTGTGTGCGCCGCCTTCGCATTGCCCGAAGTGCGGTTCGCCGATTCCCTGGTGGTGCAATCTTCCTATAGTTTCGTGGATTGTTCTTCGCGGCCGGTGCCGCAGCTGCAGGGAGGGGATTTCTTTCCGCTATCCGCTCGTGGAGTTTATCGGTGGAGTTCTTTTCCTTGCGGCGTTCTGGCGATACGGCTATTTTGCGCCGCTTGCGTGGGTGTGGATCGCGCTTATGATAGTAGGTTCGTTTATAGATTTTGATCATATGCTGCTCCCGGATTTCGTGACGGTGGGCGGAATGATTTACGGCGCTATAGTTTCCGTTGCGTTCTGGGCGGTAAAGGCGTTTACGCCGTATCATTTCCACAATTTCGCCGCGCAGAACTTTGAGATTCCGGTTCTTCATTCGATTCTCGGGCTTCTTTTGGGCTTTGGCCTTTTGTGGCTGGTCATGTTCTTCGGGACGATCGCGTTTAAGCGCGAGGCTATGGGGCTCGGGGATGTTTTTCTCATGGGTGCTGTCGGTGCGATATTCGGTCCGGTGGCGGGTGTGGCCACGCTCATTCTCTCAGCGCTTTACGGCTCCGTCATCGGTACCGTCATGATTGCGCTTAATAAAACGCGCCTTGGAAAATATACGTCTATACCGTTTGGGCCATATATATGCCTCGGCTGCCTTACGTGGATGTTCTATGGGCCGGAAATGGTGGATCTTTACATAGGTATTTTGACGGGCAAATAGAAAGGATGTTAAATTATGCCGCACGAACTTGAAAAATACGTAAAATCGATTCCTGATTTCCCCAAGGAGGGTATTCTTTTCCGCGATGTGACGGGAATACTCGATTCTGCAGAGGCTTTCCGCCTTGCCCTCTCTGAGCTTGAGAAATGTCTTGAGGGCACGGGCATAACCAAGATTGCAGCCCCGGAATCGCGCGGATTTGTTTTCGGCGCACCGCTTGCCGATAGGCTCGGCATTCCGTTTATTCCGATCCGCAAGCCCGGGAAGCTTCCGCGTCCCACCATTTCAGAGTCGTATGCCCTTGAATACGGCGAGGCTACGGTTCATATTCACACAGACGCCATCCATCCTGGAGATAAGGTGGCAATCATTGACGACCTTCTTGCTACGGGTGGTACGGCGCTTGCCGCGGCACATCTCGTGGAGCGCCTTGGCGGAAGTGTGGTTAAAATCCTTTTCCCAATTGAGCTTGAGGGTTTCGCTGCCCGCAGTACGGTGCTTAAAGCGTATGATGTGGTTTCTCTTGTGAGTTATCCCGGAAAATGACCAAACAGGAAGTCTGATGGCGACACCGAAAGTTTATATTTCATCCGGCACATTTTTGTCTGATTCGTGGAAGCTCGCCTCTTTGGTGCGCAAATCCGGATGGAAGCCCGATGTTCTTCTGGCGCTTTGGCGTGGCGGAGCTGGCGTGGGAATAGCCGTTCACGAGTTTTTCAAGGTGACGGGCTGGGGATCTCTCAGGCATTATCCGCTTAAGTGCGCAAGTTATTCCGGCATTGGCGAAATCTCCTCCGATGTCGTCTTCACTTTGGGCGCGGAGACGTTTGCGTTTATCAGTCCAGGCGAGAAGGTCCTCATCGTTGATGACGTTCTTGATACCGGCAAGACGGCCGCTGCGCTTATGAGCCGCATGGAGGGGATAGGCGCAGAGGCCAGAATCGCAACTGTTTACAGGAAGCCGCCTTCAGGCACTTCGCGTATTGAGGCCGATTACTGCACGCGCGATCTTGGCGATGATTGGATTGTCTTCCCGCATGAGATCGAAGGGCTCACGAAGGACGAAGTCTTTGCAAAGGATCCGGAGCTTGCCCGGCTTCTGGAGCACTAAACACAGGAGGAGACATGGAAAGTATAGCATCTAGACGCTCTTTTGTGCAGTCCGTTGGCGCGGCGTTCGCTGTCTCGCTTGCTCCTCGATTTGTGCTTTCAGCTCCTTCCTCGAAGGCCGGGGCGAAGGGCATCGACTATGCCGCTCTTCAGGCTGATATAGACAATGTGACTCCGCGTGATTATTCAAAATATCACTCCAAAGAGTTTTTTTGGGAATTGCAAAAAAAATTCCCGACGCTCAAGAGGCTAGAGGATTCTTTTGATAAAGTTCTTAAGGAGGTAAAGTCAACGCGGGTGACCTATCCAAACCGCCCGGCGATTTGGTATGTCTACAACATGGGCTTTATCGTCAAGACGAAGAAATCTCTTTTTG
>JAGBZQ010000004.1 GCA_017628165.1 Kiritimatiellia bacterium | reverse complement strand
GCTTTTGATCCTGGGCGTCCTGATTGTCGGAATCATTCAAAAATTCTAAGACGGCGATGAAAACGCTTCTCCATGTAGACATGGATGCGTTCTTCGCATCGGCAGAACTACTCGCCCATCCCGAATGGCGCGGCAAGCCCCTTGTCGTCGGATCCGGACCTCATGAACGTGGTGTCGTTTCCACCTGCTCCTACGAGGCGCGCAAGTACGGGATACATTCCGCAATGCCATCGCGCCGCGCCTACCAGCTCTGCCCTCATGCGATATTTACACGTCCGAACATGGCTCTTTACGAAGAGACATCGCGCAAGGCGTTTGAAATATTCGAAACTTTTACGCCGTATGTTGAAGGAGTTTCTATAGATGAAGCGTTCCTCGACATCACAGGCTCGATTCATCTTTACGGAAATGCGCGTACACTTGGAGATGCCTTACGTAAAAAAATTGAAAAGGAATGCTCTGTCACATGCTCAGTAGGCATAGCCCCCAACAGGCTTCTTGCAAAAATAGGCTCGGAAGAAAACAAGCCGAACGGCCTTACAGTCATGCCGTTTAACGAAAATGAAATCGCAAGTTTTCTTGCCCCGAAGCCGATTTCCATAATTTGGGGCGTTGGAGGAAAGACGAACTCGCTGCTTAAACGATACGGTCTTACCACCTGTGGCGCCATACAAAGGACGAGCCTAAGTGCACTTGAAAAAATCCTTGGCTCCCGCAATGCGGCAGAAACGCTCAAAAGCCATTCGTTTGGCATTTCTGACGATACCGTATACTGGCAGGAGAGAGAGGAAAAATCCGTCTCCAACGAAAACACGTTCGGTGAAGACGAATGCAATCGTGAAGTCGTGCGGACGACCCTCCTTGAGCTTGCCGCGAAAGTCGGCCGCCGATTCCGCGGCAAAAAGCGCTGGGCAAGAACGCTGCGCATAAAAATGAGAACCGCGGACTTCGAAACGATTGCTCGCCAAATCCCATTTCCTGAACCATCGCGCGACGATTTTACCATACGCGCAAAAGTCCTTGAGCTTTTTGAAACGATGTGGCCAAAAACTGAAACGCGACGAACAGGCTCGAGAGCAGTCCGCCTCATTGGCGTTGGGCTTGCAAATATCCAGAACACGCCTCCGATCTCTTCCCGCCAAGACGATCTCTTCGGATGCGAAGAGGACAAAATGCGCGAAAAGCACGAGCGCCTTTCAGACGCTTTGGACTCGCTCCACGAGAAAGGCCTGGTCGCGGGAAACTATCTTAAGGACAAAATGCGCTGATTGGAGCTGCCGCGGAACTTAAGAGAAATATCCTTCAGCTCCTCCACAAACGGACCATCCACAAGAACATCGCACATTGACAGAATCTCACCCGTCACCTCAGTATGCCAGCGTGAAGCGGCATCGAGAAGATCCTCGTACACGCATCCCGTATATATCCAAAGCGTCTTTGCACTTCCGAAGCGCTCGCGAAAGCGCTTTAGAAACGGCGCAAGCGCACGCTGGTTCTGCGGCTCCATCGGCTCGCCCCCAAGAAGGGTAAGCCCTGCGATATAGGATGGCTCAAGCAGCCGCAAAAGTTCATCCTCAGTGGCGCGGTCAAACGGCTTTCCAAAGGCGAAGGCCTGAGCCTCCTCGTTGAAGCAGCCTTTACACTTATGCGTACAGCCGGAAACGAAGAGGGAGACTCTGACTCCCTCTCCGTTTGCTATATCGCAAGAATGTATGTCTGCGTAATTCACGATACGTGAAGGACGCGCTCCTTGATCTCCTGCGTACGCCCCTGATTCCAGAACTGCGATCCGATGTAGCCGCAGGTACGGCGGGCCACGTTGAGCTTGCTCTCATCTGTATTGCCGCATTTCGGACAACGCCAGATGAGTTTGCCGCTTGAATCTTTTGCAATCTCGATCTCGCCGTCGAATCCGCATTCCTGGCAGTAGTCGCTCTTCGTATTTAGCTCAGCGTACATGATATTGTCGTAGATGTATGCCATAATCGCAAGAACAGCCTGGATGTTATTCTGCATATTCGGCACCTCCACATAGCTGATGGCGCCACCGGGCGAGAGCTTCTGGAACTTGGACTCGATTTCAAGCTTCTTGAACGCATCAATAGGCTCCGTCACATGAATGTGATAAGAGTTTGTAATGTAGTTGCGATCTGTAACACCCTTGACGATGCCGAAACGCTTCTGGAGACACTTGGCGAACTTGTAGGTGGTAGACTCAAGAGGCGTGCCGTAAAGCGAATAGTCTATATCCTCCGCGGCCTTCCACTTGGCGGTAAACTCATTGAGCTTCTCCATCACCTTAAGACCAAAAGCCTCGCCCTCGGCCTCGGTAAGCTTTTTGCCCGTCATGGCAAGAACGCACTCCCAGAGTCCGGCGTATCCAAGCGATATCGTGGAGTAGCCGCCATAAAGAAGCTTGTCGATCTTTTCTCCCTTGTCAAGACGCGCAAGCGCACCATACTGCCAAAGGATGGGAGCCGCGTCCGAAGACGTACCGATAAGACGCTCGTGACGGCACCTAAGCGCCTTGTGGCAAAGCTCGCAACGCTCAGCGAAGAGGGCCCAGAACTTGTCCATATCACCATGCGAAGATAGCGCAATATCAACGAGGTTGATCGTCACCACGCCCTGATTGAAGCGTCCGTAATACTTGGGCTTCGAAGGATCGTAATTGCGTGCACGAGCGATATTTCCAAAACCATTGCCGGAGCGGTCTGGAGTAAGGAACGAGCGGCAGCCCATGCAGGTGTAACAATCGCCGTTGCCCTCTGTCTGCCCCTTGGAGAGCTTGTATTCGCGCATCTTCTTCTCGGAGATGTAGTCGGGCACCATGCGCTTGGCGGTGCACTTTGCCGAAAGCTCCGTGAGATAATAGTAAGGCGAATCGGGCTTGATATTCTGCTCCTCAAGAACATAGATGAGCTTCGGAAACGCAGGCGTCACATAAACACCCTGCTCGTTCTTCACTCCCCTGATGCGCTCTTTGAGCACTTCCTCAATAACAAGCGCGAGATCACGGCGCTCAATTTCACTACGCGCTTCACCGAGATACATGTACACGGTGACAAACGGCGCCTGGCCGTTCGTAGTCATAAGCGTGACCACCTGATACTGAATCGTCTGGACGCCCTTCTGAATCTCCTTGCGAACGCGCATCTCAACGATGCTGTCAAAAGACTTCTGATCCATCTCGATGCCGGCAAGAGCACATTCCTCCTTTAGTTCCTCGCGGATGGCCTGACGCGAAATATCCACAAAGGGTGCAAGATGCGTAAGCGAAATCGACTGACCGCCATACTGGTTGGACGCCACCTGCGCGATGATCTGCGTGGCTATGTTGCAGGCGGTAGAGAAACTCTTGGGCTTTTCAATCATCGTCCCGGAAATGACCGTGCCGTTCTGGAGCATATCCTCAAGATTCACAAGATCGCAGTTATGCATGTGCTGCGCATAGTAATCCATATCATGGAAATGAATCACCCCATCCGCATGCGCCTGAACGACATCCGCTGGAAGAAGAAGGCGAGATGCCACGTCCTTGGAAACTTCGCCTGCCATATAGTCGCGCTGGACGGAGTTGATTGTGGGATTCTTGTTGGAGTTCTCCTGCTTTACATCCTCATTGTTGCACTCGATGAGCGAGAGAATCTGCTTGTCCGTCGTGTTTGCCTGGCGGAGAAGAGACTGCTTATAGCGATATGTAATATACTTCTTGGCGATTTCATGGGCACCCATCTCCATGATCTTCGTCTCGACGACATCCTGAATCTCCTCAACCGTCATCGCACGATCACGCCCTGCGCAAACGCCAGCTACCTCTTCCGCAATCAAATTGATGCGTCCTTCAGAGAGCGCATCCTTGATGTCAACAACCTGGCTTGCCTTGCGGATGGCGTTGGCGATTTTAGAAATATCAAACGGTTTCTCCTCGCCGCTACGCTTGATAATATACATTTCTTTCATTGTAAGACACTTTCGTAATAAAAAGCATTAAAAATACATTTGGTAGGGATTTATGCTACTATAATACACTAAATATGGACAAAGCGCAAGGGGGGATTTTCAAAAAAATATCTACAAGTTGTATACACCCGAAAACAAAATGCACCATACATTGTGGATAAACTCACAATGAAATCTCGTCAAGTTCGCGCTCTTCTCGGCGTGCATCCTCAAGACGCTTAACCCATTTCAGCACCTCCGCCACAGGCTCTATCAGCTCCTGCGGAATATACGAATCCACTTTACCAAGCGAATAAAGCCCTCTTGCGAGCGCGATATTCTCCATTATGGGGATACCTTCTTCAAGCGCCGCCTCACGGATTAGTAGCGCCACCCCATCTACGCCTGTTGCAACGATCATCGGAAGGCGCATCTCGCCAGGCAAATACCGTATTCCCACGGCGATATGAGTCGGATTCGTGATGATAACACTCGCTTTCCGCGCGGCCGTAGCGGGATCTGGACCATTAAGAATCTCATCGCGAAAGCGTTTTTGCGCCTGCTTCGTCTCAGCGGAACCTTCCATCTCCTTGTATTCACGCTTAACCTCGTCTTTGGTCATCATCATCTGACGCATAAAATCTTTACGCTGGAACACAAAATCAACCGCCGCGATAACGGCATATCCAAAAAGAGAATAAGCGGCAAGGCGTTTGCAAATCACCATAACCGCAGGCATAATGTCTCCTGCACCGCCATACGCAAGCGTAAGAAGCTCAGGAACCGCCTGGACGACAATCTTCCACACGAGATATCCGAGAAAAAGAATCTTCAGAATATTCTTCAAAAATTCAAAAAGATTCTTTCGGGCAAAAATTCTCTTGGCGCCTTCCACCGGATCAAGCTTCTTCAAATCAGGCTTCATTGGCTCAAAAGTAAAGATGAAGCCAACCTCAGCGATGTGAACCGCGCCAGCTGTAACGGCAACGCCAATCACAAAAACGAGAGAATGCTTGAGTGTCATCAAAACAGCCCCACGCAAACTCTCACGCCATGAGTCAGCAGACTCGTTCACAAGAGTTCTCCCGATATGAGAGACAAGTCTTGAAAAGTCGTCGATCATCTCCGTACCGATAACACCTATGAGAACAAAGGCAGATAAAAGCGCCGCTGTGGAAACGACATCTTTGGATACGCTCACCTGCCCTTTGCTGCGCGCATCGCGCAGCTTCTTTTGCGTAGGCGCTTCCGTTTTCTCGCCGCACTCCGCCGACATGCCTACAGCCCCTTTATGATTTCGCCTACTCCGCTAAGAATGTCGCCTTCATTCGTGCGGATGAAGACATCAAGAACATACGGGAGATAAGCTACAAGAATTGCAATCCCTATCGCAGACTTTACTGGCATCGAAAGAAAGAATACGTTGAGCTGCGGAGCAGTCCTGTTTACAAGCCCGAGCCCGAGTGTAGCAAGAAACATGACTATGACCGCTGGCGCCGCAAGAACCAATATCGTCTGCACAAGCGAGCCGAGAGTGGAGATCGCACTGAAGGCAGCACCCTCCGCAAAGGAAAAAGAACAGCCGAATACCGGATAAATCCGATAGCTCTCATACAAAACGCCAAGAAACACAAAGACGGCACCGCCTGCAAAAAACACAGTTGAAGCGATTTGCGTAAATAGGATTCCAAAGACAGAAACCTGCGCCCCGTTGAGAGGTGAATAAACTTCTCCCATGGTCGCTCCGCGCTGATTGTCGATGAAATTTCCGATGCCTTCTGCCACCCAGAACGGCACAGCCGCGCAAAAACCAATAAGCAAGCCGATGAAAATCTCCTTGAGCATCAGAAGAAAAACGAAGAGCGCACCCATATCGCCAGCGGGCATCGCTTCCATAACAGACGGCACCATAAACGAAGAAAGCGCCAGAACCGCAGCTTTGCGGGCAAGACCAGGAATCATGGCTTCTGACATTGCCGGACATATAAAAAAAGCTCCGCCTATGCGAGCCATAACAATGACCGCAGCCAAAATCAGATTATGAAATTCGGCATATTGATGCAACATGATTGAAACTCCTTGTTAGAAACTTCAGCCATCACAACTTGCCACACGACGGCGAAAGTTTACCAAATAGAGCATCAATCTTCAATATTTATCCGAACAAAAAAAATCGGTGTCATTTCCTCTTTAAAAAATGCAAAGCGCAGCAACCGAAAAGTGCAGCTGCGAGAGCGCTGAGCCACACCAAAACACTGATCACAGCCCGAAGAGACAAGGAGGCGCCAACAACAATACAATGCGAAACCGGCGCCACAAAAAACGGAAACACCCCGAATATGACTACGATCATCGCAATGACGAACAGCTTATTGAACATTCTGAAATACGGCATTCTTCTTTCGCTGATTTGCCGCGAATTAGGCGGCAGCCAATCAGGACACGGAACGATGGCAGGACGCCTGCCCCAGCGGGCGGATGGATTGCTCTTGCGATACTCGATTTCATGAAGCAATGCTAAAAACGCAAAATACCTGCCCTCTGAAACTCCCTCAGCGTGCGCCGCCTTCCGCGCGTCTTCTTCACACATCTCCAAAACCGCATTGTCTACGCCTGCAGAATTGAGAGCAGAATTTATCCGATCCAAAAGAACCGCATTCTCCTCTCCAACCGCAGAAACCACTTCCTGCGAATATTCCGCAAAAAACGATACCGCCATGAATTGCGGCCGCCGCAATCTAATCGCTCCGCTCATCTCAGGAAAGACTCTCGTGCAGAACAGAGCGCACCGCGCCAACGCCGCCAAGCATCTGAATGAAATATCTCTCTATTCTCGGGAAAAGCTCGGTTGCGCAGATATCAAGTCCAAAAACAGTGGCATTAGAGAAGATTTCCTTAAGCTCCCCGTTATAGGAATCTGGTTCGTTCCACCTGATTGAAGAGAGTTTTGCCGCAATCTCATCCTTAAGCGGATCGGGGCTTATTTCGATCTCCGCGCCATCATCACCTACTCCAAGGAGATAGCGCATCCATGCGGCAAGAGCAAGCGGAATCGCAACAAGCTCATCGAGATCGCGCCCTTCAGCCACATAACTCCTGATCGTCTCTCCAAAGCGTATCCCCACCTTCTGTGACGTATCAGTGGCGATGCGCCGCGGATCATCAGGCATAAACTTATTAGGCAAACGCTCGTTGACGACTTCATCTATGAACGCCTTCGGGGAGATAATACCTGGATCAACGACCACAGCGAGTCCCTCGACATATCCAAGGCGCTTGACGAGTTTCACGATGTCCGGATCCTCCATCTCCTTGCAAATAAGATCATATCCCAAAAGGCAGCCGAACATGGACATTGCGGTATGAAGCGGATTGAGGCACGTTGTAACCTTCATGCGCTCAGTCTTGTTGACCGTCTCGCGATCGGCAAGATACACACCCGCTTTCTCAAGCGCTGGACGGCCAGCGGGGAACTTATCCTCTATCACGAGATATTCAGGACGCTCCGCATTCACGAATGGCGCGATGAACGTACTCTTTGAAGTGACTATCGGATCCATACCCTCGATCCCATCCTGCGAAAGCACCCTGAGAACATCCGGATGAGGACGCGGAGTGATCTTGTCGATCATCGACCACGGGAACGAAATCGTTGCCTCGTCAGAGAGGTAGCCGAGAAATTCAGCAGGGACAAAACCTTTCTCTCTCCACGCTTCAGCGATTGTCATCACGGAACTTTTCAGCCTGTCGCCGTTGCGCGAACAGTTATCCATAGACACTACCGCCATTTTGAACTGACCCGCCTTGAAGCGCTCGAAAAGAAGCGCCGTCACTACCGACATCACATGCCGCGGAGAATGAGGCCCGCCGATAATGTCGGCCTCTACGACAGGCATAAGAGAAGCGTCAGACCGGCGGATCTGATACCCCTTCTCCGTAATCGTAAACGACATCATTTTAAGAGACGGCTTTCTGAAAATCTCCAAAAGATTCTCCCTTGCCGATGCGTCGGAAAAATCAACCTTGACGGCAGATGCAATACCAGAGAGGACCTCGCGTGAAGTAGTCCCGTCTGGATTCATGATAACATTCAAGGTCAGATTGTCGAACGGCTCATATATTTTGCTGATGATGTCGTAATCGAACGTCTCACACGCTATGATTCCCGATTTAAGCTCTCCGCCCTCAATAAGACGCTGGGCGATAGACCCCACAAATCCGCGAAATATATTGCCAGCGCCAAAATGCACCCATTCCGGCGCCTCAGATGTTTCCGCACGCACTGCAGCAATATCAAAGACGGGAAGTTTAACGCACGCCTTTTTCCATTCGGCGGAGTTCGCCTTGAGTGATGCAAGATCAAGTTTCATAACTAAACTTCCGGCTTGAAATTTCACAGAGCGGCAAGTATGCGCCTACCCCATTCTCGAGCCTTGGCAAACTGCTCAAAAGAATAACTCTCGTTGGGAGAATGTATCTTATCCTCCGCCTGCCCCCAGCCAACGATAAGCGCGGATGCTCCGGCGACATCCTTAAGGATGCTCACCACAGGAATGGACGCGCCGTCCCACTGGTAAACGGCTCCGCGCGGATCCATTTCACCAAGAACATCGCTCGCAAGACGAAAGAGCGGAGAAGAAAGCGGAAGCCTAAAGCCTCCTGCCCCTAAACGGTAATCTTCGACGCTCAGTTTCATACCGCGCGGGCAATGCGCCTCAAGATGCTTAATTACAGCCTCGCGCACTGCAGTAACGGACTGCCCCGGAACAAGGCGCATTGAAATCTTGGCGAACGCTTCGCTCGGAATGACAGTTTTAGATCCAGCCCCGCCGTAACCGGAATGAATGCCATTCACCTCGATCGTAGGATAGAAGGAATTACGCTCGACAATGCTTCTGCCCTTTTCGCCTCCCACGGCTTCGCAGCCGATATCGGCGCTCCACACTTCCTCGGGATCTGCACTCTCCTCGGCAGCTGCAAGCTCCTCCGGAGAAGGAAGCTCTATACCGGAGAGGAACCCATCGACGGCAATCGAACCGTCGGCATTATGAAGTGAAGATACTATTTCGGCAATAGCCTGCGCAGGATTGGGCGCAACTGCGCCATAGTGCCCAGAATGAAGATCACGCGAAGGTCCTGTAAGACGAACAGTGAAACTGCTCACTCCGCGAAGCCCTGCCACAATAGCCGGCCTTAAGCCTGTAGCCGCCGATGTGTCTGAGACAAGAAGGACATCTGCGGCAATCTTGCGGCGAATGGACTCTGCCATTTGTATAAGCGCTCCGCTTCCCGATTCCTCCTGCCCCTCAAGAAGCACCTTAATTGTGGGCCGCGGCGCATCTGTGCCGAGCGAAGCAAGAAAATCAGTCACGCCTGTAAGGAAAGCAAAGAACTGCCCCTTGTCATCCTGCGCACCTCGGCAATACACCCTGCCGCCGATCTCCGTGGGTACAAAAGGAGGCGTCTTCCATTCAGAAAGCGGATCTGGCGGCTGAACATCGTAATGGCCGTAGATGAGAACAGTCGGGGCGCCCTCTGAACCCTTCTTCTCCGCAAAAAGAATCGGCGGAGAAGCCTTGGAGTCCTTGATGTCTGGCATGAGAAGCTCGCCCTTGAATCCCGCCTCTTCAAGCCAACGCTTAAGCCAATTAGCGCACTCCGCACAATCGCGCAGCTTGAGGGGATCAGCCCCAATGGATTCAAACCTCAAAAGTTCAAAATACTGCTCTTTTACTGTATCGTTCATTTTTACTTTCCAATTTCATTAGCATCCCGTTCTTTTGCTGAAAGAGAAGCTATAGTGTTCTGCCGGCCCATTCCAGTGCACCGAGAGCAACAGAAAGAACGCCTGCAAGTACTTTCCTTTAGACACTTGAATTATAGCATAGAACAATTCTGTGAGTAAAGCATGCTTCAGCGGGAGAATAAATCGCAAAGCAACAGAACGACCGGCAGTTTTCTAAAAAAATCAGAACGTCGCGGTAAACGAAAGGCCGCTGACAATATTCCAGGTTTTATCTTCGCCCGCGCCCCACTCGCCGTTATACGCGGCCGCGGCCTCGCGCATCTTGTCGTCAAAAAGATAATCGTAATATGCGATATAAGCACCAATGGTAAGCCAATCATTTATCGCGTATTCAAGATCGACCTTAATCGTCGTATCCATTAAACCGCCGTGATTGAAGCCTTCGACTTTTTCAAGCTCACCGAAATAGCCCTTAGTTCTGAGCGAATTGCCGAAGCCCTGAGCAATCGCAGGGCGAAGTGTAAGACCTTCGCAGATTTCAAATGTATGGCCAAGCTCGAAATTAACATACGTTCCATTATCAGCCATAATGTCACGCTCAAAAGCGAACGTCGGCTCGAGCCAATGTCCGCCTAATGAAAGCTCCGCCGTAAAGTACTGGGTATCGCCCATGCACTTTTCACCATCTTCGCCCTGATAGCGCGGCAGATACTCGTACATATAGCCAACGTCTACCCCGAGAGTTCCGATCGTTTCGCCTAAGTCAAACTCGTGCGCGAGACCAACAAACGCGTCGAGCGTTGTGTATTGTCCTCCGCGCTTACCGTAACCGCCGCGCTTACCGTTACCATCAGTTACGTCAAAGATTGACTCTACCCCGATATACACCCAATCGAAAAATGTTGCAGTCGCGCCGGGAGTGAAAATAGGATCCTTACCGTCAATTACGCCGTATGTCATATAGCGCGAATCAAACGAAAGCGAAACTTCCGTGCTTACAATCTTATTCTGTGCGTAAAGAG
>JAGBZQ010000032.1 GCA_017628165.1 Kiritimatiellia bacterium | reverse complement strand
GTTCTGTCTTCGGGCTTTCGGGAGGCTGACTTTCTAAATGAAGACGAGGATTCTTCTCCAAAGAAGGCTTCTTCTTCCCGTCAGCCCGCAAGACGTAGAGCAAAGGCTAAGGCTCCCTCATACGGCGCAAACGGCAAGTGGGTGGAGAAGTGTGCGGCTGCGCTCAAGATTGAGAATCCGGAGGAGGTGTTTGTCTCTTGCGGGACGGAGGAAGAGCTTAAGGCGTCTTCTGACAAGATCCGCGCATGGCTTATGAATTCTCAGCCTGTTCTCGTGGTTCGCCAGAATAAGCCTCCAACGGACGAACATTCTGTGCGCTGGCCGCTTGATATCGCGATTATCGACGGAATCGGTGAGAGTGATGAGGAGTTTCATGTTGTATTCCCTCTTGGCAAAGATAGGGGCTTTAGGACGCCCGAACGCGGCTATGTGACACTCGACAAGCTTCTTTATCGAGCCTCTGAGGCAATGTTGATGTTTTACCGTCCCTAAAATGCAGTTTAATCTGTCCAGCATAGATAGAGATCTTCTTTGCTCCGTAAAAGCGATTGCCAAGTTGGTGCGCGATGCCGGAGGACGTGCGTTGATGGTTGGCGGCGCCGTGCGCGATCTAATGCGCGGAGCGAAGGTGAAGGATGTTGACCTTGAGGTGTTTGGCGTTGCTCCGGAAAAGCTCAAGGAGGCTCTTTCGGGGCACTTTGAGTTTGATGCCTGTGGGCTTTCGTTCGGAGTTTTAAAAATAAAGCATTTCGATATTGATGTGGCGCTTCCGCGGCGTGAGACGAAGCGAGGAATTGGCCACAAGGGATTTATGATCGACTCTGATCCGTCGCTTTCTGTGGAGGAAGCGGCAATCAGGCGCGATTTTACAATCAACGCAATGTATTACGATCCGTTAAGCGGTGTGTTTGAAGATCCGTACGGCGGGCGTGACGACTTGGATAATGGAGTATTGCGGCATATCTCCCCCAAATTCGCTGAGGATCCTTTGAGGGTTTTGCGCGGAGCGCAGTTTATTGCGCGTTTTAATCTTTCTCCGGCAGAAGAGACGGTGGCGCTTTGCCGCACGATTCCCATTGAGGATTTGCCGTGTGAGCGGCTTTTTCAAGAGTGGTCAAAGCTTCTGCTTAAAGGCGTAATGATTTCCAAGGGGCTTGAATTTTTGCGTGAGACAGGATGGGTTAAATATTTTCCAGAGCTTCAAAAACTCATCGGATGCGAGCAGGCCCCCGAATGGCATCCTGAGGGTGATGTGTGGAATCATACGCTTCTTAGTCTTGATGCCTATGCCGCACGGAGGACTGGAGATGAAAGAGAGGATTTGATCGTGGGATTTGCTGTTTTGTGTCATGATTTCGGCAAGCCTTCTACAAGCAGGTTTGATCCGAGTGCCAATCGCATCCGCAGTCTCGGGCATGACGAGGCGGGGATTGAGCCGACGCTGTCGTTTCTCAAGCGTCTCACAAACGAGGAACGCCTCTTAAGGGATGTCCCTGCGCTGGTTCAGTGTCACATGCAGCCGTTTTCGCTTTGGCGCAATAAATCAGGAGATGGAGCCATAAGGCGTCTTGCCGCGCGTGTTGGGCGCATTGATAGGCTTATTAGAGTGGCGCGCGCCGATTCGGAAGGATGTCTTCTTGGGGATGAGAAGAAGGCTGAGGGCGCAGCGGCGCTTGAGTGGCTTGAAGCTGCTGCGGCACGGCTAAGCGTTGCCGCAGCTGTGCCAAAGCCGATTCTCATGGGGCGCGATCTTATCAGGATGGGATATAAGCCGTGTGTTGAATTCGGGAAGTATTTGAGGGTGTGCTACGAAGCGCAGCTTGATGGAAAATTTTCTGATATCGATGGAGCATTGGCGTTTTTCAGAAAGCATTTTGGAGGAGAGGAAAATGAGTGCTGAAACCGTGATTTTGGCAGCGGGAGATTTTCCGGCGGATTTTTCGTATGCGCGGAGTATTCTCATGGGCGCGAAGCGTGTCATTTGCTGTGATAGCGCGGCGGATTCCTATCGTGAGAAAACAGGGCGTGAGCCTTTTGCCGTTGTGGGCGATTGCGATTCTGTGCGCGGATCGTTTGAGACTCTCGTTAGGATTGATGATCAGGATACCAATGATCTTGCCAAAGCGGTGGAATTCTGCCGCAGTCAGGGGTGGCTTAGTCCTGTAATTCTCGGTGCGTGTGGAAAACGCGAGGATCATTCGATCGGCAATGTGTTCAGAGCTCTTGAATATGGGCTTGATGTGATAACTGATTACGGCCGCTTCACTGCGCTTGAGGGACATGGCTCGTACAAGGTAGGCAAGGGAGCAAGCGTTTCCATATTTGCTACGGAGCGAGACACCGTTATGGCGTCTAAGGGGCTTTGCTGGTCTCTCGGCGGAGTGAAGTTTTCGAATCTTTACTGCGCTACGCTCAATAAGGCAGATGCGGATGTGATTGAGCTTTCTACAAACCGCAAGGTGTATGTCTATATCGCTTGGAGTGTGTGATGGATGATCGCCCAGTAGGATTTTTTGATTCAGGGATAGGCGGGCTTTGCATCCTGGAGGCCTTCAAGAAGATTTGCCCCTGCGAGTCTACGGTTTATATTGCAGACAGCGAAAACTGTCCGTACGGAAACAAGACGGCAGAGGAGATTATTGCGCTTTCCGAGATAAATGCAGGGCGCCTTATCGGGCGAGGCTGTAAAATGATTGTGGTGGCGTGCAATACGGCATCTGCCGCGGCTATAGATTTTTTGCGCGCCAAATATCCGGAAATCCCTTTTGTAGGGATAGAGCCTGCAATCAAGCCCGCCGCGATCGAATCTAAAAGCGGAATCATTGGAGTTTTGGCAACGGAGGGCACTTTCAATGGGCGCCTCTACAATTCCACCAAGGAGAAGTTTGCCCGAGGCGTGACCATCCTTGCGGTTGTCGCGGATGAGTTTGTAGATCTCGTGGAGAAGGGGATCCTTTCGGGCGGATATGCAGAAGGGGTTGTCCGAAAGAAAATCGAGCCGCTTCTTGCCGCTGGATGTGATAGGATCGTCCTGGGGTGTACGCATTTTCCGCATTTAAGCCCGCTTATCGCCAAGGTCATCAAAGGCCGCGCGGAAATTGTCGAGCCTTCGCAGGCAGTTGCCGAGCAGACGCGCCGCGTTCTCGCCGAACACTCACTATCCTCAGAGAGTGCGGAGCCGCATCACGTTTTTATCGGCTCTATGCCTGATAATCTGCTGAGCGTTCCGAAGTATGCTATTTCTCGTGATCAGGTTTAACTTTCAGAAAATGGCATAATCCACATGAATATCGTCCGCGCGCGCTATAACATCTGTAATGGGAAAAAATATGAAGTTAAATCGAGTTAATCGTCGCGAGTTTTTGACGCTTTTGTCGGCCGTGGCCGTTGCGCCAACGTTCGGTGTTGTTTCAGGGCGCACTAAACCGAAAGCGGTTGTGATCTTCTATGTGGATGATCTCGGGTATGGAGATACTTCAACATACGGCCAGAAGCGTGTTCCGTGTCCAAATCTCGATGAACTTGCCGCTGAGGGATGCCGGTTTACCGATGCTCACAGCCCGACGTCTGTTTGTACTCCGAGCCGTTATTCCTTGTTGACGGGCGATTACGCCTTTAGGCGCCCGGGTACCACGATTCTTGACGGCGATGCCAAACTTATTCTCCCGCTTCCGGGTGAAGGTAAACTTACGTTGCCCGAAATGATGCGTCGCTCCGGCTATCGTACCGGCGTGATCGGTAAATGGCATCTTGGTTTGGGAGGCGGAGACGAGCCTACCGACTGGAATAAGAAAATCAGCCCTGGTCCGAATGAGGTGGGGTTTGATTATTCTTTTATTCTCGCAGCCACAGCCGACCGGGTGCCGTGCGTATTTCTCCGCAACGGCGAGGTCGTTGGTCTGGATCCTGCCGATCCCATAGAGATATCATATGATAATGTGCCAAAAAAATGGGAAGGAGAGATTACTGCGCGAACGAACCCTGAACACCTTAAAGCGTGGGGGCATCCGAGCGACCGGCAGCATGATAAAACGATAATCGACGGCATTTCACGCATTGGCCACATGCGCGGCGGAAAGACCGCGTGTTGGAAAGATCAGGATATCAGCGATACGTTATGCCGTCAGGCCGATCTCTTTCTGAAGGAATCTGCGGGAGAGAACGTATTTCTCTATTTCTGCACAAGTGATGTGCATGTGCCTCGCGATCCGCATAAGCGCTTTAAGGGAAAGACCGATCTCGGAATAAGAGGCGATCAGATTGTCGAGATGGATGATGCGCTCGGTCAGGTAAGGGCGAGCCTTAAGAAATACGGTTACGACGATACGCTCTTTATCTTCACGAGTGACAACGGTCCGCGGATTTCCGACGGTTATGAAGACGGCGCCCGCGCCGCTTGGGATGGCATCAATCCCGCTCATCCGTTCAGCGGCACGAAATACGGGTGTTATGAGGGCGGAACGCGCGTGCCGTTTATCGTGTCTTGGCCAGGGCAGGTTAAGCCTGGGGGTGTGTCGTCGGCGCTCTTGTCGCAGACGGATATTTCGCGTACTCTCGCTGCGATTCTCGGCGTTGATGTCCCTGACGGATCAATGCTCGATTCCCTAAATCTTGAGGACGTTATGATAGGAGGCTCTTCCGTGGGCCGCAAGGAGCTTGTTGAACAGCCCGGATGGGGGCCGATAGGTTTCAGATCGGGCGATTGGAAACTTTTCTCTCCTAAAAACGGCGCGCCTAAACTTTTTAATCTCGCGAACGATTTTGGCGAGAAGAATGATGTTGCTGCGAAAAATCCACAGCTGGTAGCGGCTCTTCAAGAACGTTTGCGAGTCATACTCACAAAACGATGATTGACCGCCATTGGATATAATTGGTAAAATTAAACGATAAAAACAAAAACAGAATGACAGCAGTTGTAATTTTTGCGGCATTGTCCGTCCTTCTCGTTGCGGGTAAGATTCTCAGAGTTCAGATTCCGCTTTTGCAGAGGCTCTATCTGCCCAGCTCCATCGTCGGCGGTATTTTAGGTTTGATTCTCATATCATCATATCGCAGCCTTATTCCGGAACAGGTTGTTTCCGAGATGAGAAGCATGCCGGGCTTTCTTATCAATATAATCTTCGCCACGCTGTTCCTGGGCGGTGGTGTTCCCAAAGTAAAGAATCTCGCCTCGTCCGTCCTTCCTCAGCTCACGCTGGCTCAGATCGTCGTGTGGGGGCAGTTCGTTGTAGGCATAGGCCTTGCAGGTTTTCTGCTCGCGCCGATGTTCAATGTTCCAGAAGCGTTCGGCAATCTTCTCGAGATGGGTTTCGAGGGCGGTCACGGCACGGTCGGAGGAATGAGAGATAATTTTGTCATGCACGGCTGGGAGGACGGTGTCGCGCTCGGTATTACGGTCGCGACCATCGGCATGATTTCAGGTATCGTCATCGGAATGGTTCTTGTCAACTGGGCTTATTCGCGCGGCTACATTAGAACCGTCCGTCCGTTCCATAAACGCACGCTTCATGAGCGTCGCGGCATTCACGCCCAGACGGAGAGACCCTCCGCAGGAAAACAGACGGTCCTGGCCGACTCTGTGGATTCCCTCGCCTGGCATATCGCGATTATCGGTATCGCCGTTTTGATAGGCTATGGCATTCTCGAAGGGCTGCAGAAACTGGAAATCGCATGCTTTCCGAATTACAAAACGCGTCTTTTCGCCGGTTTTCCGCTCTTTCCTCTCTGTATGCTCGGAGGTGTGATTCTTCAGACCGTGTCTAAATTCATTAAGGTCGACCTTCTTGTCGACCGCGCTCAGATGGAGCGTATTTCCGGAGCTGCTCTCGACTGTCTTGCTCTTGCCGCCGTTGCGACGATAAACGTTTCGGTTGTCGCGCAGAACTGGCTGTCGCTTCTTGTTATGAGCGTAGCCGGATTGTCCTGGACCGTGTTCTCCGTATTGTTCTTCTCGCCGCGCCTTTTTAAGGAGGCGTGGTTTGAGCGCGGCATCGCCGAATTCGGTCAGGCTACTGGTGTCACGGCGACAGGCCTTCTCCTTTTGCGCACGGTCGATCCTCACAACAAGACGATCGCAGCCGCATCTTTCGCCGGCAAGCAGCTCATTCACGAGCCGGCGACGAACATGTGGGTCGCGCTTGCTTTCGCCCTGGTCTTCACGATCGGATGGCTGCCGGTGTTTTTAGTGTCGTTGACGGTTTTGACGATTTGGGTTGTGGTCAGCGTTTTCTTGATGCGTCGCAACAAAGCCGTTAGCTGACGTGCTGGACTTATGCGTTTTCTGGATAAAAAGGATCGTATTAGAGAAAAAGTTTGAATCTCCGATGATTTTATCGCCATTTTATGATATCATTATCAGATAATATCAGGCAATTGAGACGAAGGAAAAAAGTATGTTGTATAAAATGAGAGCGAAATCTGTAATTATAGCTGCGGCAGCGGCAATCTTTGCAATCAATTCAGCAGTTGCCATGCCGGATTTGAGTGTTCGTCAGCCCGTCCGTGCGGCTGACGGATATGAAGATGTAAGGCAGGCGAACCGCTTGGGCGCTGACGGCAAATGGCAGGAGGGGCTCTCGTTTATCGCCGAATTGCGCTCGCGCCCGGATGACAAAAGAAATCTGGAGGAGCGACAGTCTGTTGATATGGCCGAATTCGCGCTCTTGAGATACGACCTAGATAAAAATAAAGATCGATGTATCGAGTGTCTAAAGGCCGCATATCAATTAGGCCCCTCGTCTTTTTGGGGGTATCCCGCGTATCTTTTTCTTAAAGAGCTCGGCGTTGATGTTCCAAAACCTCCGAAAGTCCCTCTCTGCGGGCTTGGCGCATGGGGTGATGGCGTAATTAATTTAGAGCCGAAGAGATTGGAATGGGAAGTGGGAAAAGGGAAAAGGGATGAGAAGCGTTTCACTTTGGCGCTGGAATATCCAGCGGATTTTACCGCTGATGATCTTAAGAGCGGCTCTCCCGTGCGCCGCGCGATATTGAGAAAGCGGCTCGTCGAGGCGTGTACCGAGGATAAGATCAGGGAGATTTTAGGGTTGAACGGAGGAAAGAGACTCTTCTCCCGTCTTTGGGACGACGACGCAACTTTAGAGGATTTTCTTTTGTCTGGTCCCGTGTTCGACGCGCCTCTTGCGCTTGAGACGCTGATGACGCTTTTCCTCAATGACGAGAAGGAGGGATGGTCAAAGACACCAATGGGCAGAAAGGCAACCGTGGCTGTGGCGATCAATGCTCAGAAGGGCGACGATATGACCGCGACGGTCCGCCATTGGGCGGCGTTTCGCAGAATCGGCATGGCTGAGAGGTTTCTTCCCGACGCGGCGAAACGCGATTGCCGTGAATGGCGCTTTATCGTCCGCCGTCCGGAAGATCCGGCTCAGACGCTCTATCTCAACGCCCAAGAGCGTTTTCCTACAAAGCTCTATGGTCCTGTGAGCAAAAATATACCATATCGCAAGACAAACTGTTTCGGCGCAAACAAGTTCCGAACGTTTCGCGAGAGCATGAAACCCTGGGAAGGGTATATGAGGCCTTGGGAGGATTCCGGCCTGCCGCGTCTCTATCTGCGCTCACGCATCGGTGGCGTCTGCTTGGAGATTTCGCGCTTTTCCGCGTTTGCCGCCAACTCTCAGGGGCTTATGGCCGTCACTTTAAACCGCCCGGGACGACCGCCGCATCTTTGCTGGGCCATGCGCAACGAAAACGGCGACTGGCAGATTTATTATAAGGCCAACCGTTATTCCAACAAATGCTTTTCGATCTGGGGGAACGGTTTCCAGTATCTGCAGTCGACGGAGCGCGCGTTTGGTGACCGTACGGCGCACGATGAATCGGAGCTTCTGCTTTTCGCGGGGCGCGTAAAGGAATCCGCGATGCGCTGTCCCTACAACTATACGGCGTGGCGCGCCTACACCGATTCCCTAAAGGCGAAAGACGCCTCCGTCGATGAATGGCGCACGTATATGGGAGAGCTTCTGAAACTACAGAAAGACGGCCACCTCGTAACCTGGGATTTTGCTCACGAGGCGCTTGACGCGATGCAGAAGAAGGGGCTTAAAGCCGATGAGCTCGCGAAAGAAACAGCCAAAGTTTTCCGAGCTCTCCCCCAGCCGAAAAAGTTTATCGCCGAAGAGATGAATTACAAAGGCGACGCGCTCGACCGTTTTCTCGAGAGGTTCAAGGGGGATGCCGCGATCGAGGACAAGCTGCTCGCGGTAGCGCTGGAAGCCAACAAAGGCCGCGATGTCTATACGGGGCAGATATTCGGCTGCGCGATGGAGCGCTTCGGGAAGGATAAAAGCCGTCTTGAACGTTTCTTCGCGACGGCTACGTCTTTAGGGAAGAGGGATGATGGGATTGGGAAAGGGGAAGATGGAAGAGCGAAGAGCACCTTCAGCTGGCGGCGGATTTTCGCGTCGGGTGTTTTTCTGTCTGACAGAAATGCCTTTCGTATGCTGGCGGACTTCCGGAATGAGAACGATCCGCCTAAGGGAACGCTGAATGTTCCCGAGAGCGACTACGGTGCTCCGCTCGTTTCCGGGGATGCGCTCGTGAAGATTTCTTCAAGAGGAAGTGGAGATACGCCGGAGGATCATCCGCGTGTATCTGACGCGACGCCTTACAGTCCGAAACGAAAGCGGTTTTTCGCGACGAAAGCAGAGGTATCTCCGTGGGCTACAGTTGAACTCGCGGGCAGCGTGGAGATAACAGGGGTGACGGTTCTCGGAGATGCGGATGATCTTGCCGCATGGGTGTCTGAAGACGGCGAGGAGTGGGTCAAGGTCGGGGATAAGGGAGATTCGAAGAGGGAAGGAGGATGGAAATTGAATCTCAGCAAGATTTCTCTGTCCGCGAAGTTCGTCAAAATCGGCATAGAGGCCTCTGAGAGTAAGAATGCGCTTTCGCTCAGG
>JAGBZQ010000003.1 GCA_017628165.1 Kiritimatiellia bacterium | reverse complement strand
TCCGCGAGGCTGCGATGCGCTGCCCCTACAACTATAC
This sequence comes from Kiritimatiellia bacterium, assembly GCA_017628165.1. Lineage (GTDB taxonomy): Bacteria > Verrucomicrobiota > Kiritimatiellia > RFP12 > UBA1067 > UBA1067. The sequence goes on along the minus strand of JAGBZQ010000003.1, from coordinate 5,336 downwards.
GGCCTGGAGAGCGTACACCGATTCTCTTAAAGAAAAAGGGGTCGGCGTTGACGAGTGGCGCAAATATCTTGATGAACTTTTTGCCACCCAGCCTGACGGGCGGCTCGTTTCGTGGGATTTCGCGTGGACGGCGATCGAGGCGATGGCCGCGAAGGGGATGGACGAAAAGTCGCTCGCCAAGGAGACTGCGCGCGTTTTCAAGAACCTTCCCCAGCCGAAGGCCCGCATCGCAGAGGAGATGAACTATCGGCGCGATGCGCTCGGCCGTTTTCTCAAGCGCTTCCAGAAGAACGACGAGCTTTCGATGAAGATTCTCGCCGTAGCGCTTGATGCTAATAAAGACGCCTCCACCTATACGGCGCAGATATTCGCATACGCTCTCGGGCGCTGGTCGAAGGATAAGGAGAAATTCGGAAAATTTCTCGCAATCGCTTCGGCTTATTCCGGCAGTAGCGCAGATGCGGAGAATGGAGACTTTAACTGGCGCATGATTTCCACGATCAGGGGCTTCCGCGAGGATCGTGCGCTATTTAGAATGGTAGCGGAATTCAGAAATGATGACGATCCGCCTACCGGGACGGCGAATGTTCCAAAGAATGACTACTCCCATCCAATTGCATCGAACGATGCGCTCGTAAAGATTTCCTCTGCCGGACGCGGCGATACGCCCGAGGACTACGCCCGGGTTTCCGACTTGACGCCATACGATCCGAAACGCACCGGGCTTTTCGTTACAAGGGCTGAAGAGTCGCCGTGGGTTGTCGTTGAGCTCGCAGGTGATGTATCCGTTTCGGGCATAACGGTTGTCGGGGACGCGCGCGGACTTACGGCATGGGTGTCGCAAGACGGCAATGACTGGCAGGAGGTCGCGTCGAAGGGCGGCAATGAAAAGCTTTGGAGGATAAATCTCAGCACTAAATTACCTCAGGCGAAGTTTGTAAAGGTCGGTCGTGTTGGCGGCGAAAAGAAGCCGCTCAGCCTCAAGAAGGTGCTCGTCTACGGAAAACGGTTGTTCTGAGACCGAAGCCCCAGATGAGAGGGGTGGACTATCCATGATAGAATTGGTATTATAATGATGTATTGTCACCATTGGCAATAGTGGGTTGAATTGAAATAAGGTTGTCGAAATGAATAAAAACATTGTTTGCATCGGTGCTGGCTATATTGGCGGCCCGACGATGGCTGTCATCGCCAAGATGAATCCTGATCGCAAGGTTATGGTCGTTGATATAAACGCGGAGCGCATCGCAGCCTGGAATTCAGAGGATTATAGTTTGCCGATTTATGAGCCTGGGCTTGTCGACGTGGTTAAGGAAGTGAGAGGTAAAAATCTTTTCTTCAGCACAGACATCGAAGGCGCTGTGAAAGAATGCGACATCATTTTTGTCGGAGTAAACACTCCCACGAAAATGTTCGGCAAGGGAGCCGGACGCGCCAGCGATCTTCAATACTGGGAGGCTACAGCGCGTGAGATTAAGCGATTCGCCGAAAATGACAAGATTATTGTTGAAAAGTCGACGCTTCCGGTCCGGACCGCAGCTGCGATGGAGGCAATTCTAAACGACCATGCCGAGTATAGATTTACCGTGCTTAGCAATCCTGAGTTTTTGGCGGAAGGAACGGCGATAAAGGATCTGCTCGAGCCGGATAGGGTGCTTATCGGCGGCCCTCAGGCCGAATGCGGCCTTTGCGCGATACAGGAGGTCGTTGATATATATGCAGCCTGGGTTGCGAAGGAAAAGATTCTTACGACCAATGTCTGGTCGGCCGAGTTGACGAAGCTTGCCGCGAATGCATTTCTTGCCCAGCGTGTTTCGTCCATCAACGCCATAGCAGGCTTGTGCGAGGCAACGGGCGCCGATGTTGATGAGGTGGCGCGAGTTGTCGGGGCTGACAAGCGCATAGGTCCGAAGTTCTTGAAGGCCGGCCCGGGATTCGGCGGCAGCTGTTTCAAGAAGGATGTTTTAAATCTCGTATATCTTTGTGAGAGTTTTGGCCTTCATACCGCTGCGGAGTATTGGATGGGCGTAATAAAGATGAACGATCATCAGCAGGAGCGCATAGTATCAAGGCTTTTCAAGGAGATGTTCAACACGCTTGCCAATAAGAAGGTTGCGCTTTTCGGTTTCGCGTTTAAAGCGGATACGGGCGACACCAGAGAGACTCCTGCCGGGACGGTTGCAAGGCTGCTTGCAGATGAGCATGTCCGGATTACCATCACAGACCCCAAGGCGTTGAGTAATGCGAAGCACGATTTGTCGGATATTGGCGATGTAGTCTATGAGGAAGACGAGTACAGGGCGGCAAATGGCGCAGATGCCATCGTTCTGATGACGGATTGGCGGCATTATCCCACTCTGGACTGGCAGAAAATATATGACTCGATGCGGAAGCCCGCTTTGGTCTTTGATACGCGCAATTGTCTTGATGCGGAGCAGTTGCGGAAGATTGGTTTCAAGGTCTTGAACGTCGGCAAGTAAAAGTACGGCCATCTTGAAATTATTCCGATAATATGAGAAAATAGTCGAAGCATGCTCGGGAATGGGTCTTGAGCATCGCAGCCTTAAAGGAGGCTCCTATAATGAATAAAATCACATTGGCGGTTTTGGTGTCCATTGCTTCTTTCGCGGCTTCTGCTCGCAGCGTATCTCTTTCATACGAGGACGATCATCCTCTCTTCCCTCTGGGGATCGCGCTCGCCTCTCCTCTGCAAATACCTTTCTCGAATTATAATATTTACGGGCTCAGGCTGAACGCTATCTATGCCGAGAGTTTTGAGACGATCGGTCTTGACGCCGGTCTTGTGGGCTACAATCGCGATCAGCTCATCGGCTTTCAGGCGCAGGGCGCCGCTGCATGGGTTGACGGCAATATGACAGGTCTGCAGTTGAGCGGCATTGCTAACGTCGTCTGCGGCAATGCCGCTGGTCTTCAGCTTGGAAGCATCGTAAACTATACGCGCGGCGATTTCGCGGGTATGCAGATTTCCGCCATCAACCACAACGGCACATTCTACGGTTTCCAGGTGGGCGCCTTCAACTATGACAAGGGCGTCTGCTGGGGGCTTCAGGTGGGCGTGGCCAATTCGGATATCAACGAATATCGCGGCTGGTCAATCGGCGCGGTGAACTACGCCGAAAGACTCAACGGCTTCCAGCTTGGCGGAGTTAATATTCTCGCAGGCTCCGGTCGCGGCGTTCAGCTTGGCGTTTTTAACGCTGCCGCAAAATTCAGCGGTCTTCAGATCGGCGTTCTCAACATCATCGAGAATGGAGAGCTGCCTATCATGCCGGTCTTGAACGCTCAGTTCTGATTTTTATACAAGAGAATTTAAGGAGAATAAAATGTCTGATTGCTGCATCTTCGCCGGTCAGGGCGCTCAGGTCCCAGGAATGGGGCGCGATTTCGCTGAGGCAGACGCCGAGGTTATGAGCCTTTTTGACGCTGCCAATTCCGTGCTTGGCTTCGATCTCAAAAAGATTTGCTTCGAGGGGCCTGCAGAGGAGCTTACGAAGTCAAATGTCTGTCAGCCTGCCATTTTTGTGACGTCTTACGCCGCATATCTCACGCTTCAGAAGCGTAAAGCTGTGAGTTTCTCCTGCGCAGCAGGGCTTTCGCTTGGCGAATGGGGCGCGCTCTCGGCCGCCGGTGTCCTTGATTTTGAATCTACGCTTAAAGTTCTCGAGGCGCGCGGGCGCTTCATGCAGGAGGCCTGCGAGGCAGAGCCTTCCGGTATGATCGCTATCGTAGGCGCGTCCGCCGAGCAGCTTGCGGCGCTCTGTGAGAAATCCTCCTGCACGGTGGCCAATTACAACTCTGATGCCCAGCAGGTCCTTTCCGGCTCCAAGGATGCAATCGCCTCCGCGGTGGCCATAGCCAAGGAGCTCGGCATCAAGCGTGCGCTTCCGCTTGCTACTGCCGGAGCTTTCCATTCCAAGTTTATGGCACCTGCCCGCGAGAAGCTTGCGAGTGTCCTTGATGGTATCGAGTTCAAGGCTCCGAAGATTCCCGTCCTTTCCAATATCACCGGAAAGCCCCATTCCTCCGATCCAGGCGAAATTCGTGCTCTTATGCTTGAGCAGGTTACAGGAACTACGAACTGGGCGGCTGATGTGGCATGCGCTAAGTCTCTCGGTTGCGATCGCTTTGTCGAGTTCGGACCCGGCAAGGTGCTTTCCGGACTTATCAAGAAGATTGATCCGGCGCTCACCACGCTCAATGTTGGTGATGTTGCTTCGCTTGAAGCGGCTCTTGCCGCTCTTTGACAGCCAATTTGCACTCTACATCGGGAGAAATCGTGAAGAAATTCTTGTTTGCACTTGTTTGTTGCTTTTTGGCGGTATCGGATCTTTCCGCCAAACCTATTTCCGGCAAGCATACGTTTGAGGTGGGATCTGAGACATTTCTTCTTGATGGGAAGCCGTTTGTCATCCGCTGCGGCGAAATGCATTTTGCCCGCATTCCGCGTGCGCTGTGGCGTCATAGAATCCAGATGATCAAGGCCTGCGGCTTTAATGCCGTGTGCGCTTATATGTTCTGGAACAATCACGAGCGAGTCCGCGGCGAGTATGATTTCTCTGGCGAGCGCGATGTGGCGGAGTTCTGCCGCGTGGCACAGGAGGAGGGCGTATGGGTGGTTCTTCGTCCCGGCCCGTATACCTGCGCCGAGTGGGAGTTCGGAGGTCTGCCGTGGTATCTCATGAAGGAGGACGGCATCCGTCTCCGCACGAGCGACGAGCGCTATCTAAAGCCCGCGTGTGAATATCTTTACGCCGTCGGCAAGGCCCTTAAGAATAATCAGATTACTCACGGCGGTAATATTCTTATGGTCCAGGTCGAGAACGAATACGGCTTTTGGGGGAACGACAAGGATTATATGCGCAGGCAGTATGAGGCAATCCGCCGCGCGGGGTTTGATGTTCCCGCGTTCTGCTGCAATCCCGCATACAATCTTCAGAACGGCCTTATTCCCGAGCTTCTCCCTGTCGTAAACTTCGGCTCCAATCCGAAGAACGCTTTCGCTCAGCTCCGCAAGGTCCGCGCAACAGGACCATTGATGTGCGGCGAATATTATCCCGCCTGGTTCGACAGCTGGGGCGAGAGGCACAACGTTAAAAACGCCGCGCAGTGTCTCGCCGATCTTGAGTATATGCTTCAGCACAAGGCAAGTTTCTCCGTCTATATGGCGCACGGCGGAACGTCGTTCGGCTGGTGGGCCGGATGCAACGCGCCATTCCGTCCCCAGACTTCGAGCTACGATTACGACGCTCCTGTCTCCGAGGCCGGCTGGGCCCATCCTACGAAGTTCAACGCGATGAAAAATCTCTTCGCGAAAT
>JAGBZQ010000031.1 GCA_017628165.1 Kiritimatiellia bacterium | reverse complement strand
TACGCCCGCTTGGCTTTTGGCGGAGAGAGAGGGATTCGAACCCCCGATACCCTTGCGGGTATGCATGATTTCGAGTCATGTGCATTCAACCAGGCTCTGCCATCTCTCCAACAAACGATATATATAATACCAAAACTGCACCCGCTCGTCAACACAGCCGTAGCGGAAATTGTACAATTAAATGAGTCAAATCGCAAAGACAAGTTGTCGCAGTGAGGAAAACGACTAACCTCTAACCGCTAACGACTTTTCCCATACGCCTCTTCAAGACACTCAAGCCTATCATGAAGCGAAAGCTTTATAGGAAGCTCATGACACAAAAAACGAAGAAGTCTGAAAACTCTGCCTGAGGTCACCTTTATCTGCGATGGAAGACGCTGGCCTTCAATAAGACGCTCAAGAACTCTATATGGCATCGCAAGCCACATCCCTTTAAGCCCTGCATCAGGCACAACAGACGTCCTATCTGAAAAAACGCGCTCGCCGCTCGCCGAATTCACCGCCAAAAGCTCGTAGGCACATCGCGCACGCTCCTCGCGCGTCATCACATTGGGAATCAATCGAAAATCGAGCTCAATCTGATATCCCTCGGCAATCGGCATATCCTTTGCCTTGGCAATACTCGCCTTGGAAAAAGAAATCTCCTCCACATACGGACGCATCGGCGGTATCTCCATCGGAGAGTCCACCCAATTACCGGACGCATCTTGTATACGCGCAAACATCGCCTTCTCTGCCGCGTATTTAAGAGGCAGTTTCTGATCTGTCTCAAGGCGCATCATAACGCCATACGCCTCCCACAGAACCTTTGCGCAAAGCTCAGATTCTTTTGCGCTGAGTGCGCGCGGCATATAGCCCGGATCGTGACGAAATATATGGACATCTCCAGCCGGGGAGACAACCATCTCAAAATGCGGCATCTCCATTGGCGTTGAATAAACGCCGAAATTCCTGTCTACGCGCGTATGAATGTAATCATGAAACGTCTGCCACCCTTCAAGCATCAAAAAGCGAACCTTTACATGCGGCGCTTCACCTTTAAGAGAGGTGCAGAAATACGGAAAGACCGTTCCGGCAGGCTTTACAATCCAATTAAACGGCAGAAGCGAATCCCAGATTGCAAGAGCATCCATCTTCCTGCCGATCTCAACTGGCGTAAGCGCATCCATAATGAAATCAACCCAATGTGGCGGAAACTTCAAATACCGCCGTCAAAATGGAGACTGCAATGAAACCGACCACAATAGCGATCGTAATAATGAGAATCGGCTCTAACGCGTTAGTGAAGGAAGCTATGTTTCTATCCATATCCTTTTGGTAGCGCGTGCCGATATGCTCAAGAGCGCCCGCCATATCGCCAGCCTGCTCGCCTATTGCGAGCATATCAGTCATCATGCGTGGAAACACCCCAGAAGACGCGAGAGGCCCTGAGATGCTTGTGCCATCTGTGACGCGCTGCCTTGCATTATGTATGGCCCTTGCGATCACGGCATTGGAGCAAGTCTCCTCCACGATCTTGAGAGCCTGAAGAACATTAACTCCGTTCACAAGCAATGTCTTGAGTGTATAGGCAAGCGATGCAAAAAGCCCTGCCGCCACGATTCCTTTGATGAGCGGAGCTTTGAGCTTCCAGCCGTCTACAGCGTATCTGCCTGAAGACGTTTCCTTCCATTTCCTGAACCAGATAGAAAAGCATACGACCCCAATCGCCATCACCCATCCGTAGTTGATAACAGCATCAGACATCCCAATCAAAATACGAGTCGGGAGGGGGAGCGTGGCGCCCATAGACGAAAAAACCTTCTCAAACTTGGGAATGATAAAAACAAGCGCACCGACAACCGCTATGACGCCAAACACGAGAACAACCATCGGATAGGTGAGCGCGCCTTTAATTTTGCTTAGCATCGCGTCATTACGCTCATAATGATCGGCGAGCCTGCGCAAAACCTCCACCATCGCACCGGAGGCTTCAGCCGCTCTTACCATGTTAACATAAAGAGGCTCGAAAGTCTTGGGATGATTGGCGCATGCAGAAGAAAAAGGCTCGCCGCTGATAATCCGCTCATAAATGTTCTGACAGACGAATTTCTGGGCACTACCCTCCTCCGCCTGATTGGCCAAGGCCTGAAGCGCCTGCCCGAGCGTCATGCCGGCCTCGATGAGGTCGGCAAGCTCGGAGGTGAAAAGAAGCACTTCAAGGCGCTTCATCACCGTCTTTTGCGAACTCCCTCCGATCTGCATATTCCAGATGGAGCTCGGCTTAGATGAAGGCGATGGGGTGCGCGAAGATAGCGCATCAGATCCGCTTGCTTGAGCAAACGGCTTGACATTTTGTCTCTTTGCATACCCCATCGCGCGTCTCCAGCACAGAACCTGATCACTTAATGCGGCGCACGCGAATAACAGATTCGCTTGCCTCGAGAGCAGAAATGACATCCGCGGGAACGGAGCTATCCGTATCGATAAGTGTATAAGCGAAATCACCGCGGCTCTTGTTGGCGATCGCGTCAATATTCACCCCTGCATGACCAAGAATGGAAGTGAATTGACCGATCATGTTTGCAACGTTCTTGTGACAGATGGCAATGCGGCCGACCTTGGTGGGAATGCCAAGCGAGCAGGCGGGATAGTTCACCGAATTGGCGATGTTGCCGTTCTCAAGGACGTCACGTATCTCCTTGACCGCCATCACCGCGCAATTATCCTCAGCCTCTTCCGTGGAAGCGCCGAGATGCGGGATGACGATGCAGCCCTTCTGCCCAGCGACGGCCGCATTCGGGAAATCGGTAACATACTTGCGAACCTTGCCGCTCTCGATAGCAGCAAGCATATCGGCATCATTGACGAGAACGTCACGCGAAGCATTGATGATGATGACGCCGCGCTTCATCATAGCGATGGCGTCGGCATTGATCATGCCCTTCGTAGAGTCAAGCGCGGGAACATGAATAGTGATGAAATCGCAAGATTTATAGATGGCTTCGACATTCTTGCAGTGCTTGACGGAATGATCAAGATTCCAAGCCGCGTCAACGGAGAGATACGGATCATAACCGTAGACTTCCATGCCGAGCTGTACAGCGGCGTTGGCAATGCGCTGACCGATTGCCCCGAGACCGATGACACCGAGCTTCTTGCCCATGATTTCCGTCCCGGCGAAAGCCTTCTTGGCCTTCTCGGCAGACTTGTTTATGGCAGGGTCGCTGAGATTTGCCTTGACCCAATCTATACCACCGACGATATCGCGGCTTGCGAGAAGCATCGAGGCGATAACAAGCTCCTTTACTCCGTTGGCATTCGCGCCAGGTGTGTTGAACACCACAACGCCGGACTTCGCGTAATCAGCGTGAGGAATGTTATTGACACCTGCGCCTGCACGCGCAACGGCGATAACATTAGCGCCGACGGGAAGAGCCTCCATCTTGGCGCTTCTCACGAATACGGCATGCGCTTCGGCGAGATTCTCCGTGCGGGTGTAATTTTCCGAGAGGAGCTCAAGCCCGCAATCCGCAATAGGATTGAGACATGTATACTTGTAGTTCACTTTTACCTTCTTTCTTCCGTAGAGTTCATCGTGGAATTTTGCCTTCACGCATGAAGACATAAAGAATTATACCAAATTTTTTTAAGCGAGCCCAAACTCTATCTTGTAAATTCTTTTTTCGTTCCCCATTCAGACATTCATATTCACTTTCTCGGCACAACACCTAAATATTTACTCTGAACTATTTTGAAGTCAGCATCTTTGGGCCCATGATCCGACTTTAAATGAAAATGCGAGAAATCTAACGGCTCTTCTTCTATAAGCATTATTTTCGTAGTATGGCCAGGAGTTGTCGCAACAGCCGGAACGATTACCGCTTCACCCTCTTTAACGGAAATAGACTTAACCTTATTCCTGTCGGGATTGGCCATCAACCGCAATACACTGCCGCCTTTCAGCTCAAGATTGCCGTTCAAAAGCATCCCACTAAGCACCGCAAGTTTACCGTCAAGCCGCATACGCCGCCCTTTTAACGCGTTGAGCGCCACTCCGGCATCACCCTTAGTGATAATTTTCGCATTATCTGAGAGAGTAACCACTTTTACTCCGCGCAAATCGACCTTTTTCTCATCAACAACCGCCCATCCGTCTATAGTAAATGATTTGCAGGCAAAATTCGATTTTGGTGGGATACTTGGTATTGCCCTGCCCGAAACTACAACATCTGTTTCTTTGCCGGGCAGCGCGACAACCCTCTCGCCTATCGCGTTAACGCAAAACCAGTTACCGCTATCTGTAATATCCGAGCCGCCCTGAGAGCCGCGCCAATGAGCCGTCTTAACTTCAACGGGATTATAACCGGGATTAAATGTATCGGCATATTGCTTAGTTTCCCGCGCCCTGAAAGCACGCGCAAAGACTCTTACATCATCAAGCAAAATCCCTTTTTTACCTGACGGCTCGTGAAAGGCCGCTAAGCCAATCCCTCCTGACATTCCTCCGATTGCAAAATTAGGCTCGAACAAACATCCTTTACAACCTTTATCCATCGGCAGAACCGTCGCCTCACCACCGTCAACAACGAGTATCGCCTCATTCCCGCCGCGTACCGACAAAACAATAGAATGAGAGGATAACGTAATATCGGGAACAGGTATCAGTTTAGACGAAACCACCTTACAGCCGCCACCCGGAGGCGTCGCGACTATATTAAGAACCAATGTATCCTTGCGATGGCCTGTTGTAAGCATAACTGCCTTGCCATTGCCTTTGCGCGCAGAGCCGAGAGAAGCGACAACAACTCTTGGTGTGTTCGATATAAAACCGTGTAAAGCAATAGAAATATTTCCATCGCTTAAATTACCGACTCTTCCCTCCGTTGCCCCTTCAAGCCACGCACCTTTCTTATTCTCCGATTCCGCCAAGGAAAGAAATTTAAGATTGCAGAATTTGCCGTCTCTTCGGACTATGCCATCTAATG
>JAGBZQ010000030.1 GCA_017628165.1 Kiritimatiellia bacterium | reverse complement strand
TCTGCCGGGATTTTAACCATGCCGCTATCTTCAATCGCCTTTTGGGAAGCCTCTGCCATCTCTGCAACCGTTTGCACGCCAAATTTTGTGAGACGTGCTTTCAGTACTTCAACCTTACCAAGCTTGGGCATCTTGGAAAGCGCGGCAAGAGATTTCCTGGCAAGCTGAACATTAAGCTTTTCGCTGCCTGTAATGGCCACATACTTCACATCATCAGCAAAGACAAGCGCCATATTATCCATACCTGCAGGATGGATCGCACCGTCAACCTCCTTGGCTCCCTCAAGAGCGGCAAGGCATTCTGCCTTTGTGACCTGTGTCGGATAGAGCAATACCGCTACACCATCACTAAACAAATCGGCATTTTTTTTATCGTCCAAATAAACAACAATATGCGAGGGAGCTCCAGGACGCAAAGGCCCAACTCCGAGAGTGGCGAGCATAGGATTGGCCGAAAGCATCCCCGAGGCCATCATCCCAAGCATCGGATCCCCGATAAATCCGCCTATCTGTGTAGCTGCATTGACCAACTTAGTGCTGTCCGCAATCGTCACGTCACAAAATTTTTCCAGCTTTGCAAACGACGAAAGCACTAATGCCGAAGCAAGAGAAAGTATCGTTTTTTTCATTTTGACCTCCTGTTATGTGTTCATTATTTCTGCAAGTCGTCAATGGCATCTGCCACATTCTTGAAAAGCTTGGCGATTTTAGCCGTTGGGATCGTAGAAAACGCCAACCGCAAGAGACCGGAAAGGACGATAGTCCCCGTGGAATACTTCTCGATGAGATGACGCCTCAAACTCTCCGCATCAACACCAATGGGCCTTACGCACATGAAATATCCAGAATTGAAAGGCATCACCTCAAAACGCTCGGCATATTCGGGATGAAGCTTCAAAATGGAGCGGATTTCGTGGTAACGCTTTTTAAGTACAGCATATTTGTCACGCTTCTGCTGGACATAGTCAGGATCTGCAAACGCAGCCACCGCCAGCTTCTGCCCTATGGACGAAACATTGGAGACGCAGCTTCTCACGTTTCCGGCGGCCTTGGCCTCAAGCGCCTTTAGCTGTGAATCCGTGGCTCCCTTGAAAGCAAACGTTATGAATCCTACGCGAAGCCCCCAGACATAATCCTCCTTTGTAGTGCCGTCAAGCTTAACGGCGAGGACATTCTCGGAAAGATCAGAAAGCTCGGCGAAGAGTGACTCTCCGTGGACGCCGTGCTCATATACGAGCCCAAAATAAGCGTCGTCGAGAACAACCACTATCTTGCGCCCTGTAGCGGCCACTTCCGCAACAGCCTTGATGATGGCGGCAGCATCCTCATTCGTGGCAGTATAACCGGTGGGGTTGTTCGGGAAATTGAGAATCAAAATCTTCTTTGCGGAATCGCCCGCGAGAAGCGCCTCCTTCATCGACTCGACGTCAAAGCGCTTATCCTTGAAGGTATTGAAGAGCTTAAGCTCCGCGCTGACTGCCTCCGTAAAGACAAGCGAATAATTGTCCCAGAAAAGATCGGGAACAACCACTTCATCGCCTTCGTCAGCAAAAAGCTCCGCGGCGACGCGCAGTCCGTGAGTAAGCGCGTTGGTGACGACGGGGCTTGAAAAAACCTTGCCCTCAAGCGAGGGGTTCTTTTGAATCTGCATTTCGCGCCATACGGCACGAAGCTTCGGATCGCCAAAACTGCCTGCATAGAGAAACGCGCTCTTGTCTATATTAAGACCCTTGCGAAAGCAATCCATCACAAGTGCGCTGCCGTCCTCCTCAAATGCCATGCCAATAGTGGCATTTATCTCGCAAGACTTAGCCTCGGCTCCCTGCCCAAGGATGCCGCCGTATGGAAAATACATGCGAAGGCCCTGCCTGGAAAGAAATCCAGCCGCAGAGCCAAGCGTTTCGTTCAACTTTACTGCCAATTCATTCATAACGATAATATATTATACCAAAAAATACCATGCCACCTTGAGATTTTTCCTCATTTAGGGACACACTCCTGACTTTCCCTTGGTTTTTCCACGGACGATCGCATAGGCGGCGAAGGCTACTGACGTTGCAGCGCCTATCGCAACGGCCAAACCAAGCGGAAGGCCGCCCGGCACAAGGCCCCACGGCTGAGAGCCGGTGCCTGGCGTCCAGAGTATGAAAGACGCCACGACAGCCGTCATGAACATCCCGGGAATCAGCGTCACAAGAGCGGAAAATCTGCGTCCTTCGCGCAAAAGCCAAACACTACCGGCCATAAGCGTAGTGGCGGAAAGAAGCTGATTGCCCCATGCGAAGTAATTCCATAAGTTGGCAAAAGATCTACTATCGCGATTCGACCACCACAAAAGCGCCGCCACGACAGCGATGAGAGGAATGCACGTGAGAATACGCCTTGAAAGCGAAAGCTGATTGATCTTGAACATCTCAGAGATGCCAAGACGTGCACTTCTCAATGCAGTATCTCCGCTCGTCACCGCAAGAACAATAATCGCCACAATTGTGACGCCACCCATCCATGTCCCGAGGAAATGACTTGTGATATTGCCAAGCACCACCGGTCCTTCAAGGTTGATATTAGCAGAGTCGATGTTGTAGATCGCCAAAGCGGCCGCCGCCCAAATCATGGCAATTGCGCCCTCTGCGATCATCATTCCGAAAAACGTCTTGCGGGCCTCGCGCTCGCTTACCATCGTGCGCGCTACAATGGGGCTTTGCGTTGCATGAAAACCAGAAATCATACCACAGGCTATCGTCACGAAGAGGCAGGGGAAAAGCGGGAATTTAGCCTTGAAGGCTGCAAAATCCCGACACTCCGAAAGGATTTCAGGACTCTTAATGGCAGCAGAGACAAGAGCCACACAAATAGCCGCAGACCCCACAATCAAAAGTGCGCCAAAGAGAGGATAGACGCGCCCGATTATCTTATCAACGGGGAAAAGCGTCGCCGCCACATAATACGCGAAAATCGCCACCACAGCCCACCAGAAAAAGGGAAGATTAGGCAAGAACGTTTTGTCGATCAGATTGGCGGGGATATTTATGAATACGGCCACCACGAGCAAGAGAAGAGCCACCATGAACCATGAAAACGCCGCTGAATACCATTTACCTAGGTACTTTCGGACAATCACGGGAAGATTTGCTCCTCCCGATCTAATCGACATCATTCCGCCGGCAAAATCATGAACAGCTCCCATGAAAAGACATCCAAGCGGTATGATCAAAAGCGCCACCTTCCCGAATTTAATTCCAAGAATGACGCCGATTACAGGCCCTACGCCTGCAATGTTGAGAAGCTGAATAAGATTGTTCTTCCATAGCGGAAGCGGCATTGTATCTACGCCATCAGGGTTTGCGACTGCCGGAGTCGGGCGATCATCAGGGGCGAAAACCCGTTCCACTATGAAGCCATAGACAAAATATCCGATTAAAAGAAAGAGAATTCCAAGAAGAAAACAACTCATATCGAGCCTCCTTTTCCATTATGGCTTACTTTGGGACATGAAACAAAATCACTCTTGCGGCAGGCCTCAGCCACATAGGGGCAGCGCGGAGCGAATGCGCACCCGACCGGCCAGGATGTTGGCGGAGGGACCGTCCCCGGAATATCCTGCAATAGAGCATCTTTTGGCGCATCAAGGCGCGGAACAGCGGCGGCAAGCCCTTCCGTGTACGGATGACGAGGATTGGCAAGAATATCAAAAACGCTCCCGGACTCAACAATCTCGCCGGCATACATAACATTCACATAATCCGAATACTGAGCCACGAGTCCAAGGTTATGCGTTATGAGAAGAACTGCCGTAGAATTGGCTTTAGCCACTCTGTCCACCAGATCCAAGACTTCTTTCTGCGTTGTTACGTCAAGCGCGGTAGTAGGCTCGTCAGCAACAAGAAGCTCGCTTCTGGCGGCAAGGGCCATTGCAATCATCACACGCTGCTGCTGCCCACCTGAAAGCTGACACGGATATTTCCGCTGAGTATCCTCTCCAAGCCCCACATCCTTAAGAAGTTTGACAATCTCACCCTTTGAATTTCCGCCAAGAGCCTCGCTAATCTGCGCACCCACGCGCATCACTGGATTGAGCGACTGCATCGGATTCTGAAAGACGTACGAAATGCGCTTTGTTCCGCTTATCTTTCCCGTAATATCGGCGCGATCCACAAGAGAGCCGAGACTCAGCGCGGTCAAGGACTTGCCGCATCCCGACTCGCCGACGATGGCAACGCGCCCTGAACGCGGAACAGAAAATGAAACATCACGGACCGGGACGGAAACACGCCCCTCGGACTTAAATGCAATCCTCAAATGTTCCACCGTAAGCAGCATCTAAAATCCTCCTCTATAATCAATTGGCCGCCGCCTGGCGAAACTCCACTCGCCGTAGAAGCCTGATTTGCAGATAAGTGAAACCAATAAGCGCGACACCGAGAAACCACGCCATGGTCGTAGCCGTAGAAAAGCGGAGATTGTTGTACGCCTCCTTCCATATCTGAAGCGAAACGACCTGCGTTGCATCCCCTGGACCGCCAAAAGTAAGAAGAAAGATCGATCCCATCCCCTGAAACGCGGCTATGAACGCACCCACGAAATTAATCACCATAAGCGGCGCGAGCTGCGGGAATGTAATATGCCAAAAACGCGAAAGTATCCCTGCTCCATCAATTGCGGCAGCCTCATAATAATCACGCGGAAGAGACTCAAGAGCTGCAATGTAAATAAGAGAGCTTATCCCCGCTCCCGCCCAGACCCCAGGAAGAATGCAGCACGTCATTGCCCACGAAGGATCGAGGAGCCAGCTCTGAGCGGGAATGCCGAACATCCCTATAACGCTGTTGATAAGACCGTCCGACGAAGGATCAAACATCATCTTCCACATAAGCGTCACCACAAGCGCGCTCGTGAGATGCGGAAGAAAATAGAGAAATCTGAAGAAAACCTTTCCGCGCGGAATTTCGCAGAGCATCAAAGCCAGAAAAATTGGGGCGAAAAATCCAAGGAGCAATGTTATTGCCACAAACTTGAACGTGCGCGCCCATGCAGCCCAAAACGACGGGTCGGTGGCAACTCGTATAAAATTATCAAGCCCCGTCCATTCTCCTCCTCCTACAATCCTATATTCCTGAAACGCCATCATGGCGCCTCGCACAAGCGGATAATAGCTCCAGAGAAGAATAGAGAGCACCGCTGGCGCAAGAAAAAGGATAGGCACAAAGCGCCCGGAAGACGAAAGCGAGCGCCCGGAAGATTTTCCACCTCTTCTCACGCGGGCTGAAAACACAAAGTAAAGCGCAATGAGCGCTAACGCCACAACTATACCCACGATTACCCGAGCATAAGGCCTTGCCGCATCTATACCGGTACGGTCAGAATCGAACATAAGCCCACGGTTGGCATCTTCGGTAATGGAGGCAAGCGCAGCTTCGCAGTCAAGATCCTTTCCCGCATCTGAAAGAAGAAGCCCGAGAAACTTGCGCTGCACAAGATCGCTTGCTCCCTGCCAGAACCCTACCCACGGCTCTGTGACAGCCTTAATTTCACCACGCTCAAGCTCCTCATACATCTGGCGCACCGATAAAGGAAGCGCCGCAAGCTCTGAGCTGTATCCAAGGCGCTCGAGATCGGACGGTTTACACCACATGGAACGCCCTTCGGCTACATTTCTATGCACTTCGTCATCTATGATTTCAGGTGAAACAAGCGCCTTGAGACAGTCATAGACAAGATCGCGCTCCTGTTTTGGACGGCGGGAAACACCTTCGCTCATCGCATAAAAATGGCGATGTGCCTGAAGGACTCGCACGCCACCGCCATCTGCGGCGGGAAACGGCATAATGCCAATCGTCTCAGGCGGCATTCCAAGCGTTTCCGTAAGACGCCGCACAAGATCTTCGCCACCGAAGACAGCGGCGATTCTGCCTGCGGAGAAAAGCTGCCCCACTTCATCGGCAGTCGTGAGTGTAGGCATAGCGCGAATCACGCCGAGCCTCACAAGCTCCTGAAGAAAACGTGCCGCCTTTACCGCCTCCAAGGAGGCAAAAGACGCCTCGTAACCGGAATCGGGATCATCCGGATTTTTGAGCCTTATCACATCGCCGCCGGCGGACTGCACCCACGGCAGAAAACCCCATGGACGGTTTTCAATCGCAAAAGCCTTGCGCGAAGGAGTGGTGAGCTTTACGCACCAATCGCGGAATTCGCTCCATGTGCGCGGCGGAGATTCCGGATCAAGCCCAGATGCCGCGGCAAAATCTTTGCGGTACACAATCCCGTAGTAGGCCGCGGCTGGCGAAGGCAAGGCCCAGTAATGCCCCTTGTGATAGCGCACCTTTTCCCAGAGATCTGCACCAGAATCCGGCGGACGCGTCCCAACCCATTCGTCTAACGGGTAAATGAAACCTTGATCAATATCATGCCGGAGAATGTGAAACCACGCCTTGTAAACATCCGGAGCAGACTGAGCGGCAAGGCCAAGCATGAATGTGGCACGACCTCCACCACCAGGAAGCCTAAGACCGCCCCATTTTATCGGCACAAGATCGCCCCGTAAACGGGCAAGATCTATAATTTTGCGAGTGGCTGGCTCTTCTGGCCTGCCAGGATCGTATGAAAACAGAAAACTTACTTCCGCCGCAACCGCAACCTGCTCAATAGGGAATGCGAAAGATAAAAAAAGCGCAAATATCTTGATAAATATATCACCCCTGAAGGACATCTGTCACCATTCCCTGGGCAACCTTATTGGCAACGGAGTCACCAGCAAGAACCTTCAGAATCACAAGAGCAAAAAGGAGCGCTGAGCCTGGCCCCTGACCTGTAATAAAATTGCCGTCCACCACAACAGGCACATTCGCTGAAGGACGATCGAGATCGACAGTGCAAGTGGGATAGCAGGTAATGTGAGTTTCGGGATCGAGAACTTCTGCCCCGACCAGCACCGTAGGTGCGGCGCAAATGGCTGCGATAAGGCGCTCGGCCTCCTTGTGGCGACGAAGAAGCGCGGTAACTTCAGGCGAATTGGCGAGATTCTTTGTGCCAGGCATTCCGCCCGGAAGAACGACGACATTCCAAAGAGCGTCAGCATCCAGATCGGAAAGCCTTGTGTCGGCCGTCATAATAATGCCGTGTGAACTCGGCACCTGAAGAGAACTGCCTACGGAGGCTGTTGTTACCGCAACACCTCCGCGGCGAAGAACATCAATCGTGGCGACGGCCTCTATATCCTCGAACCCTTCTGCAAGAAGAACTATCGCATTGAGCGTTGTCATATAGGCCGCCTTTCAATTGTTAAACGAGATTCTTAGCTTCGTTGCACTTGAGCTTGCGACCGAGAATATCCTTGTCGCTCAAGGCCTTGACAGCAGCGTCAGCCTCTGCACGGTTGGGCATGTGCACGAAACCAAAGCCTTTCGACTTGTTCGTGTAGCGGTTTGTGATAATGCGAGCAGAATTGACGACACCATAAGCCTCAAACTCCTTGCGAAGCCTTTCTTCGGTAAGATCGTAGCTCAAGTTGCCGACATAGATTTCAATAGAACCGTCCGCAGGAGCGGGATGACGCTTCTGAAACTTCTGATCGCCCTTCACAAACTTCTTGCCGCCGCACTTAAATCCAGATCCGCTGCGACGGCAGGAACATGAGAGCTTGGCGATGATCAGCGCGGCAACAAAGCCAACGGCAAAGGCAGCAGCCGCAACAATGATAGCGGGAACAAGCGTATCTCCCTCGAACAGATTAATGATGTTTTCCATTTTCTTTCCTTCTTACTTTCTCTTTTCTTGATTGCGGGCACTCTATCTTATGTGCTGCGAAAATCTCCGAGCGACTTCATACGGCTCGGATGGCGCAGCTTTCTCAACGCCTTCGCCTCAATCTGGCGAATGCGCTCGCGCGTCACGTTGAAGAGGCGCCCTACCTCCTCCAGCGTGCGGCTGTAACCGTCAGACAAGCCAAAGCGATAATCCACGACTTGACGCTCGCGGTCAGTGAGCGTCTCAAGAATCTCGCGAAGCCTTTCCTTCAGCAAATGCCCCTCGGTGACTTCAAACGGATTTTCGCTTGTCACATCGGGGATAAAATCTCCGTAATGCGCATCATCGTTGTCGCCAACCTTCGACTGAAGCGAAATTGGCTGCTGCGCCATGCGCTTTACGGTCCTGACCTGATCCGGGGGAATTCCCATCTCGGCAGAAAGCTCGCTCTCGGTGGGCTCGCGGCCCAGCTTCTGAACGAGCTTTTTGTTGACTCGCATCAGCTTGTTGATCGTTTCAATCATGTGCACGGGAATGCGAATCGTGCGCGCCTGATCGGCAATCGCGCGAGTCGCAGCCTGGCGGATCCACCAAGTTGCGTAAGTCGAAAACTTGTAACCGCGCTTGTACTCGAACTTCTCGACAGCCTTCATAAGGCCGGTGTTGCCTTCCTGAATGAGGTCGAGAAAACTGAGTCCGCGATTCATGTATTTTTTTACGATAGAGATGACGAGACGAAGGTTCGCCTCCACCATCTTCGTTCGCGCAATCTGCCCAGCCTTGAGAACCTTGCGCAACTCCGCGAACGTCGTGAGGAATTCCTCTGCAGGCATTCCAAAAAGAACCTCATAGCTCTCCATCTTGGCGCGTATCGACGCAATTTCCGCATCACGCTTCTTGGACGCCTTCATCTTCTGGGCTGCACCCATGCGGGCGACAAGCTGCCTGTAAGGAAGATAAATGCGCTCGTCTGCCTCTGCGCACAAAGTTTCAAGAACCTTCTGCTTGAAGCTCAAGTCCACAAACGTCTGCTTGAGAGCCAGGCGAGCATTGACGAGCGTCTTCTCCGCACCGCGAAGCTGCTGGGGCGAAGCCGAACTGGAAGAAATGATGGAGAGATACTTAGAGCTCGCCTCCTTAAGACGCTTCTCAACCTCCTTGATCTGCTTGCGGAAACCAGGAATGAGCTGAACGTAATCGTTGCGCTTCTCCTCAAAACTGTCAGTCACGATCCTGTCAAAACGCTCACTCTGCCCCTCCAGCTTATCAAGAAGCCCTGCATACATCGGAGGGGTAAAGAGGAAGCGGTTGAACATATCGCGGGTCTTAACCTCGGCATTTTCAATCGTCTGGCAGATTTCAATCTCTTCATCCTTGGTCAGAAGCTGAACCTGCCCCATCTGATGCAGATACATCCTGATCGGATCCTCGATCATCTCGGCAACGCGGGCCTTGGGATCGGACGCTTTCTGATTCTTGGCATCGACGAACTTCTTTACATCCTCCTCACGGAGAACCTGAACGCCGAGAGCTTCAAGGATTTTCAGATATCTGTCAGACTGAATGGCATCAACGATCGTCTGAGGAAGAATCTGGTTGAGCTCTTCATAAGTGATGTATCCGCCGTTAGCCTCGCTACGGTGCTTGACATCGTTGATGACATCATTAAGCTCTGTCTCACGAAGAATCGACATTCCCTCCATGGAGGGAAGAATGGTTTCGGCGTCAATGGAAGACTCATCATCCTCTGCAAAGCTCGGCAGAGGATCGGCAGACTGAAGACTTGCATCGCCCTCTTCCTCCGGAATGCTCTCACCGCGCTCGACCTCGGCCACAAGCTTATCGGCATCAAGAGCGTCATCAGCATCAAGAGCGTCAACATCTACTTCCTCATCTTCAATATTTTCGCCAGCATCATCAAGGCTCACCTTTTTCTTGCGGCCAGCCTTGGAAGACTTTGCTCCTACCGATGAAACTTCGCAAGAGCCCTCAGCAAACTCCTCGATTTTTCCAGCCTTTTTTTTGGCGGAGGTCTTTTTAGCAACCGACTTAGCAGATTTTTTTGACGAAATTTTAAGTTTAGACATATCACTCCAGAATACAATTCACCCACTTGCACTTTGTCAAGTGATGAGTCATTATACCAAATTTCTACATTTCGCGCAATCAGGGATTTTCGCATGAATTCGCACCGCGCGTTTCACGACGCGAGAAGAAAAATGCGCTGGCAAAAGCAGTGAACGGCGCTACGGCCACAAGACCAAAACTCCCGACTAAAGTCTTTACTATTTCCGCCGAGACAACAGAGGAATTCAGGAAATCCATCGGTTTTACCCCTTCGGCCGCAAAAACCATGAGAAGCGTAAGATATCCTCCCGAGTATGCCAAAAGAAGCGTGGTGGTCATAGTGCCGACAACCGCCCTTCCCATACGGCATCCGGACTTGAAAAGCTCGCTGAAACCGAGTGAAGCATTATGACGCTTGACCTCGGCAACGCCAGAGGCTATATCCATAGCAAGATCCATCACCGCACCCGAAGAGGCCAGAATTATCGCACCAGTAAATATTCCGCGAAGCGAAACGATATACGGACACGAATACAAGAGCTCCTGAGAAGAAGGCATAGTTCCGCCATTGATATTCATAAGAGCGGTGAAAAGCCCTGCGAGCGCAAGCGAAGCAAGAACTCCAAGCATGGCGCCGACGAAAGCCGAAAGCCCCTTTTTATTGAATCCAGCCACCAAAAAGATTATGACGGCCGTGAGGACTGAAACGGCTACAAATGAAAACAAGACCGGATTCAGACCTGAAAGAACAGAGGGGATCAAAAGCTTCCAAACAACAAGACAACTGAAGAAAAAAGTAAAAAGCGCCCCCAATCCCGTCCATCCCGAGAAGGCGATGAGAAGTATCGCAAACGCGGAAAAGAGAACACAAGCCCAACCGAGCCGCCAATAGTCACGCGCCACAAGCGGCCCGTCGGGAACTTCATTGGGGCGAAGGTTTGCAGGAAGGATGACAAGCGCCGTATCACCCTTCTTGAACTTCTTGTCATATTCCAGCTGAGCTCGCAACTCATTCTCTGCAGAAACCACACGCCCGTCCGGCAGGCGCACTTTAAGTCGTTGCGTCCCATACTCCACATATCCGTGAGTGTCGATACCCGAATCGTCAGTCTCAAGAACTTCGGCCATAGAAGTGGTGAGATTGGCCGCCGAAACGAGCGGAGCGGGATTCGGCAGTTTAAGAAGAACTATCGTCACCCCCGCCAAAAGAAGAAGGAGGCAAAGAGTGGCGATATTCTTGCGCTTAAACAACATTACATCTTACTTGCCGTAAAACGACTTGATCTTTTTAGCAATATCGGTATTGTCCATCGGAGCGTTAAAAAGCTGGGCCTCACAGCCAATAGCGGTGGTCAAAACGCTCTGAGCCGTATGCCCGCCTGTAGACCACGCAACACCGGCTCTGCGCTCCAGAATCTTCGAAAGCGTCGTCCCGAGAATATAACGCTTTGGTCCGTCATATTGCCTATTCTCCTCTTTCTTTGCCTTGAGGAATTTCATATCGCTCTCAAAGGCCTTAAGAAAGTCCGTGCGCTCCTTATCGGTAAGAGAAATCAGATTGTCTTTCAATCCGTCAAAAACAATGCCAAAAGCCTTCTCGACAAGCGGCTTCACATCTTCAATGGTCAGCGAGGGATTCTTCTTGTAAAAACTGGACAATCTTTTGGTAAACGCCCCTGCACTCATCGTTTGATACCTGAGCATCCCCATATCAATAGAGTATCCTGTGTTGGCCACTCCCATCGTAAGTCCTCCTGTCTCATGATCACCCGTGACAACGATAAGAGTCTCCTTCGGATGCTTTTCATAAAACTCGAGAGCCACCTTTACGGCGTCGTCAAAGGCGAGAGTTTCGCGGACGTTTGTGGCGGCATCATTCGCATGACCAGCCCAATCGATACGCCCGCCCTCGGCCATCATGAAAAAGCCGTTGGAATTATCAAGCATTTCTATCCCCTTGGCTACAAGTTCGGCAAGCGTGGGGTACGGATTTTCCTCGCCAATATCTATCGTGTACGGAAGAGGACCATCCGTCATACGAGTTAAAATTCTGCCGTCAGAAGGCTTCAGAGCAAGAAAGTCTTTTTTCGTACGCACGATCTTGTAGCCTTTTGATTCTGCATACTTATAAGCGTGACCGTACTTTTTAAACTCCTTGGCCTTTGAATCCTTATACTTACCGTCGAGGCCTCCGCCCGCAAAAAAGTCAAAGCCAGAATGGACAAGATCGATAGCAATTCCGTAACCCTCGCCGCGTGCAGCCCGGTGGGCATAAAAAGCGGCAGGCGTCGCGTGAGTAATTGTAACGGTGGAGATAATACCAACTTTCTTACCCGCCTCCTTGGCAGCTACTGCAGACGAGTAAACATCCTTTCCCTCTGCATTGCGCCCAACGGTATAATTCTTTGTCTTTTCTCCGCAAGCGATCGCCGTCGCAGCGGCGGCAGAATCAGTAACAAGCCTATTGGCGGAACGAGTTGCGGTAAGGCCCTTGCAAGGAAAAGAATTTATCAGCAATGGGCCGCGGCCGATCTTCTTGGAAAATTCCTCCGCAGCATGGCGCTGGGTTACGGCCATGCCATCACCAATGAAAAGGAACACATACTTCGGCGCGTCAGCGAAAAGTACGAACGAAACGAACAGGAACAAAGCAAGAATAAATTTTCTCATGTTAATTTACCTCATTTTTTTTCATGTTCTATATATTATACCACAACTTCCGAAAAATGGGGAGAACTCCCTTTTATTCACTGGACGCCACCGCAATTCACCGCCAAAGCCCGAGGCGCAAATTCGGAAGAATCTTGACCTCGAGCTGCCTGTCCAAATCAAAAAGCGCCACCCCCGCCAGGCCGTACTTACGGACAAGGAGAATCTGACACATCACAGCTTTGGGCGTAAGGCGCGATTCATTGGCAGTAACCCCGATTCCCACAATCACCTTCCGCCGCGCCGCGCCGCCAAGTGAAGCGTGCTGCTTCAAATACTCCTCGAAACGCGCCTCGCTTTCGGTGTAATCCATAGGTACCACGAAATCCACAATATTGGCGGAAATCCATGCCGTCCAATCCTGCCCCACAGATGCAACGCACGATGGATATTTTCCGAGTACCGCCGCAGAAAATATCCGCTTATTCGAGATTCTACGCTTCACCGATGCCACAAAAGCCGTAATTGTCTGCGATGCCGTGGCACTTTTAGAACTCTTTTCATACCAGCGTACAAAATCAAGATGAATGCCGGCGATCGCTGGATATTTGACCTGAAGCTCATCTACCGCCTTCAAGATGTGATTGCGTACAGCGGCGTTGGCAGGATTTAAATATTCACTCAACGCCCCGGAATTCGTCTTTAAACGCCAACCGCGTTTGGCAAAATCCTCAAGAACACTCTTGGGCGCACGCGTAGCCGTAAAAGCAAGGATCCACGCATGAACCCGGATACCCGATCCTCTTGCAGCGCCAAGGCATGCCTTAAGCTGATCGCCCTCCTGCTCAAAGATTTTTGAACGCGGCAAAACCGACGACGGATAATGCGCAAAACCGGCACCTGCCACATTCACAAAAAGATCGGTAACTCCGTTTGCCTTCAAAACGGCGATGGTCTTGGGCCAATTGCCCGGATAAAGCCCGCACCCGGAATGATCCCACACTGCGCGGATTTCGCCTGTGCGCGGCTTGAGGCTCATGGCATACGCGCGATCAGCCGCGCTCTCAGCCGCCACACGCTTTTGGTGCACGGTGAAATTCCAGCGATTCGGGAGAACGCTCCCCACCATTGCGCCCAAGAGACGCGCCTTCTCAGCCTCATCGCCATCGGCCAGAAAAACGTGCGTAACCCAGTATCCGTAAGAACTGACAAGCACCGCAGCATCCCCTGTAGAACGCCCGGCCCTGTCATGCCATACGCCAATCGTACGTGATTTCCCCTTGATGGGGACCGCCCTCTGAAGGACGCTTGAGGTCTGACGAATCGTCTTGGGGAGTCCCGTAGGATATGTGCCTGAAAAATTCATCGAACTCCACTGCCCGGGATACTGAGCGG
>JAGBZQ010000029.1 GCA_017628165.1 Kiritimatiellia bacterium | reverse complement strand
GTATATAGCGTCATCGCCCAGGGAGAAGGCGGAACGATGGTTACGGCGGGAATGTGTGCGGCATCGTTCACGCACGGCGCAGCTCCGAATCAGGACGCCTCCATGATCGCTGCGAGAATGCTTGGCTTAAGGCGCGTTTCAAACATAGGAGACGGCAAGATAGTCTGCGAGTTCGGCCATACATATTCTCCGCACGCTGCGCTCAATCTTTCGAATTGGAGCGTTTCCGTCAACGGTAGGCCGGTAAAGATCGCAGGGCTCGGCCGCCGCAGCAGGGCGGAATGTTACCAGCCCACGGGGTGGCCGTTTAAAGTGTATCTTGAGCATCTCGTTTTTCTTGATATCGAAGGGGCTCTTAAAAACGGCGATAAAGTCGTCGTGCGCGTAAACGGCGAAATCACTTCCGCCAACAAAGAAGCGGAGTTTGTTTTCGATTCGGCGAAGATGCTTACAAGGTCGATCAAGACCAATCAGATCGGATATCTTCCATCCGCAGAGAAGATCGCGTACGTGGGGCAGTGGCTCGGTTCGTTCCCCGAAAGAGCCGCCGCCTATCCCAATGCGGCAAAGAGTTCCGGAGTTACGGCCACAAAGGAGGCGTATTATTTCGAAGCAGGAAAGGGCACTCAGGAGGATCGTGAAAACGCAGCCGCTAAGCTTCAAGAGCTTTCATCCGCCGCTCCCGCCGCCTT
Source organism: Kiritimatiellia bacterium (assembly GCA_017628165.1). Classification (GTDB taxonomy): domain Bacteria; phylum Verrucomicrobiota; class Kiritimatiellia; order RFP12; family UBA1067; genus UBA1067. The sequence goes on along the minus strand of JAGBZQ010000029.1, from coordinate 14,790 downwards.
GTCCGGCTACGATGCGCTCGCGCCGTATGCGCTTCGATTCCGCGAGGAGCCGCGTTTCTTTCTTCTGGACGCCGAAAGCGGAAGCAAGGTTTTTGACGGCCGCCTTTCGCTGAGGCACAACGGCCTGGAGGCAGACGGCAAGAACAACTATTCCGGCGAGAATGTGTATACGGCCGATTTTTCAGCTTTCAAAAAACCGGGCAGATATCTTCTCTCGGTTGAAGGCGTCGGGGTTTCTTTGCCGTTTGACATTTCTGACGACGTTTATGCGAGGGCCTTGAAAGTTCAGGCGCAAGGCGTTTATTCGCAGCGTTGCGGCTGTCCGCTTGATCCGAAGTTGAACGGCGGCTGGCAGCGTGTCGCATGCCACACTTCGGGGGTTGTCACCACGACTGTCCAGAGGCATTCGGCTGGCGAGTGGGGGGCGTTTGTCGACAATATGGAGATGAATCCCAATCCGCTCTATCCTGCCGTAAAAGCGAAGCGCGAGAAAGTGGAGAAGGACTCTTCGCGTGTTCGCTCCGGATTCAAGACAATCGGCGCTACGAAGCGCGTCAGGAAACCTCTTTATGATGAGGTCTACGCTCTTGGTGATGCCGCCGATTCAAACGGAATCGAATTGTCGTTTAAGTTTGATCCGGCTTTGGGGGCCACGGTTTCTTTCATGGCGCTGAGAGACGACTCTATCGCCGGAAGCGCGTGGGGTGGAGATCTTTTGCGCCTGAGCACAGGCAAGGACTCTCTCGGCATTGGAGTAAACTGGGGGGTTGTCAGATTTTTCTCGAATTATTCGCAGCGCATAAACGATAAGGCATGGCATAGATTCCTTCTCAAGGTATTGCCCGCAGGCGCGGACGCAAAGCATACAGTGCAGCTTTCCGTGGACGGCAAGCTCTATGATTCTCGTAAAGTGCTTCAGCGATTTGCGCCCGCGTCGGATGGCGTGATGCGAGTGGTTCTCGGGGCCGCCAAGGGAGATGCCGAAGGGCTTTTCCTCGCCGATCCCATGGTTTTCGCCCGCGCCTTGAGCGAGAGCGAAACGCAGGATATGATATCTCAAGTGCCGGAAAAAATTCCCAATCGGCTTAATATCTCCGGCGGGCATCATGATGCGGGAGACTATAATCCAAGATGCCATATAGATGTTGCGCTTAAGCTCATGAACGCATATGAGCTTAAGCCGGATAATTTCTATGACGGGCAGCTTTCCGTTCCGGAAAGAGGCAACGGCATTCCTGATATAGTCGACGAAGCCCTATGGGCTCTTAAAATATGGAAGGGGCTGCAGGATTCTGACGGCGGCGTGAGAAACGGTACGGAGTCGAATGGAGATCCGAATTTCATTCAGACCGTTGAGTTGGACGACAAGGGCGATTACGCCTGGGCGAAAGATTCCAAGGGCAGCTTCCTCGCGGCGGGCGCTTTCGCGCAGGCCTCGCGCATTCTCCGAAAGTTCGGCAAAACGAAAGAGGCGGAGGATTATTTGGACCGCGCCGTCAGAGCTTATGATTGGGCTGTAAAGAATCCTACGCTCGGGATAGAAAATCTCGCCAAATACGGGGAGTACACATGGGCGCTTCGGGCATACGCGGCGGCGCATCTTTATTCAACCACGCTTAAGAAGCGCTACCACGATGATTTCATCGCTTCAACACCATGGCGCGAAGTCCCAGGCGCGGAACTTCAGCTTCATGGTCATTTCGATCTTCAGCTTGCGGCCTACGCATACGCTCTCGTTCCGGAAGAAAAGGCTGATCCTGAAATCCGCAAAGCTGTTGTGGGCGCGATCCGTAAGGAAGCTGATATGTACTTGAGGTATTCCGACAAGATGGCTTACAAGTTTGTGAAGCATCCCTACGCTCCGATTACATGGGGTACCGGAGCGTATCACAATTTTGCGGTGCCGGTGGCGTGGATGTGGTGCCTTACCGGCGAGAGCCATTATCGCGATTGGCTGGTGCGCTCCTGCGATAATACGCTCGGAGCGAATCCGCTTGGCCTTAGCTGGATTACGGGCATCGGCGAGAGGACGATACGCTGCCCGCTTCACAACAGCCGTTACAGCGCTGCCGGCACGGCCGCCATAGGTCTTCACGGGCAGGGGCCCAATAGGGCGTTTGCCGGATATTCCTGCGCCGAAACCGCCTATCCGCGGCTTAAGGAGAGATTTGCGATCATGCAGAATTTCGCGGATCTGCATTTCGCCATCGCAATGAACGAGCCTACGGTATCCAATATGGCCAACACGATGTTTGTTTTCGGGCTTCTTGCAGAAAATGCGAAAAAGCAGGGCGGCAGTTCGGGCGCGACATGGCGCTCTCGATAGTTGAATTTTTAAAAGAGGAGCCACGGTTCATTAGCTTGAGAAAGGAGAATTCCGATAATGAATAAACTGCATCTTGGTCTTGCCTTTGCCGTATGCGGCGCTACGTTGGGAAATTTGAGTGCGGCCGAATGGCGCGTTACGGCGTTGACTCCCGAGTATATTCTTGTCCAGGCGGACGGATCCGATGATGAAAACAGGGTTTTCCTCTCCGATGAGCGTTATACCAACATCGACACAAAAATGCAGGATTGGCAGATAAGGCGTCTTTATGCCGTCATTCAGGGCGATGTGGAAAAGGCCGTGCGCGCGCCGCTTGCCGAGAGTATGAAGACGATCCCCGGATTTATGTCGTATTGGCCTGAAGCCAACGGCGTTAAACGCATCAAAGCGGCGAATGGAAAATATTTTTCATTCAAGTCCGCCGACATGATCCATAACGCCTTTGTGAAGGTTTCCCCTATGCGCAACGGCGAAAAGGTGGATCTCGGAGTCGCGGGAACGTTTACTTACGACCACGCCTGCCCGACGCCCGTATTCAAGGTGAATCAGGTAGGCTACTCGCCAAAAGCGCGAAAGTATGCGTATCTTGGCTCCTGGCTCGGCCTTTCAGGACCTTTGCCGCTGTTTAAAAAGTTTGACGGCAAGCCCTTTGCCGTTTTTTCCGCCACGACGGGAGAAAAGGTTTTCGGCGGCACTCTCACGCCGCGCGGCGATGACCCGAAGCGCAACGGAACGCCATTTACCGGTGAAGAGGTGCTGGAGATGGATCTTACCGATCTGACAAAGGAGGGCGAATATTACATTGCGGTCGAAGGCATCGGCCGCAGCAGCAGGTTTAAGATATCCGACAGCGCGATCGCTGAAGCCTGGGGGCATCACATGCTCGGTATTTTCAACAAGCGCTGCGGAATCGAAAAGAAGGAGCCATATACCAAGTGGCCCTCGGAGGCCTGCCATCTGAAAGTCTACCGCGGGGTCCATCCTTCGGACGACTGGCATTACGGGAAGTATATTTTTCCGGCCGACGGCAAGCCGATCATCAACAAGGACGGCAAGCCCTTCAGGTTCAAGCATTTCCCCGTGATCGCCGCGAGCAAGTGCCTCTGTGATATGGACAATCCCTTGAAAATACCTGGCGGATATCATGACGCGGCCGATTATGACCGTCGTCCCATGCATCTTGTCATTCCGCGCGCGCTGGCGATGATTTATCTTCTCAAGCCAGGTAATTTTACGGATGGTCAGCTTCTCATCCCGGAGTCTAAAAATGGCATTCCTGACATTCTCGACGAGGCGCTTTGGGGTGTTCGCCATCTTGTAAAGGCACAGCAGAAGGACGGCGGCATCGGAACATGGATTGAAACCCGCGCGCATCCCGGCGGAGAGTGGGCTGGGCCAGAGCAGGACAGCACCAATCTTACTTATTTCATCGCCCGCCCGACGCACAACTCCTGCTATGATTTCGCAGGAACGGCGGCGCTTGTCGCCCGCGCTTTCCGGGCCGCAGGCAGGGAGGATGTGGCGCGCCGTCTTTTGGAGCGCGCGCTCAGAGCCTGGGAGTGGGCGGAGAAAAATCCGCCTGTGGAGCAGGAGATGAAATGTTTTGTCACGCACCGCTGGGACAAGGATCCCGCCGCGGACGTTGTCTACAGGGAGCCTAAGGATTATTCCGTCAAGCTCATGCTCATGGCGGCGCTCAATCTTTCGGCTCTTACCGGCGATATGAAATTCTTCAAGCCCGTTGTTGAGCGCATCAAAGATCTTCAGTCAGAGACCAACAAGGGAAGCTGGGGGTGGAATCCCATCGATCTTTTGGAATTCGCGCTTCCCGCTCAGCCGCTCGCTCCTGAGCTTGAGGACTATAAAAAGAACTTCATCCGCCGCCGCGTAGGTGAGGCAGATGCGCTTATGGATGTGATGGAAAGCGCCTATCCCTATAGAACATTCTGGTTTCCGCCAACGCACGGTTTTGTTCACACGATGAGCTGGGGCAACAGCCACCCGCTCAGGCGCGCTCAGTTTTTGCTCGCGGCTCATGCGTTTACTGGCGATAAGCGCTATCTTGAGGGGATGTATCTCGCAAACGATTTCCATAACGGCGCGAATCCCAAGGGTGAGACGCTTACGAGCGGCATGGGAGAGGTCTTTCCCGTAAAGTTCCTCGATCTCCAGAGCCTGGCCGACAATGTGGCGGAGTATGTGGGCGGCATCACTCCGTACCGTTGGACCTACGGTGTAAATCAGGACGCCAAGAATATGGTCTACGGTGCAGAGAACATTCCGCATTGGCCCATCTGGCGGCGTTATGCGAACGTCGAGCAGTATACCGTGGCCGCGAGCGAATATACCGTATGGGAGACCATGCTTCCTCCCGCGGCGGTTTTGGCGTATCTTCTGCCAGGGCCGGATAAGGTGCCCTCATCGGTTTACGAGCGTGAGCCCGCAAGCGATTTGAGGGATCTCAAAGGATATTGGGCAAAGCCATGAGAAAAATCATTCTTTCGGCCGCGGCGCTTTTTTGCGCCGCAGAGTGTTTCGCTGTGGCGCCCTCGCCCCGTGTGGCGGTGGCGGGGCATACTCATCTTTGCCGCAACGGCAAGGTGAGCTTTGATCTGGTCGTCAGCAATCTCACCGCATGGATTGAGAAGCATGACGTTCGCGCCTTCGGCGTCGGTTCGCCGTGGACATTGAAGCAGGCTGCACGTATGCGCCACTGCGAACGCGAGGATCGCGATCGCTATTTTGCCGGCAAGCTCACTGAGGATTTGATTGATATGGATGATCTCCGCGAGATGCTTGCCGTCCTTTCAAACGCCTGTCCGAGGACAACATTCTATTTGGACAACGAGACTCCGAAGAACCGCTACGGCCATTTGTGGTTTATCGGATACAAGCCTTTGGTGCCGGGATGGCATGATTACAGTCAGGATAAAAGGGTTGCGTTCACCACCGACGAGGCCGTGGCGGACGGACCCGATTTCAACAAAGAGACGCTCAGGCGTCATTTAAGGCGCAGCTATGCCGAGGCTGTTGCGGAGCAGAGGCGCCACGGGGCTATAGCGGTATGGGCGCACCCGACAAGCTGGTGGACTCACGAAGGCAAGTTCATAACCAATATCGCATCAGATATGCCGGTTCAGCTTTTTGCCGACGGCGGCCTTGATGCTCTGACGGTTATGGGTTACGATGCGTATCATGCGGCATATCAGGATTTGTGGTTTGCAATCCTTGATATGGGGTACCGCGTTCCCGGAGTAGCGGAGCAGGATTGTTCTCCCGGGCATGGGATAATCGGCAAGAAGGATGAGAGTTTGTTTACTTACATCAACGGCTGCGGTCATGCACCGAGCGTTAAGGAGATTTCCGATGCGGTGCGCAGCTTCTCCGTTACCATGTCTTCAGGCCCGGATTTGCGGATTCTTTCGTTCGATGATTCCGGCGACGAGCTGAAGTTCGTTCTTTATGCCGCGCCCAAGGCAGGAGAGGGGAGCCTTTCGCGCATCGAGATTCTTGGGCGCGGGGGAAAAGTGCGCAGCGTAGCCGAGAATGTCGGTGAAGGGGTGCGTGTTGTTTCCGTGCCGCGCAGGGCGGATGACACTTATTTTGTCGCGCGCTGTTTCGGTGATATCCCCGGAGGCTGGACGGGCAAAGATCTGCAATGGACCGCGAAGTCGTTTGCGATGACGAATCCCGTATGGCTAAAGACGGCTCCAAAGCCCCCGGCGCCGATCCGCACGCGTCTTGTGATTTCAGACAAGGGCGCGTCGAATGCGCGCTGGCGCATAGAGAGTGCAGGGGGTAAGCTCATGTGCGAAGGAGCAGGTGCGCGGGTTCTTGACGTTTCCCCTACAGACGTTCTCAATATCGAGTACGCTTCCGGCAGAAAGCGCCGCCTCCCGCTCTACATGGCGAACCGGAAAGTCCGCGATCTGATGGATTATTTGGCGGACGGCGGGTTTTGGCTCGATTCGAAAAAGACTCTTTCGCCGGGTGAGGTGCCTGTTTCGGCCTTCAGATTCTCTGAGTTCCGCGAGGCGCTCCGCAATCAGCAGGTGGATCTGTAGCCTCAGGGGTGTGCGGAAGCCCGGTGGGTGTAGGATTGGGCTTGCCGTATTTTGAAAAAAAAAGTATAATAAAAGCAATATATGAAAACATGGTTGACCTTTTGGAGCGGCATTATAAAGAACAATCCGATATTCCGGCTTGTTCTCGGTTTGTGTCCTACGTTGGCGGTGACTACCAGCCTTGAGAATGCTCTTGGCATGGGGCTTGCCGCCACGTTTGTCCTCATTTGCTCAAATGTTCTTGTTTCCGCGCTGCGCAAGGTCATCCCTTCTGCCGTTCATATCCCATGCTACATCGTCATCATTGCCACCTTTGTGACAGCCGTGGATCTGCTGATGCAGGCGTATCTGCCGGCGCTCTCGGCGAGCCTCGGCATTTTCATTCCGCTCATCGTGGTCAACTGCATTATTCTCGGCCGCGCAGAGGCGTTCGCGAGCAAAAACGGGATTATCCTTTCCTTCGCGGACGGGCTCGGCTCCGGCATCGGCTTTACGCTTGCGCTTTGCGCTGTAGCCGCCGTGCGTGAGATTGTCGGGGCGGGGACGCTTACCATATGGGGCGATATCGCGATAAAAGGCATAGCCTCTGAGCCTGTGACGCTTGCTATCCTCCCGGCCGGAGGGTTTATTGTGCTTGGGCTTCTTCTTGCGCTTGTAAATCGCATCGGAGAGTGGAGCGCGCGCCGCCGTGGAGCGCCGCCGCCGCTGCCTGTGAATCTCGACTGCCGCCATTGTACAATGTGTCCCAACGGAAAGTGATTTGCGTTATATGAAGTGCCCCAAATGTTCCATAGATGACGACAAGGTGCTGGATTCGCGTTCGGCCCGCGACGGCGCCGCTATCCGCAGGCGCCGCGAATGTCTCTCTTGCGGGCATCGATTCACGACGTACGAGGAGATTGACCGTGACGAGGTTCTGGTGGTCAAGAGCGACGGCTCGCGCCAGCCGTTTGACAGAATGAAGGTTGACAAGGCCATCCGCCACGCCTGCGGCAAGCGTCCTGTGAGCGACGCTCAGATTCGTACGATGATTGACAACGTGGTGGCGGGCTTAGACGGCGAAGAGGTGAAGTCGGCCGATATTGCAGAGCGCGTCATGGACGAGCTTCATAGGGTTGATGAAGTGGCCTACATACGTTTCGCCAGCGTATACAGGCGCTTCACCGATGTTGCGCAGTTCCTCTCGGCGATAACGGAGATAGTGAGAAAATGAAAGCTGAATACCAGCGTCCGCCAATCCGCGTGGCTGTAGTGGGTTTGGGGCGATCGTTCTACGCAAGCCATTATCCCGTCTTTAAGGCGCATCCTGGCCTTTTCAAGATCGTTGCCGCCTGCGACATCATAAAGGAGCGCCGCGGCGTCATCGCCCAGGATTTCCCCGAGTGCAAGATGTTTCGCCAGTTTGCGGATATGCTTGACGAGCGCGATATCGATCTTGTGGATATTTCCACCTGCTCGATCGATCATGCCAAGCACGCTCTTATGGCGCTTGAGAAGGGCTTTTGGACGCTTATCGAGTCTCCAATGTCGCTCGTGGTGGATGACGCCCAGCTTTTGAGGGGCGCCGCGCTCAAGGCGAAGAACCGTCTTCTCGTCCTTCAGCGCGGGCTTTTTGCCCCAGACTTCCTTCTTGCAAAATCTATGATGGCAGATCCGCGTCTTGGAGAAATCTATCAGGTATGCATCCGCCGCGAAGACTACATCCGCCGTGACGACTGGCAGACGGTCAAGCGTCTCGGCGGCGGCGCCGCCTATTATGCGATGACGGATCTGATTCTTCAGGCGCTGAAGCTTTTGCCTCTGCCGCCGATCCAGATGTGGAGCGAGCTTAAGCGCATCGCCTCTCTCGGGGACGCGGAAGATTACGTTCATGTGAACCTTAAGACGCGCGGGCAGATTTCCGCGGACATCGAATTTAACGGCGGAGTCCTTGAGCCTTTGCGCTCGCCGTCATTTGTCATCCGCGGCGATCGCGGCACGTTTACGGTCTCCCCCAATTCGCCGGAGGGCACCCTTACGGTGATTGATCCCGATTTCAAATTTCCGCGCCGCCGCTCGAGCGTTCGCACTCCGGAGATGGTCGATATGCATGAGGCGGTTCCAGTGGTTTCGATTCCCGTGTCTCTTCCCAAGGGGATCGCGCACGGGCCGAGCGCGTTCTGGCGCCATGTCTATGACTCGGTCAGGACGGCGGCGCCCTTCCCGCTTCAGCTTGAGGATTCCATTGAGGCGGTGAAGTTCGCTCAGTTGATGAAAAAGACGAGTCCGTTCGGGAGTTGATTTGATGGGTGCGATGACGCAGAGTCTTGAAGATTATCTTGAAGCGGTTTACCGGCTCATAGAGGCGTCGGGCAGCGCGTGCGTGCGCGATGTCGCGAAGCTGCTCGATGTCAAGATGCCGAGCGTCGTCAAGGCCATCCATGAGCTTAAGAGTCTGGAGCTTGTTATACAGGAGCCCTACTCTTCGATTGAGCTCACGGCTAAGGGCGCACGCCTTGCCAGGTCCGTCCATGCGCGCCACAAGCTTCTTACGTCGTTTCTCGTCAAGCTTGGCGTAAGCCCAAGAACCGCCGAGATCGACGCATGTCGGATGGAGCATATTCTCTCCGCAGAAACTTTAGATAAAATAAGAACCTACACGGGAAAGAGTTAATGAAAAGTCAGCTAAACAACCTTCGTCAGCTCCAGGAGCTTGTATTGACCCGCGATGAGCATCACCAGACAGGTGACGGCAGCCATCTCGACACCCTCAACGACGCCATTGCGGAGTTGCAGGATAAGATGGACGCCCAGGTGGCGGGGCTTTACTCTCGCCTTTACAAGCGCAGTCACATCGTTATGGCCGCGATGTCAAACGGCTGCTGCGCTGTCTGCGGGATGCAAGTCCCCATTGCGCAGAGCCAGCAGGTGAAGCTTGCCAAGCATCTCGTTACCTGCTCAAGCTGCGGGCGCATTCTTTTTGCGGCGGAGGCCGACGAGGCGCAGAATGTCGCCGAGCGCAATGACCGTGACCGTGATGATCCGAAGACGGGGATTTCGCGTTTCAGCGCCGCCGAGCTGATGATTGTCGATCTTGATGCAGATACGCGTGAGGGCGCCATAACCGCTCTTGCCAGATGCATGGAGAGCTGCAAGTTCATTTCCAACGCCGAGTCTCTCATTGCCAAGGCGATGGACCGCGAGGCTGTACTTTCCACGGCCATTGGCGGATCGCTTGCGTTTCCTCACGTGCGCGGAGTGGAAGGCGGTGGCCTTACCCTCGCGATGGGAGTTTCGAAGAAAGGCATCGATTGGGATGGCGAGAAGGTTCATGTGGTGTTCCTCTCTGCGATTCCCGTGGCCGTATCGGCATTCTATCTAAGGCTTATGTCCGGCATCATACAGGCGTTCTCCAAGAAGGAGAATCTGGATGCCGTCCTTTCTGCCGCGGATCCGGCAGCGCTCTGGAAGGCACTTGTCAAGGCAACGCGTCATACTGTAAAGTGACGCGCCTTTTTAGAGTGGCGCTTGCCGCGCTCGCATGCTTTTCCTTTTGCGAAGCAGTTTATTCTGCTCCGAAGAGAAGTCAAGTGCGGCAAGTCGCCAAAAACGCGCCGAAGCCTCACGAGAGCCGATATAGAAAGACTCCTTATGTAGGCGTTTTGGCGGTGGATGCGGATTCAGGACGGGTCCTTTTTTCTGACAAGGCCTCTGAAATCGCCTATCCCGCGAGTATCACAAAGCTGATGACGGCGTTTTTGGTTTTCGACGATATCAAAAGCGGTCGCTTTTCATTGAAGGATCTTGTTGTGGCTTCTCCGGTCAAGACGCAGGTTGATCGCCATTTGCGGCAGCCCAGCGCGATAGGGCTTAAGTCTGGCGACTCTATGACCGTGGATGCGATGCTGAAGGCCTTGATGGTCAAGAGCGCCAACGACTGCGCGATTTTTCTGGCGGAGAAGTGTTCCGGCACGATGGAGAAGTTTGTTGAGCGTATGAACGCGAAAGCCAGATCACTCGGGATGTCGTCTACAAAATTCTACAATCCGAATGGGCTTCCTCCGTTTGGGGGAAAGGGCAATTTTAATTCGAGCACTTGCATAGATCTCGCAAAAATGGCGATGGCGCTTTTAAAGCGTCATCCTGAAATTTTAAAGTACACCTCTCTTAAGTATTACGATGCTCAGCTCCCCGGCGGCAAGGTGCAGCGTTTTGTGAATCACAACAATGTGATGGTGAAAGACGCTCTTAAGATTTTCAATCCTGACGGGACGGAGGCTGTGGATGGGCTCAAGACGGGTTATATAGATGCTGGCGGATCTTCGGTGATTGTCACGGGAAAGAGAAACGGCAAGAGGGCGATAGTGATTGTTTTAGGCTCTTCTTCGCGTTCTCAGCGTGATTCCGTCGCACGCCATCGTCTTTCAGATGCGCTTGACGCGATCAGTTTCTGAAACTTGAAAATTTCCCCCTTGCGGGGGAAGAGATTTTTTGGTAGCATTGAGATGCTGAAACAGTGTGGCCTATGTTGCGATGTTGCAAGTAAAGTATGACAGAGTGCGAAAATCAGATTATTGTATATCAGCCGAACGAAACGGTTCGGTTGGATGTGCGTCTTGAAAATGAGACGGTGTGGTTGACTCAGGAGCAGATGGCGTTGCTTTTTGGCAGAGACCAATCTGTTATTGCTCGACATGTCGGTAATATTTTCAAGGAGGGAGAGTTGGACAAAAATTCAGTTTATGCAAAAAATGCATATACTGCCAGTGATGGTAAGACATATCAGGTTGCATTCTATAATCTTGATGTGGTTATATCAGTTGGCTATCGTGTAAAATCACTTCAGGGTACGCATTTTAGGCAATGGGCAACTGGTGTATTGAAGGAATATTTAATACGTGGTTACGCTGTAAACACTCGCCTTAATCAATTGGAAGATAAGGTAGATAGGCGTTTTGCTAAGCAAGAAAGCGACATTACAGAATTGAAGAATAAAATTGATTTCTTTATTCAGACTGAGACGCCGCCACTGCAAGGTGTGTTTTACGACGGGCAGTTGTGGGATGCGAGGGCGTTAGTGCTGAAGCTCGTATCGGGGGCGAAGAAATCGCTTATTTTGATTGATAATTGGGCTACAACGGAGACGATCGACATTTTCGCGAAAAAGCGCAAAGGTGTAAAATTGACAATTTTTACCTCAGAGCATTATGACAAGAAGCATGTGCCGCATCATAAGATTTCAGATGAGGATGTTAAGGTTTTCAATTCTCAATATCCGAAGCTCACCGTTAATTATACCGAATCATTCCATGATCGCTTCTTGATTGTTGATGACAAAGAATTGTATCTTATCGGTGCATCGCTTAAGGATTTAGGAAAGAAGTGTTTTGCATTTACGAGGCTTGATTCTGGCGAGATTGAGCGCATTAAGAAGTCTGCGTTTGGGATGTTAGTCTAGAGTGTAGGAGTGGGTGAGTTGTGAGTTTGGAGTTATAGTTTCATCTCTTCCCCCCTTTACTCATCTTTCATTACACGACATTGAAAATTTCCCCCTTGCGGGGGAAGAGATTTTTTGGTAGAATTGAGATGCTGAAAAAAAAGTTAGGAGTAAACTCACTATGAAAAAACTATTAATTAGCATTGTGGCCACAGCGTCATTAGCGCTTGTAGCCAAGGCAGATGTGCTTAACAGCGCGTCTTTTGAAAACTACATCGCTGAAAAGTTCTCTGTTGGCTTAGATGATGGCGGAAATGATGACGGCGAGTTGTATTGGTCTGGTGGCGGTACTGACCCCGAGTTTGAGTGGGTGACGCGCGGCGAAGGCGAAGGCGCAAGTAATGCCCTTTCTATTGATGTTGAAGAGGAGCTTGTGCGTGAAGTTAAAGCTGATGGCACGGCAAGGGATATCGGAGATGGCCTTTATTTTGACTCCTGGGTTCAGTTTACTGCCACGGAGGATGCTCCTGAGGCGACGGCAGGCGATAAGCTTATCGTTTGGCTGAAGGAAATCTCTGGCGAAGGGGAGGGCGGACAGTCTACCTATAAGCTTTGTGTCACGGCAGCGGAGTTGGATGATGATTTCCTGCCCAAGGCCGATCCTATGATTTTCGAAACATCGGAAACTATCGAACCGAATTCGTGGCATAGGCTTTCTATTGCTGCAAATGTAGAGACTGCCGAGGGCCGTCCTAACCTTACGGTGTTTAGGGTCTATTTGGATTCTAATGAAATTGTTGCAGATAAACCTTTTTATAGCCTTGTGCCGTATACTACTGAGTATAGTGAAGGCGTAGGATTGTATAATCGTATTTCTTCCGTCTCCTTCAAGGGCAAGGGGGCGATTGACGACCTCGTTTGGACGACTGAGGATCCGATTGCGCCCGAAACGAAGAGTTACACTGTTATTGTGGATGACTCGGTAGGGAGCTTGATTGGATCTGCTCAGTATCAGATTGGCGAGGCGGACGAAGTATCTGTCTCTCTTTATGATGGCGAAACAGATGAGACGGCAGATTTTGCTCTTACAGTTCCTGTGGACGCAACTTCTGTAACATTCTTCCTTGCCCCTGGTGATGACTACGAGGTTGCGGACGGTACGTTTGTTAATGACCGTTGGGTTGTTACGGTTACGTTGCCCGAAGCTGGTAGCCAGATTACGCTCAAGATTATTGAGAAGCAGGTTGAGGAGCCCGTTGAGCCCTTCACGGTCACGATTGCTGGTGTAGATACTCCGTTCGAGACTCTCACTGATGCTATTAAAGCTGCTGGTGGTGAAACGATTAAGTTGACCGAGGACGCAACGCTTATCGAGAAACTTACGGTTGCTGAGACCGCTGTCATTGATCTCAATGGCCAGACGCTCACCTTGGCGAATGATCAGGGTTATGCAGTGGTTGTTAAGGGTGCGCTTACGATTAAGGATTCTGTTGGCGGCGGTGTGATTAATGTGCCTGGTAGCTACGGCTTTGGCATTGGCACCTTCATTGAGAATATTGATGAGCCCGGATCCTTGACGGTTGAGAGTGGTTCAATTATCGGCAAGAAGGCTGAATACTTGATTGGCGTCTTTGTTGGTAATGCTACCATCAAGGGCGGCAATTTTGAGGCCAGTTACAACTGTCTCAACGCTATTGGTAAGTATGATGCAACGGGTGTTTTGATTGATGCTACTTGCGCCACGGCAACGGTTACTGGCGGTAGGTTCACAGTCGCAGAGACGGATACGAGTGTTGATTGGGATATTGGTGCAATCCTTGGTCAGGACAATTGCGTTGCTGTCTCGGGTGGCACATTCAATGTTCCTTTGATGGACAGCCTTTGCGCTGAGGGATATATCCCGACGACTGAGGCCGTTGACGGCTACTACACGGTAGAGGAGAAGGCTGATGAGAAGCCGATGGCTGGCGAGGATGTACTCGAGGCCGAGGACTTCGCGGATCCCGAGACCGTCAACTCCACGACGGAAGTTACGCTTCCCGAAGGTTGGAAGGTTAGCGAGGATAAGACTCAGATCGTTAATGATAAGGGTGTTGTGTTTGTAACATTCCCGAATCACTATTCAGCTAAGCTTGTTGGCGGCAAGGTTATGCTTGTGCTCAATGATACGGTGAAGCCTGCGATTGGTGAGTCTACGGAAGGCGGCAACACCATCAAGCCGATGGAGTTTGCTACTGACGGTCAAAAGGACGTTGTGAAGCTCAATGTTCCTGATCGTAAGAACTTCCTCTTCTACGGAGTTAAGTCCGCGACAACACTCTCCAACTTGAATGGCGCGACCCCTGCCTGGGCGACTCAGAAGGGTGTCAATCCTCCTGCCGTTGAGAAGAGTGGCGATGCCCAATTCTTCAAGGTTGTGGTGACGGATGTCCTTCCGGCCCAGAACTAGCCTGACTTAAGGTTCAGCAAAACGAAGCCCGCGGGAGAAATCTCGCGGGCTTTCGTGTTCTTGTTGGCAAGGAGGGCGAATGGAATTCTGCCGTGCCGGCCACTTCTCGCTGAGAGGGTGGGGAGGTTTTGCTGTAGTCGCACATATCGCTATTGCCTGGGATATGCGCATTATAGCTCGCGCAGAGACGCAGAGGCGCAGAGTTTTGGGTGGAGGAGGGTAAGAGCTTGCTTTTTTAATAAACATATGCGAAAATACGACAGAGTAAACTTATAATATGTGGAGCATTATGACAGAAAATAAGATAACGGGAGATATACTTGATGCATCAATCAAACTACACAGACAATTTGGGGCTGGGTTGCTTGAATCAATGTATGAGACGCTTCTTGAGATTGAGTTGAAGAAGCGAGGGCATAAGGTAGAGAGACAAAAAAGCATTTCATTTGAATATGAGGGGGTATTACTTGAAAATGCCTTTCGTATTGATTTACTCGTGGATGATAAAGTAATTATTGAGCTAAAATCTACAGAG
>JAGBZQ010000028.1 GCA_017628165.1 Kiritimatiellia bacterium | reverse complement strand
GATTTGTGGAGATTTGTGTTGATTTGTGGACGATGGAAAATGTTGCCATCCACCTTCGCCAAGGCTACGGTGGATAGGATGTGAAAATGTTGCCGATATCCAATGTTGCCGTAACCGCCCCTTGCGGGGGTTCGCGACCCTTGGGGCAGCGAACACTCCGAGCAAAGCGAGTGCCGAGTTTTCAGTTTTCAATGCCAATGAAGCATGGGGAAGAGTTATGGGTTGGAGTGGGGAATGGTGAACCCGAAACCAGCAACCCGGAACCAGAAACTAAAATTTCCATTCTCCAAGACTCCAAATCGCGGCTTGCTTTTTCGGCATATTTTAGGTATTCTATATACATATCAAACGAATTTAAGGAGTCTAAAATGACATTAGCTTTCATTCAGAACATGGGCCCTGTGCAGATCCTTATCTGCATTGCGGTTATTCTTTTTCTTTTCGGCGGCAAGAAGATTCCCGAGCTTGCGCGTTCTCTTGGCAAGGCCAAGAATGAATTCAAGAAGGGGCTTGAAGAGGGAAAGAAGGAGTCCGAGGCTGCCGAGGAGTCCAAGAAGCTTGAAGAGCAGAAGGCTTAAAGAGCGTTGACAGCTCTCCTTCGCGAGCGTCTTAAAAGCCTTCCAGAACGCCCTGGTTGTTATCTCATGCGGGATCGCCAGGGTGTGATTATTTATGTGGGGAAGGCTAAAAATCTTAAGAATAGGGTTAGGAGTTATTTCCGCCCCGGAGCCAAGCATGCGCCCAAGGTTCGCTCCATGGTGGAGACCGTCTGGGATTTTGAATTTATGACGGTTAAGAACGAGGCCGAGTCTCTTCTGACAGAAGCGGCGCTCATCAAAAAGTATAAGCCGCACTTCAATATTCTTATGCGCGACGATAAGCGCTATCTTGCTCTTAAGGCAGATCGCTCCGTTGATTTTCCGCGGTTTACCTGTGTGCGGATAATCCGTGATGACGGCTCGCGCTATTTCGGACCATTCCCTTCAAGTCAAGTGGTTCGCGCAGCGAAGGACTTTGTAGAGAAGCGCTATGGCATTCGTTCGTGTAAGGCTTCCCAGGTGGATGCGGCGTGTCATGCGCATTGCCTTGCCGATGTTATACGGACCTGTTCAGCGCCGTGCATTGGGAGAATCGGACGGGCCGAGTATTCGGCGCGATTCGACGAGGCCTGTGAATTTCTCGACGGCAAGCGTCCCGAGGTGCTCGCGGAGCTGCGCATGAGGATGGAGGAGGCTGCCGGCAAATGCGATTTTGAATCTGCCGCCAGAATGCGCGATACTTATTTCGCCCTCAAGGAAATGACAAAGGCGCATTTTGTGAGAAAGTCGCCTGAGATGCGCCGTGAGGACGCTCTCAAGGGGATTGCGGAGCTTGCCGAGGTCATCGGCCTTTCTTCCCTGCCGCGCTTAATGGAGTGCGTTGATATCTCCAACCTTTTCGGAACGCATAATGTGGCATCGCTCGTTGTGGCGCGCGACGGCCTTCCCGACAAGCGCTATTACAGGCATTTTAAGATAAAATCCTTTGAGGGTGCAGACGATCCACGCTCAATGTACGAAATCGTCATGAGACGCTATGGCCCAGAATCCTCTATAGCCGCAACACAGCCGCGCGCCGATCTTTACATTTGCGATGGAGGGATCACGCAGCTCAGGGCTGCGCGCGCCGCTTTTGCCGAGCTTGGGATTTCAGACATCCCTACAATCGCCCTTGCGGAGGAGCAGGAGATTATTGTTTTGGACGATGGCAGGCCCGATATTGCCCTGCCTCGTGATTCTCAGGCGCTTCTGGCGCTTACGCGTCTTCGTGATGAGGCGCACCGCTTTGCAATCACATATCACAAACATCTTCGCGACAAGGCGATCCGCGAGAGCGTTCTTGACGAGGTCGGCGGAATCGGCGAGGCTAAAAAAGTGAAGCTTCTTAAAAAATTCAATTCGATTTACGGAATCGCCCGTGCGAGTGTGGGCGAAATCGCGGCAGCGGCCGGAGTGGGCGAGGCTGTGGCGGCAGACGTTTTGAAGGCGGCGGCATCTGTCGTCCGCAGGGGAGAGTGAACATGGATGCTCATGATGTTATTTTAGGTTCGCGTGTGGCGCATGTAAGGGAGCTTAAGGCCGAGCTTCAGCGCGTCAAGGCGGAGAATGTGCGTCTTAGGGAGGAGAATGCCCAGCTGCGCGGGCATTTCGATATGGCACTTTTGGCTGCTTGCGATCTTCGGGGGATGCGCGATGGGGGTAGGTTCATCATCGTTGACGGGTGGAATGCGATTCTCGGCGCGGTGAAGACCGCGCGAGATCCGAAGGCGCTCATTCAATGTTATGAAGAGCATTTGGCGGCTAATCCGCTCGATTTCGTATGGATCGTCTTTGACGGCCATCGTGAAAATTCGCGAGAGTCCGCCCGTCTTCGTGTCTCATACACGGGAGGCGAAGGTCTTCATCGGGCCGACAGGTTTATCTGTGACTTTCTCAGAATGGCGAAGTTCGGCGGAAGGCTTGACTGTGTTGATGTGGTCACTTCCGACAAGGATTTCTTAAGGGATGTGAAAAGGATTTTTTCAGGAGGACTCTCTAAGTGTTGAGAGGTTTAAAATATTTACTCACAAAACAATAGTCTATCAAGGGAAATTAAAATGACCGCATTCATAGCAAGCGCTTTTTTAGCAACCTCCGCCGCAACCAGCAATACTTGGATTGCGAAATGGGATACCCCATATGGCATGCCGCCCTTTAAGGAACTTAAAGCCTCTGAATATGTTGATGCATTAAAAACGGCTTCGCAGCTCAAGCAGGAACGCATTAAGGCGATAGTTGATAATAAAGAAAAGCCAACTTTTGCGAACACTATAGTTCCATATATTTTTGCCGGTCGTGAGCTTGCTCAGGCAAGCAGAGTCTTCAGCGCCCTTTTAGGATTGGAGCGCAACGAAGAGCGCGAAAGAGCAAGCATGGAAGCAATTCCTGTGTTCACTGTCGACGGCGACATGACAATCTCCAACCGTCCGCTGTATGAGAGAATCAACGCTGTTTGGCTCGGCGATAAATCTAAGCTGACAGAAGAGGAGAAGACGATTGTAAAGCGCATTCACGATTCATTTAGGCGCAATGGCGTAGCTCTTAATCAGACGCAGCGCGAAAGGTTGCGCGAAATAAACAAAAGCACAAGCGAGTTGTCGCTCAGGTTCGCCAAAAATCTTTTGGCAAGCAACAATAAATTTAAAAATGATTTTGGGGTTGATGTAGCCGACTACTACGATGTGATAGCCAATACTGACGATCGTTCGAGAAGAGAAGCCATGTTCAAGGCTTATATCGCGCGCGGTTTTACTCCAGGCGTCCATGACAACAGAGCCGTTCTCACTGAAATTAGCAAACTCAGAATTGAGAAGGCGAACCTTCTCGGCTTTAAAACACCTGCCGATTATTATAATGAACTTCGGATGGCGGGATCAAGCGAAGCTGCGCTTAAGTTCATAGAGCCCATCGTGAAAAGCGCGGCAAAAGCCGCTAAACGTGAACTTGCCGAAATCAGGACGTTGTTTGAGCGTGATGTCGAAGCTGGGATACTCCCCAAAGGTTCAGTCTTTGAATCATGGGATGTATATTATTATGCTGAGAAGCTTAAAAAGGAAAAATATGACTTCTCTATAAACGAAGTCAAAAAATTCTTCAAATCTGAAAACGTAATCAAGGCCGTTTTTATAGCGGCAGAACGCCTCTATGGGATAAAGGCGCGCAAAATCGACAATTCCATCCTCTACAACCCCTCCGTTGCATCAGCTTATGAAATAACCGATTCCGATGGATCTTTCATAGGTGTGTTTATTGCCGACTTTTCGCCGCGGCCAACAAAATCAGGCGGAGCATGGATGACGCTTTTCAACAAGCAGATGATTCAGCCTGACGGTAAAAATATCCGGCCCATCGTAATAAATGCGTGTAACTTCGGCGAATATCTTTCGCCTACGCAGGTTACAACCGCATTTCATGAATTCGGCCACGCTCTTCACGGGCTTTTATCCCAGTGCGTCTATCCAACGGTAAGCTGCACGGCGGGATATTCCGAATACAATGAAATCTTTTCTCAGATAAACGAACGCCGCGCGTTTGAGCCGTCTCTTCTGGCCGAATACGCCTTGGCAGAAAACGGTGAAATTCTCAATGCGGATCTTATCGCTAAAATGAAGGCGGCCGATAATCACTGTTCAGGGATTTTAACGACCAAGCTGAGCATTTCGGCGCTTGTAGATTTAAAATGGAATCTTCTCTCAACGACTGATGGAGTAGATCCTGAAGAATTCGAGCGCAAAGTCTGCGAAGAAATTGGCGTACCGAAAGAGCTTGTGCCGCGTCATCGCCTTGCACACTTCAAGCACATTTTCGCCGGCGGCTATACATCTGCTTATTACACATATCTTTGGGCAGAAGTTCTTGACCGGCACATCTATTCGGTCTTCGAAAAGAAGGGCGACGTCTGGGACAAAGATTTATCTATGCAGTTCAGAAAAACGTTTCTCGAAAAGGGAGCGTCCGAAGATCCTATGAAGCTATTTAAGTCATTTACCAAGGACGACAAGCCAGACATTAAGCCTTTCTTAGAGTCTCGCGGACTTGAGATAAGGTAGATTCCGCGTGTGAGAAATCCCTCGTGCTTGATTTGCGCTTATTTGAAATCGCCTTGCTGGCGCTTTGCGCGGTGCTTGTCGCCGCGTTGGCCGCGATTATGTGGTGGCGGATGGCGGGTGAGAGGGTTAGGGCGATCGGGCGCGAGTGGTGCAAGCTGCCGCTTTTGTGGAAGGTCGTTTTGCCGGTCGTGTTTGGGGCGTTTGTATTGCATGGGACAGTGAAGAGAGATGATTTTGTTTGCCGTGTAGAGCGTGCAGATGGGGATGAATCGGATT
>JAGBZQ010000027.1 GCA_017628165.1 Kiritimatiellia bacterium | reverse complement strand
TAAGCACGGAGATTGACGCCATGCCTTAAGTCATCCATGGCGCGGAGATAATCCTGCCACTCGCGGTCTATGACGCTGAGGAATACACCGCGCTCCATGAAAGGCAACGTCTCAGGATCCTCGGCGGCACACTTGGATTCGTAAGCCTCCTCAACGCGCTTGAAAACAAGGTCTCCCGCCTCGATAGGCTTGCCGAGAAGCGGCCTCAACTCATCTTCGGTGACTGTGACGGGGAAGTTGACGCCGAGCCACGAGAGGAAATCTGTGATCTGCCCGTCTTTCTCGCTGAAAAGATAGCGATCGCACTGCTCACGGATGAGATCGTTCATCACATCAAGAATGACGCCGTGAACCGCCTCCTGATCTCCGGTCAGAATGCGGCCGCGAAGCTCGTAGACGATGGCGCGCTGCTTGTTCATCACATCATCGTATTCAAGCGTGCGCTTACGGATAGCGTAATGCTGCTGCTCAACCCTGCGCTGAGCCGTCTCGACAGAGCGATTGAGCCAGCGATGCTCCATGACCTCGCCCTCCTTGAGGCCAAGGCGCTGCATGAGGCCAGAGAGGCGCTGCGAACCGAAAAGGCGCATGAGCTGATCCTCGAGCGAAATAAAGAATTGGGAACTGCCGGGATCACCCTGACGCGAACAGCGCCCTCTGAGCTGGCGATCAATGCGGCGAGACTCGTGACGCTCCGAACCGATTACATGAAGGCCGCCAAGCTCCTGGACGCCTTCGCCAAGCTTGATGTCTGTTCCGCGGCCGGCCATGTTCGTGGCAATCGTAACAGCGCCCTTCATGCCTGCGAGAGCTACAATTTCAGCCTCACGAGCATGGTTCTTGGCATTCAAAACCTCATGCGGAATGCGGGCGATCTTGAGCATTCTGGAGAGAACCTCTGACGTGTCCACCGTAACAGTGCCCAAAAGAACAGGCTGCCCCTTCCTGTTGCGCTCCGCTACATCGGCGATGATGGCCTTGAACTTCTCGCGCTGCGAGCGGTATATCTGGTCATTGCCGTCTATACGGTTAACAGGCCTGTTCGTGGGGATCGAGACCACATCAAGCTTGTAGATATCCTTGAACTCGCGCGCCTCCGTCTCCGCCGTGCCGGTCATACCGGAGAGCTTCTTGTAAAGACGGAAGTAGTTCTGGATTGTGATCGTGGCAAGAGTCTGCGACTCCTTCTCGATTTCAACACCCTCCTTCGCCTCTACAGCCTGATGCAAACCGTCTGACCAACGGCGACCGGGAAGAACACGTCCCGTGAACTCGTCTACAATGTAAACGTGATTGTCCTTTACTACGTAATCAACATCCTTTTCGTAGAGGCAGTAGGCGCGGAGAAGCTGCGTCACCACATGGACGCGGTCGCTACGCTCCATAAACTGCGACTGCGCAATGCGGCGACGATCGATGCGCTCGGCGTCCGTCAAGGTGTGATCGCCGTCGATGGCGCTCATTTCGGCGGCGAGATCGGGAAGAACAAAGAGCTTCGGATCTTCCGGACAAATCTTTTCACAGCCCCTGTCAGTAAGGGAGACCTCACGCGAGCGTTCGTCGATCGTGAAGAAAAGCTCGCCCTTGAGCTCGTGCGCACGCTCCTTGCGAATATCGGAGAGCATCTGCATCTCTCCGTCCTCGTGAAGCTTACGGAAATCAGGATTCTCAAGAAGATGCCTGAGCTGCTTATGCTTCGGCATTGAGTGATAAACCTGATAGATTTTTTCCTTCGCGGACTCTAAATCACCAGACTCGAAAGC
>JAGBZQ010000026.1 GCA_017628165.1 Kiritimatiellia bacterium | reverse complement strand
GGCTGTGGCGGATGCACAGGAAAGACTCCAAAACTTAGGGAAGTGACTGATGGCGCACAAAAGCAGTTTTACGGTAAATTTCGAATATTATCTTCTCCGGTTTTTTTGCGGTTTTGTAAATCTTATTCCGTATAGGGCGGCAATGTTCGTTGCCGCAATCTTTGCGTGGATTGCGGTCCGCGTTTTCAAGCTTCACGGGAAAAGGACCATGGCGCGTTTGAGAAGCGTTTTCCCGGAAAAGCCTGAGAAGGAGCTTAAGCGCATCGCATGGCGCAGTTTCGCCAATATACTTGAAACCGGGGTGGAGATGATTCGCGCTCCGAAGCTTACGCGCAGGTGGATGGACAAATACGTTCTTGACGGCAAGCTCTACAAGGATCGTCTTCAGGCGTATGTTGACGAGGGGAATGGCGTCGTCATCATGGTGCCGCACTCCGGCAACTGGTATATGGCCGCATGGTCGATGGCCAAGTATGGGCTTCGGCTCTTTGCGATCGCGGCAAAGCAGCGCAATCCGAAGATCAATGAGTGGATGAAGCGTCAATACGGCGATATCGAGGTGGTTGAGCGCGGGAGCGCGAAAACCCTTGTGGAGATAAGGCGGAAGCTTTCCACCGGAAGGGCGTTTGCAATCCTGCCTGATCTCCGTGTCAAAGAAAAGGATGTGGAGGTGGATTTCCTCGGGGGCAAGGCGAATGTCTCTCACGCGGGGGCCATGTTTGCCGTGAAGTGCGCTTGTCCCATAGTCGTAGCCGTGATGCGCAGGGAAAAAGGTAAGCATATCTTTGATCATTTGGCAACGTTGCGCCCGAATCCCTGTGCGGCAGACAAAAAAGAGGAGGCTGCCCGTCTTACAAGGGCGGCGATGGCACTTTTGGATGAAAAGATTCGGCTTCATCCAGAACATTGGTTTTGGTATAATAAACGTTGGATTTTGGAGCCTGTCGCCCCCAAGGCTTAGCGGGTGCGGCGGGCTCTTGTTTAAAACACATAAGGAGAGCGGAAATGGTAAGCAGAATCATTCTTAATGAGACATCCTATCACGGAGCAGGAGCAATTGCCTCCATCGTTCCTGAGCTTGTGCAGCGCGGGCTTAAGAAGCCTATCGTTTTCACAGATCCCGATCTTGTGAAGTTTGGTGTCGCTGCCAAGGTGACCGCGATTCTTGACAATGCCAAGGTCAAGTATGCCGTTTTCTCCGATATCAAGCCGAATCCCACCATCAAGAACGTGAAGGATGGCGTCAAGGCTTTTAAGGCTGCAAAGGCCGATTCGATCATTGCTATCGGCGGAGGCTCCGCGATGGATACCGCCAAGGCCGTCGGTATCATCGTCGCCAATCCGAAGTTCGCGGACGTTCGTTCGCTTGAGGGGGTGGCTCCCACAAAGAATCCTTCCAAGCCGATTCTTGCTGTCCCCACTACGGCCGGTACTGCAGCGGAAGTGACGATCAACTACGTCATTACGGATGTCGAGCGCAAGCGCAAGTTTGTTTGCGTTGATCCTCATGATATTCCCGTTGTCGCTTTTGTCGATCCTGATATGATGTCATCCATGCCCAAGGGGCTTACGGCCTTCACCGGAATGGACGCGCTCACCCATGCCATTGAAGGTTACATCACCAAGGGCGCGTGCGCCATGACGGATATGCTTCACCTTGAGGCCATCAGGCTCATTTCCTCCTCTCTCAGAGATGCTGTGGCCAACAAGCCTTCGGGGCGAGCCGGCATGGCTCTCGGGCAGTATATTGCCGGCATGGGCTTCTCTAACGTGGGGCTTGGCGTGGATCATGCGATGGCTCACGGTCTTTCAGCTCTTTATGATATGCCCCATGGTATGGCCTGCGCGATTCTCCTTCCCGTGGCAATGAAGTTCAATGCCGCCAAGACAGGGGTTAAGTACCGTGAAATAGCGCGCGCGATGGGCGTGAAGGATGTGGATTCCATGACTCAGGCCCAGTATCGCGCTGCCGCGATCGCCGCAGTGGAGAAGCTCTCCGCTGATGTCGGGATTCCCGCTGATCTGAAGGGCGTCCTCAAGAAGGAAGATGTGAAGTTTCTTGCAGAGTCCGCCTTTGCCGATGCCTGCCGCCCCGGGAATCCTCGCGACTGCTCCGTCAAGGATATCGAAAAGCTCTATAAATCGCTTGCTTGAAATCATGAAAAAATATTTGGCGATTGATATCGGCGCAAGTTCCGGCCGCCATATTCTCGGAACCGTTCAGAACGGCCAGATTCATGTTGAGGAGATTTATCGCTTCGACAATGGGCAGATCCGTAAGAACGGTCACGATTGCTGGGATGTCGAGAAGCTTGTGGCCTCCATAAAGGAAGGCATTGACGAGGCCATGAAGTCTCATGCGCTTGCCTCAATCGGTATAGATACGTGGGGCGTCGACTTTGTCCTCCTTGACGAAAGGGGCGAGCTTTGCTCCGATGCCGTTGCCTATCGTGATGCGCGCACCGCCAACGCTGATATTGAAATTGAGGCTGCGGTGATGCGCTTTGAAGAGCTCTATTCCAGGACAGGCATCCAGAAAACGAGTTTCAACACGATCTATCAGCTCTGGGCGCTTAAGAAGGAGCACCCGGAGCAGCTTGAAAAAGCAGCTCACTTTTTGATGATGCCGGAGTATCTGAATTATCGCCTTACAGGCAATATTGTTCATGAATACACGGATTCGTCCACGACGGCGCTTCTTGATGCCGCCAAGAAGGATTGGGATTTCGATCTTATCGGCAAGCTCGGTCTTCCTCGGCGCATTTTCGGCAAGCTGGAGATGCCCGGCGCAGAAGTGGGTGAATATAGGGGCGTTAAGGTGGTGCTTCCCGCGATGCACGATACGGCGAGCGCATATTTGGCTGTGCCTGCGCGTGACGAAAGCGCTGTGTATCTTTCAAGCGGGACGTGGTCGCTTCTCGGTGTGGAAAACACCATGCCGATAACTTCGCTTGAGAGCTGCAGCGCCAACTTCACCAACGAGGGCGGCGCCTGGGGCCGCTATCGCTATCTCAAGAACATCATGGGTCTTTGGATGATCCAGTCGATTCGCCGTGAGCTCAACGCCGTTGAGTATGTGGAAGGGCGCGGCAGTACGGCTGTCGAGGCGGCGCTTGCCGCAATCACAGATTACGAGAGGGGCAGGAAGTATTCCTTTGCGGATCTTGAAATGGCAGCACGCGGATCTTCCTCTTACAACGTCACAGTGGATGTCAATTCGCAGGCGTTTATGAATCCCGATTCAATGATCGCCGAGGTTCTGAAGGCGGCAGCCGAGGAGGGCGAAGCTCCAAAAACCATAGGTGAGATCATGCAGTGCGTGTACTCTTCGCTTGCGGAGTGCTATGCAAGCGCCATTTCCACGCTCTCGTGCATTACGGGCAAAATATACACTTCAATCAATATTGTCGGCGGAGGCAGTAAGGATAAATATCTGAACGCCCTTACGGCCGAGGCCACTGGTCTTGAGGTGTTTGCCGGTCCTACCGAGGGTACCGCCATCGGAAACCTGATTGTCCAAATGATTGCAGGCGGAGAATTTGCGGATCTTGCCGAGGCGCGAAAAGCGATTCTCCGCTGATGTTTCGGCGGTCATGCGCGTATAAAAGGCGTTCTTCCCTTTGAGAGGTGGATAGTGAAGCAGAGTCCGAAACCTGGTGATTTTATTTTGAAGTGGCGTGGCGATTTTATTACCGTCACCTTGGATCTTCCTTTTCCGCGTAAAGGGCGCGCCGCGTTCAGAACGAATCTCGGCAACGCCCATATCCGCCGAAGCGAGATTATCGCAGAGACGGAGCGCGGCGAAACTCCCATGGCGCGGGCTTGGACTGACATTCCTCTTGAGGAGATTCGCCCAGGGCTGTATTCGGCGGACATTCCTCTTGATGAAGTGGGCATCTTTTCAGGCAAGGCCTGTTTCTTTCCTGAGGGGTCTTCCGTGCCAGAGTGGCCAGAGGGCGCGAATACCCATATTAAGGTGGCGAGCGATCTTGCAAGCAAGAGCAATTCCATTTATACGGTATTCCCGCGTCAGTTCGGTTCGTTCCGTGAAGTGGCGCGCCGCCTTCCGCATATCATGGACACGATGGGCTTTCGGATTGTTCAGACGCTTCCTCCATTTCCTGTTCCTGTTACATACGCCGTAATGGGTGAGTATGGTTGTCCGTTCGCTTCGCTCGATTTCTTTTCGGTTGATCCGGCTATGGCGGAGTTTGACGAATATTCTACGCCTCTTGATCAATTCTGCGAGCTTGTCGATGCTGTGCATTCGAGGAAGGGGCTTTTCTTCGTTGACCTTCCGGCTAACCATACTGGATGGGCTTCGGCGCTTCAGACTCATCATCCCGAGTGGTTTAACAGGGAGGAGGACGGCCGATTCGTATCGCCTGGCGCATGGGGTGTGAAGTGGGCGGATCTCGTGGAGCTCGATTATTCCAATGCAGAGCTTCGCGCCTACATGGCGGATGTATTCCTCTTCTGGTGCAGAAAGGGGGTTGACGGCTTTAGGTGTGATGCTGGCTATATGATTCCGGCCGAGACATGGCAATATATTGTTTGTAGGGTGCGCGAGGAATATCCAGACACGCTCTTTATGCTCGAGGGTCTTGGCGGCGATCTTTCCGTAACGGATAGTCTACTTGCCGATTCCGGTCTTGATTGGGCGTATTCAGAGATTTTTCAGACTTACGACCGCAGTGCGTTTGAATGGTATTTTCCCGGAGCCATTGCCCGCAGCGAGAAGTATGGTGCGCTCGTTCATTTTGCGGAGACTCACGACAATGACCGTCTCGCCAAAGGAGGCAGTGTGTATGCGGCTCTTCGCGTCCAGCTTGCCGCGCTTTTGAGCTGGCAGGGCGCATGGGGCATTGCCAACGGCGTAGAGTGGCTCTGCACCGAAAAAATAGATGTCCACGGCCGCAACGATCTCAATTGGGGCGCTGCAGACAATATTGTTCCTCTTATCTCCAAGCTCAATTTCATTCTTGATACGAATCCCACCTTCACCCGCTCATGCCATCTTGAAGTGATTACTTCGGGCGGCGGCAATACGCTTGCCGTTTTGCGAACATCGCAATACGGCAGGGTGCTTGTGCTTGCAAATCTCGATTGCGCTTCAGAGTCAAAGATCGAATGGGATTTATGCAAGTTTTCTCAAGGCGAAGTTTTTGACCTTATGGCGGAGAAGCGTTTTTCTCTCGGAGAGAGTCTTCGCCTTGCTCCTGGCGAGGTGCGTGTGTTTGCGGCATCGCCCGGTAAGGTTGCAAATTCACCTGTGCATGCGGAGGAGGAAAAGAAATCGCATTTTCATTGGGCATTCCCGCGTGATGTAAAGCGCGAAGTTGTTGTTCCTTCTGGCGTTTTATTTGAGATTTCAGCTCCGCATCATTTCAGATTTCATTTAGTTGATCCCGTAAACGGCAAGACGTTGTGCGCGGGGATTTCTGCGGTTTCCTGCGCTCGCAATATCGCAACGCTTCTTGCTCCTCATTACGAGGGCGGTGGTTTTAGCTGTAGGGCGCTTCTGCTTAAAATGGTTGTCTATGCCCCGGGGAGGGCGATCCGCACCGTTTCCAAAGTTCTCATTCCGCCGCCGGCTACTTCTGCAAAGGTGAAGCTTCAGCTTGATGCGGATGAAGTCAGGCGAAATTCTTCCTTCAGGACGATACTTTCCAATGGAGCTGGAGCCGCAAGTCAGATGCGTATCGGCTGGGGTGAGATCGCAAGCCAGTATGATGCGATTCTTGCCGCCAATCCGAATGCTTCATGTCCGTCTGACAGACTGAACATCTGGACGCGCACGCGGTGTTGGCTTCAGCGCGAAGGCTACACGCGCGAGTTCGACCGCAAATCCACCGTTAATTTCGCGGCTGATCCTGCCGGCAGGAGCGCAAGGTGGGATTTCGTTGTGCCTTGCGGAATGGGGAAGACGGCGTCGTTTTCGTTTGAGATTGCGCTTGCAGACGGTTTCAATGCGGCGCGTCTTAAGGTTGTGCGCAATCGTGGCGGAGCGGATGATGTGGGAGATCAAGTGCGCATTGTTTTTCGCCCCGATATCGAATGGCGCAGTTTTCATGCCGCATCCAAGGCGTTTGCGGGGCTTGAGGAGTTGTTCTCGAAGAGCGTGGCGATCTCGCCGAGAGGTTTTTCGTTTGCTCCGTACGAAGGCTCGTTTAAGATGGAGATAGAGGGCGGAGAATATCATCACGAACCTCAGTGGTCCTATAACGTCGGGCATCCTGAGGAGGCCGAGCGCGGCCAGGAGCCTAGCGGCGATCTTTTTAGCCCTGGATGGATTTCTGCTGATTTGAAGGTGGGCGAGGCGGTTACGCTCGTGGGCGAGGCGAAAGACTTAGGTGCGGTGCGTCCAGAAGGAGTCGCGCTTGAATTTGCCGAGATGCCTGCTCATGCGCCGCGCGAAGCGTCTGTACCTGAAGCGCTTGAAAAGGGACTAGATCTTTATATAGTCAAGCGCGATGATCTCAAGACGGTCATTGCGGGATATCCGTGGTTTCTTGACTGGGGGCGCGACACATTCATCTTCATGCGCGGTATGATTGCGGCAGGGAAGCTTGACGATTCGCTTGCGATTCTGAAGGCGTTCGCATCGTTTGAGGAGAACGGCACTTTGCCAAACATAATCTACGGTAAGACTGCCGGAAACCGTGACACCACAGACGCGCAGCTTTGGTTCATACGGTGTGTGATGGAGATGGAGCTTGCGGGTGTTGATGTGGCCTCTCTTCGCTCCACGTGCGAGAGTATCGTGGACAACTATATCAAGGGTACGCCCAACGGCATCAAGGTGGATCCGCAAAGCGCGCTTGTCTATTCGCCATCGCACTTTACGTGGATGGATACGAACTATCCGGCTTGCACTCCGCGTGAGGGCTATCCTGTGGAGATTCAGGCGCTTTGGATTTCGGCGCTCAAGTATTTGGGAAGGACGGAGCTTTCCGGCAAGGCTCTTGAGAGCGTGAAGAAGTATTTCAAGCGTCCGAATGGTGGATACTTCGATTGCCTTGCGGCATCGGCTGGTCAGAGTGCGGAGAGGGCGGTTCCCGAGAATACGATTCGCCCTAACGAGCTTTTTCTCATCACTCTTGGAGTCGTGCGCGATCCGGCCATCCTTGCAGAGACGGAGGAGCTTCTTATTCCAGGCGGCGTGAGGTCGCTTGAGGCTGCGAATCTTCTTTACAAGGGCGTATATTCCGGCGATGAAGATACGATGCGAAAGCCCGCTTACCATAACGGGACCGTCTGGGGCTGGCCGTTTGCGCTTTATTCCGAGGCGCTTGCGATCCTGCGTCCGGAGATGAAGCAGCAGGCTCTCGCTCTTCTTGCGAGTGCGGTGGAGAATATCAATTCAGGCTGCATCGCCCAGATGAGCGAAAATGCCGATGGAGACGCTCCCCACCGCCAGAAGGGCTGCACAGCTCAGGCGTGGAGCGTAAGCGAGCTTCTCCGCGTGTGGCTTAAGCTCGGCTGATTTAATCCCATTTGTAATTCTGCTTCCCGCCTTCAATGAGGCGCGGGAAGCGTGGTTTGAATTCGCCGGAAAGAAAATCCTTTTCACTTCCGATTTCCCAGCCTTTCAGGCCTGCTATCCGCAGAAATCCCTGAAGAAGCTGATCGGATTGGAGCGGTGTTTCTGCAGCATCGCGGATGGCTTTAGCCACCGTCGGAAATTTCTTTTTGTAATCTTCCGAGAGCCAGATCACCATTGGAACTTCCCAAACGTTTCTGTCGTTAACAAGCCGCCAGCTTCCTTCGCCAATTGAGTCTCCATGGTCGGAGAGATAAATCATCCATGCCGGGCCGCCTTTCTTCTTGAGGCGTTCGAGCGTTTCTCCAAGTATCATGTCCGTGTAGAATATCGAATTGTCGTATGAGTTAGTGTCTGTATTCTGAGTTGTCTCAGATGCGATGAAGTTTTCCAGCGCCAATGGTTTTTTGTCGCTTGGGTAATGCGCTTCTGCTGGGAAATGGCTGCCGCGCAGGCGGAGGATTGTGACACTTGGCTTGTCAAGCGGATGAGATTTGAGATCCTTGTCTAAATATTTCAGGAGTATCTCGTCATACCACGGATTAGTCAGGTTCTCTTCATCCATGAAAACAAGAGGATCGCATCCTGCAAAGATGAACGATTCAGTACCATCCCATCGTCCCCAGCGTGATTGCGCGGAATAAAGTGAAACGTAGAATCCCGCCTCCTTGAGCATTTGCGAATATGTGCAGATAGGTTTGTTTGGCTTTTCCATGTTTGACATGGTGAAGATAAGCTCCATTGCCTTGGCGGTATTGGAAATAGGCGTTACCAGATCT
Source organism: Kiritimatiellia bacterium (assembly GCA_017628165.1). Classification (GTDB taxonomy): domain Bacteria; phylum Verrucomicrobiota; class Kiritimatiellia; order RFP12; family UBA1067; genus UBA1067. Next base: position 5,939 of record JAGBZQ010000026.1, on the reverse strand, counting down.
GTAAATACGGCAAGCTCGTCTTTGATGGCATCGACGCGTGGAGTGGTCTTGCGGCTGTACCCGTAGAGGCTCCAATGGTTGCGGGTTGCAGATTCGCCCAGGATGAAAACGCCGTAGCATGAAGCGTCAACATTCTCCGCAATAGAGATCGCTCCGGGAATTTTCGGTTTCTTTTTCATTTTCGCCATACGTTTGTAGTGGCGGAAATTACTGATAGAATCAGCAGTCAACAGGATTACCGGCGATGTTCTGAACGCTATAGATGGGCTGTAGAAGATTGGCTGCAATATGCAGAATGCGAGAACGGCAAAATATCCGATGCGCGTTTTCCTTTTTGATTGTTTCACGGTTTTTGTTTTTTGCGCCGCCGCTACGGCGCCGGAGGCGAGCGTAAGGACGAAAGCGCCGGCAAGGAAAAAGCCTAATCCTGTGTAATGGGTTATGAAAAGTTTAAGCTCTGATGGTGAACTGCCAAGAATAATCCCTATCCAATCTCCGTCAAGCTGCATTTTGAAGTTGCTCCAGGCAAAGCCGGCAATCGCTTCGCAAAGAATAAACAGCGGGAGCAGTATGTAGTAAAGGAAACGTGCCTTACCCCCAAATAGGAGGAAAGGTGCCGATAGAAGTGATGCCCACGCCACTGTGTCCTTGAAATACCAAAGCCATTCTTTCGGAGGCATCATAAGGAACTCGAGGAATGAATCCGGACGGCTGAAGTATATCCGATTGAACGTCTGGTCCAAAAGAACAACGCCGAAAATCATTCCAAGAATTGAGTATGTAGAGATTTTTTCGGCTTGATTTGATGAAGTTTGCATGCCGCTATTATACCAAAAGATTAAATTTATTTTAGGAGCGATTTTCAGCTTGGTCGCCGGAGCTCTTTAAGTTATTGCATTTTACACTTTTCGGTCGAAAAAATGGTATAATTATCGTTCACGAAAAAAGAAGGATATATGGCAGACTGTTCCAAAATCAGAAAGTTTGAGAGTGCCGCTGATTATACCAAGCGGTTCGTCATCAGGGAAGAGATAGATAAGTATCTTCCCGGCGGTAAGCATTTCATTGATGAAAAGCGCATAAACGAGCTTATTCAGAAGATTGACTCCACTCCCGTGGATCCCGTGAAGGTGCGCGAAATCATAGCCAAGAGCGAGTCTACTTGCGAGACGCTCCTCCCTGAGGAGACGGCCATGCTTATGCAGGTTACCGATCCTGAGCTTTTCGAGGAGATGCGTGCTGCCGCAGATAGGATTAAGCGCAAGGTGTATGACAACCGCATTGTCGTTTTCGCGCCGCTTTATATGTCCAACCTCTGCGTGAACGGCTGCAGGTATTGCGGCTTCCGCGAGGGTAATGAAGCGCAGAAGCGCCGTGTGCTTAAAATGGATGAACTCAAGGAGGAGCTTGATGTTCTTGCAGGAAGAATCGGCCACAAGCGTCTTATCGCCGTTTACGGTGAGCATCCGTCTACTTCTACGGAGTATATCGCAGAGACGATCGAGACGTGCTATTCGCGCCAGGTGCCTGCTCCGCGCTCAGGGTGCAGGAATGCGATCCGCCGAGTAAACGTGAATGCGGCTCCTCTTCCGATTGAGGATCTCCGAGTTCTCAGGTCGGTAGGAATCGGTACATTTCAGGTTTTTCAAGAGACTTATAACCGCAAACTCTACTCTGAAATGCATCCTGCGTGGAGCGTGAAGGGTGATTACGACTGGCGCACTACGGCGTTCCATCGCTGCCTTGAGGCGGGCGTGGATGACGTCGGGCTTGGCGTCCTCTATGGCCTTTGTGACTGGCGCTTCGAGCTTCTCGCAACTGTCATGCATGCGCGCGATCTCGAGCGCTGGTTCAATATCGGGCCGCACACGCTTTCGTTTCCGCGCCTTGAGCCGGCTTCCGGCACGAATGTCCCCGAGCAGTCTCCATGGCTCATTGATGACGACACCTTTGCGCGTATTCTCGTGATTGCGCGCCTTTCGGTGCCGTATACCGGTATTATCGTCACTGCGCGCGAAAGCGCGGCAAGCCGTAATCGTGTGCTCAATCATGGCATGACGCAGCTCGACTGCTCGTCCAATATCGCTATCAAGGGCTATAGCGATTTTGCGAACGAGGCTCATCAGGAGAAGGAGCGTCAGCAGTTTATGCTGGGTGACAACCGCTCGCTCGACGAGATGGTGCGCTACCTCGCATCGCGCGATACGATCACGAGCTTCTGCACCGCCGGATACCGCTGCGGTCGCACAGGAGGGTGCATCATGGATGCGCTCAAGACGGGGCGCGAGGGCAAGTTCTGCAAGATCAACGCCGTTCTCACGTTCCGTGAGTGGCTTGACGATTTCGCATCGGATGAAACACGCGCTATCGGAGAGGGGCTTATTAACCGCGAGCTTGCCGGCATCAAAGAGTGGCTTCCCAAGTTTTATCCTACCGTTCTCAGGCAGTACGAGGCCACATGCCAAGGAAAGCGCGATCTTTTCTTCTGAGATGAAAGTAGATTTTCATTGCCATTCTACCGCAAGTGACGGAACTGTGTCTCCTGATGCACTTGCAGCTCTCGCCGATGGATTTGCCGCATTCGCGCTTACCGATCATGATAATTGCGGCGGTCTTGCAGAATGCGCTTCGGCGTGTCCGGAGGGCGTGCGGTTTGTGGCGGGAGTCGAGCTTTCCATCGAGCCCGGAGAAGGGTTTGATAAATTTCATCTCCTTGCGCTTGGCTTTGACCCTTCGGATGCAGGGGTGAAAAGCCTTCTTCGCCGCGTTCTTGACGGCCGCAACATCCGCAATGGGAGGATTATCGAAAATTTCGCAAGGATTGGAATCGATATCGATCCCGCTCTAATCGATAAATATGCAAACGGCGAGGTTTTGGCCCGTCCGCATTTTGCGCGCTACCTTATTGATTATGGCTATGCATCAAGCATCAAGGATGCTTTTGACAGATTTCTTCTTCCAGATTCTCCCGTCGAAACTCGCTGCTATTCGGAGCGCATACGCCCATCGCAGGAGGAGACGTTCAGGGTGATTCATGAGGCAGGCGGTCTTTGCGTGATGGCCCACCCCAAGTTCTGGAAGCGCGAATGGAGGGCAGTAGGAGTTGATTTGGCGGCGGCGGAGATGGAATTGTTTAGGCTAAAGGAGGCGGGGCTTGATGGTATTGAGGCGCTCTATCAAGCCAATACTCCCGGAGAAAATGTTGATTTTATCCGCATTGCCGAAAAAGTTGGGCTTTTGAAAACGGCGGGAAGCGATTTTCACGGTGCTTCCAAGCCTGATATTTCTTTCGGCATGGATGTTACTGAAAGTTTTATCGCGCCGTTTCTTGAGCGCTGCCGTCTGTGGCCCGGAAGCGCTTGGCTATCTGTTTAGGAGGGGAAACGATGAAGTTTACAATTCATACATACGGCTGTCAGATGAACGTTCGCGATTCCGAGGCTGTTGAGGCGCTTATGCTGGCAGCAGGTCATGAGAAGGCCGCTGGCGAGGATGATGCCGAAATCGTGATAGTCAACAGCTGCACCGTCAGGCAGAAGGCCGAGGAGAAGGCGGTGGGCAAATCCGGAAATCTCATCGCCGCCGGGAAGATTACGGGCATGATGGGATGTGCCGTCAAGCGGATGGGTGCAGATATCTTTAAACGTCTTCCGAAGCTTCATTTCGCTGTGGGGCCGCGCGCATTCGGGCTGATCCCTAAGATTGTGGCCGACGGAAAGTATCCGGTTCTCGAGCTTGGCGAAGATGCCGTGCCAATGGGAATGGATGCTCATACGGAAACTTCATGGCAGTCGTTTGTCACGGTTCTTCTCGGGTGTGACAACCGCTGTAGCTACTGCATCGTTCCTGATGTCCGCGGGCATGAGTATTCCCGTCCTGCACGTGAGATTATCGCGGAGGTTTCTCAGCTCGCCAAGCGTGGAGTTAAAGAAGTCTGCCTTTTGGGGCAGAGCGTTCTCAGATATGGCGTTCGCAATAAGGCCTGGGACGATTATGCAGGCGAGGCCTTTCCGCGTCTTTTGAGGGAACTGTCCGCAATTGACGGCCTTGAGCGCATTCGTTTTACGAGCGCCCATCCGAAAGGCTGCACAGACGAGCTTATCTCCGTATACCGCGACTGCCCTAAGGTCTGCCGTCATCTTCATCTGCCTGTGCAGTCCGGGAGTGACCGCATCCTTGCGGAAATGGGCAGGCGTTATACGCGCGAGGAATATCTCGCAGCTGTGAAGCGGCTGCGTGATCTCGATCCCGAGTTTTCTGTGACTACTGATGTCATCGTGGGTTACCCGGGAGAGACCGAGGAGGATTTTGAAGATACGCGTTCGCTTATGCAGGAGGCGTCGTTTGACAATTCCTTTATCTTTAAGTATTCTCCGCGCCCTGGCACACGTTCGGCGGCGCTTTTAGATGACGTGCCTCAGGAGGAGAAGGAGCGGCGCGATCAGGTGCTACTCGCAGATCAGGAGGCGCGCGGGCTTATGCGCAACAAGCGTCTCGTGGGAACGCGGCGTGAGGTTCTTTTTGAAGGGCCTTCCAAGCGCAAGGCAGATCGCTATTCTGGGCGCGACGGCGGCAACCGCATTATTGTCTGGGATCGTCCGGAGGATTGCAGCGGCGATCTTCGCCTTGGAGAGAAGCTTACTCTTGAGGTCATTGACGCTCATCCGCAAATTCTTGTGGGAAGGCCGGTATAATTCATGTCCGCGATGCGCATAGATGCTTCGCTGAAAAGACTGCTCGTCAAATACGCGGATCAATACGAAACGAGTGAGTTTCTTTCAGAAGATCCTTCGCGTTTCATGCATGAGGTAAGCGGCGATTTGAACCGCGAGGCGGTGGCTTTTGTGGCATCAGGCTTGAGCTATGGTTCGCGTAAGCAGTTTATGCCCAAGATAGCGCAGATTGTCGAATGGGCCGACGGCGATGTGGATTCTTGGATCAGGAGGGGAGGTTTCTCACGTTTCTTTCCGTCTGATTCTCTCTCGCCGTTTTATAGGTTTTATAAAGTTGGCGAGATGCATTCGTTTTTCGCGGCATACCAAGAGCTGATGCTTGCCCACGGCTCGCTTGGCGAAGCGGTGGCAAAAGTTGCGCGAGGGGATGCCTTGAAGGCGATCAAAGAAATTTGCCGCCTTTTCAGTTCCTCTAAATTTTCTTCGCCTGTGATTCCGGCTTCTTCTCGTTCTGCATGCAAGCGCGTTGCAATGTTCATGCGCTGGATGGTGCGCGATTCTTCGCCGGTGGATCTTGGACTATGGGCGGATTTCATAGCCAAGGACAGCCTTGTCATGCCTCTTGATGTTCATGTTCTTAATGAGTCAAAGCGTTTGGGGCTTATGAAGTCTTCGATCGCCACTATGGCGGCAGCATGTTCGCTGACAGATGTTATGCGGCATATTTTTCCGGGTGATCCGCTTAAGGGGGATTTTGCGCTTTTTGGCTATGGTGTAAACCAGAAAAAAGAAATATGACCTCGGTGTAATGGAATGAAAAGTGATCGGTAATTTTGCTAAAATATCAGCATGCTTGATTTGGGTTATTTAGAATCTGCATTGCTTCTTTTATGCGCGGCGTTACTCACCGCGTTTTTTGCGCTTGTATGGTGGAAGGCGGTAGGCGGCAGAGTTAAAGAGCTCATAAGCGAATGGCGGGGACTTCCGATTTTTTGGAGGATTATTTTGCCGGTTGTCTTTGGCGCATTTTGTTTGCATGGATCAACGAAGAATGGGAATGTTGCCAATGTGCAAGTGTTGCCAGTGGTCAAATCCAATTACCAATCAGGGAACGGGGAAAATCCCTCTAATCTTGTAAATCCTGTTAATCCTGTCCAAAACACTCCTACAGTCTTTGATGAAGAGATTGCCCTTGGCTATAGGCTTGATTCTGTAAGAACAAATACTACTTATTCCTACGCTTGTCCTACGAATGGAGTTCGTGAT
>JAGBZQ010000025.1 GCA_017628165.1 Kiritimatiellia bacterium | reverse complement strand
CCCCAATCATCCTGCGCTTGTAGATCCGATGATTCTCGTCACGGAGCTTCACAACAACGGAGTTGACATCTGCCCGCTTGTTGACGAGTCTTTCTTTTCAAATCGTTTTCTGCGCCATATCCTTTCGCTTTTCAAGGCGGTGCGAGTTCCTGATTTTAGGCGCGAAAATTTCAGGCCCATTCTCAAAAACAGAGTTGGAATATATAGCAGAGCCAAGCGCGCCAAGGCCCTCAGTTATTCTATTCTTGCGCTTCTGACCGCTGGAGAGAATGTGCTTCTTTATCCGTCGGGACATATTTCCGCCAATGGGCTTGAAAGCCTCGGCAACAGGCAGCTTGCGCACAATGTGATCTCAGAGCTCCCCAAGGATGTGGCGGTTGTGGCGGTGCGCATGAGAGGTCTTTGGGGGAGCATGTGGAGCCGAGCAGGAAGGAAGCATGCGCCGCCGTTCATCCGGACGCTCCTGAAGGCGATCGCTATTTTCCCCTTCGCCTTCTTTCGGGAGAGGCGTTTATGCCGCATCGTCGCCGAGGATGTAACCGAGCGCGTAGTCGAATGGGCAAAGCTCGGGCGGCAGGCCTTCGACAAAAAACTTGAAGGATGGTACAATGTTAATCCCGAAATCACAATAGAAAGGTCACGGGCATGACTAATGTTGATGTGGTAGTCGCTGGCGCGGGAATATGGGGTTCAACCCTTGCACGAAGATTCGCCGAAAAGGGCATGCGTACGCTTGTGCTCGAGAGACGTTCCGCAGTAGGCGGCAACGTCCGCTGCGAGACGGATCCAGAAAGTGGGATCGAGGTACACACGTATGGATCTCATATTTTTCATACGAGCATACCGGAGGTTTGGCAGTTCGTGAATCGATTCGTCACCTTCAACGGATATCAGCACAAGGTTCTTGCGCGCCACAAGGGCAAGACGTATTTTCTTCCTCTTGGGCTTGCCCTCATAAACGGATTTTTCGGCACAGAGCTCAAGCCCTCGGAAGTTCCCGGATTTATGGCGGACGAAGCGCACTCATCGCGGCTTTTCGACGCCTTTTTCAGAGGATACACCTCCAAGCAGTGGGGCAGAAGCCCGGAGGATATAGATCCGTCCATCATCAAGCGGGTGCCCGTTAGGGCGTCGTATGACGTAAACTATTTCAACGATTGCAATCAGGGGATTCCGCTGGGCGGATACAATTCGCTTTTTGATCGGCTTCTTGATCATCCTCTCATAACGGTTAAATGTTCTCAGCGCGTTTGTTTCAAGGGCGGAGCTTTCATGGTCGGGCCGGATGCTCTGCCAAACATTCCCGTGTATTATTCAGGGCCGATCGACGAGCTTTTCGGCTACAAATTCGGCGAGCTTCCGTGGCGCACATTGCGTTTTGAGACGGAAAAGATGAATATCGCTGATTACCAGGGCACTTCTGTGGTCAACTATACCGATGCGGAAGTTCCTTATACGCGCATTCATGAGTTTAAGCACTATCATCCTGAGCAGAAGGATGTAATGGCGCTTGAGAAGACGATTGTCATGCGAGAATATTCCGCGGCATGGAAGCGTGGCGACGAGCCGTATTATCCCGTGGATAACGCTGCTTCGCGTCTCCTCCTTGAGGCGTATCAGGCCGAGGCGGCCAAGATCAAGAATCTGGTGGTTGGCGGGCGTCTTGGCGCATATCGTTATTTTGACATGGACAAGTCAATCGCAGCTGCGCTCTCTATTGAAATATGATTCAATCAGCAGGGCAGAATTAATTTAGTGTGTAATAAGGTTCTAAAAAGAAAGGTTAAATAAAATGGCTAACGCAGTTGTTGGTATCGTAATGGGCAGCGATTCGGATTGGCCTCTTGTGAAGAAGGCTTGCGAGACGCTCGACAAGTTTGGCGTGGCGTATGAGACGCGCGTCATTTCCGCGCACCGCACCCCTGAGGTGGCGATCGAATATTCGCGCACGGCGGAGGAGCGCGGGCTTAAGGTTATCATTGCGGCGGCTGGCGGCGCTGCGCATTTGGGAGGTGTTCTTGCCGCGGCGACAGTCCTTCCTGTTATCGGGATCCCTGTGGCGGGCGGAGCTCTCAATGGCCTTGATGCTCTCTATGCTACGGTTCAGATGCCCTCGGGGGTTCCTGTTGCCACAGTGGCGGTGGGAAGCGCCGGTCCCGCCAATGCCGCCTTGCTCGCAGTCCAGATTCTTGGCACGGCGGACGCGGAGATGCGAGAGAAGTTCCGTGCGCACAAGGAGGAGCTTCGCCGTAAGGTCGCCGAGGCAAATGATAGGATTCACGCTTGAGAGCGAAATAAGCGGGGGTATTATGAATAGAAGAGAATTTTTGAAAATGTCGGCCTTGGCCGTAACCGCTCCGGCATTTGGGAAATCTGCGCCGCAGAATATGGCAGATGGCATAGAAGAAGCGTCGCTCTTCAAAATTCGTCCTCATGTTCAACTTCTTAACGAGGATGCCGTGGCAATAGTCTGGGTGACGCATTCGAAGTCCACCGGTTATGTGACATGGAGTCAGGACGGCTGGAAAACCACGGAGCGCGCTTGGGACGAGGAGGATGGCCTTCTTTCGGCCAATAGCACGCTTCATCGCGCGTTTATCAGCGGCATAGATCCGTCAAAGCCGCTGGAATACAAGGCGCATTCGCGCCCGTTCAAGAACTTTGGCCCTTACAGCGTTTCCTACAGCGGCGCAGAAGAGGTTTGTTCTGGGACGATGCGTGCGATCGCTCCGGTTGACGCGGAGGTTTCGTGGGCGATGTTTAACGATGTTCACGAGAATCTTGCCGTATACAACAAGTTCATGCCTTATCTTTCGGACATTAGTGGATTTTGCGTTCTTAATGGCGATATCGTAAACCATGTGGACGACGAGAAGGATGTTACGGATCGTCTCATAGAGCCTCTCTCGCGTATAGCCCAGAAGACGTCTCTTCCCGTTTGGTATTTACGTGGAAATCATGAGACGCGCGGCGCTTTCGCCCGCAATATGCGTGATTATCTGGCGCTTAAAGACGGCCATTATTTCGGGGCGGCTTCACTTGGCGGCATCAGGTTTGTGTTTCTTGATTGCGGTGAAGACAAGAAAGATACAAGCCCTGAATATTCGGGGCTTGTGAATTTCGATCGCTACATAGAGCGCCAGAATGCGTGGCTTGAGAAGGAAGTGGCTTCTTCGGAATGGAAGAGCGCAAAGGCGCGCATCGCCATTCGCCATATTCCCGCGGCACTCACGATCCCTCACCGTAGCGGCTGGAAGCATGGTCTTGGGCGCTTAAATCACATGGATGATATTCTTAAAAATGCCAATGTGACATTGGCGATGGGCGCGCATCTCCATAATTGGGGGTTTCATGCGCCTATCCCGGATCGTCCCTATCCTCTTGTCGTGGGGGGAGGGCCCAAGCTCGGAGAGCCTATCGGAAAAAGCAGCGCGACGCTTGTTAAATGCCACTGCAAGGGAGGGGCAATCGCGGTCAGGATTCTTGATGAAACGGGTAAGGTCGTCTCTTCGGAAAATGTAAAAATTTGAGGAGTCTTTCATCTTTCCCCCCGCGGATATTGACCAATGCGGTCTTTTATGATAACCTACGTGGTATTGGAAAACAACAAAATCAGGAGATATTTCAATGGCTAAGAAATGCTGCGCAGCCAAGAGCAGCTGCGACACGGAATTCATTGCGCCAATGAGCGCGCTTTGGCAGATTTACGATGCCATCGGCGAGACGGAGGCGGCAGATGTTGTCGCCATCGCTTGGGAGCGCGAGGACGGCAAGGTCTATCGCTATGATCTTCCGATTCCCACGAATCTCGATTCTAAGGACGCCAAGTACGTCTCCTATGTTGTTGAGCGTATCGCCAAGTTCATTGTTTGGTCTGCCGGTGGTTGGAAGCTTTATCTGGCCGGTCCCGATGCCGTCGTAAAGCCCGTTGCCAAGGCTTACACCAAGAAGGGTGCGCGCGCGTTTGATTACGACTTCTTCTCGTCCATCTACGGCCGTCCCGTAGAGACCGCGATTGTCACTTTAGACAAGATGCCCGGCTTTGCGGAGAAGACCTCCAAGGTCAAGACTGTCGCCGACGGCTGCCGTATTGGATTTGACCTCGGCGCTTCCGACTTCAAGATTTCCGCCCTCAACAAGGGTAAGGTCGTCTTCTCGAAGGAGTTCCCTTGGGATCCGCGCAACCAGTCCAATCCAGAGTATCACTACAGCATGCTCACCGCCGGTCTCAAGGAGGCCGCCTCCACACTTCCGCGGGTTGACGCGATCGGCGGCTCCACGGCCGGCACTCTCGTTGGTCAGAAGATGGGTATCGCAAGCCTCTTCCGCGCCGTCAAGGAGAAGAATCCCTCCAAGTTCGAGGAGGCTCAGAATATGTTCTTCCGCATTGAAAAGGACTGGGGCGTTCCCTTCGCTATATATAATGACGGTGATGTCACGGCTCTCGCGGGTATGATTACGATGAACAAGAAGGGTATTCTCGGCGTGGCCATGGGCTCTTCTGAGGCCGTCGGTTATGTGGATCCCAAGGGTGCCATGACCGGCCGCATCTCCGAGCTCGCCTTTGCGCCTGTGGACTTCAATCCCAATGCTCCTAAGTGTGAGTGGTCGGGTGATGCAGGTGTGGGCGCGATGGCGTTCTCGCAGCAGGCCGTTAACTGGCTCGCCGAGAAGTATGGCTTCAAGTTCCCCAAGTCCATGAAGCTTCCTGAGCGTCTCAAGGTAGTTCAGGCCGCGATGGAGAAGGGTGATGCGAAAGCTCTTAAGGTCTTCGTTCAGATTGGCCGCTTCCTCGCCCATGCAGTACCGTGGTACAACGAGTTCTACGATTACGAGAACATGATGATTCTTGGCCGCGTCACTTCCGGACTCGGCGGTGAAGTCATACTTGAGACTGCCAAGACGATGCTTAAGGATGTATATCCTGAGTGGGCCGAGAAGATTGATATCTTCATGCCCGACGAGAATGCCCGCCGTCTCGGACAGTCCGTTGCCGCGGCGCAGATTCCTGTGATTAAGAAAGGCAAGTAATAACCAAGGCATCAGAGGAGCGTCGGGGTAGGCCCCGGCGCTCCGCCGTATTTTATAAACCTATCAGGACGTATCAGATGAAGAAGTTTGTGCTGTTCGCGCTGGGAATCATGGGCGCGGGTGTTCTTTGGGCAAGTGGTGGTCATGCGGGCCCTGCATATCCAAATTTCGGTCTGCCGCGAGTAGAGGAAATGATGTTCCTTGTTCTTCAGATCGGTGTTATTATTTTCGCGGCGCGTCTTGGCGGCGCGATTGCAAGCATGCTCAGGATGCCTTCGATCCTCGGCGACTTGGCAGCTGGCATTGTGATCGGTCCGTGGGCTCTCGGTGGAATCGGTTTTGGCGATAGCGTTTTTCAGCACGGTCTGTTTAATGGCGCGGCACTTAAGGCGATGAACGCCGTGAAGGATGGCGCGGCGGTGGAGATGTTCGGCACAATAGCGGGCAATCACTCCGTTTTTGACGCCACGAGCCCGGCTCTTTATGGTATCGCTACCCTCGCCTCGATAATTCTTCTTTTCCTCTCCGGTCTTGAGACGAATCTCAAGATGTTTCTCCGCTATTCCTTTGTGGGCACACTTGTGGGCGTGGGCGGAGTCGTCGGTTCGTTTGTCCTCGGCGATCTTTGCGCCGTGTCTCTCCTTCCGCTTTATTTTGAGTCGTTCAAATATCTTGCCGAGATGCCTCTTTCGCAGGCAATGACCGATCCGGCTTCGCTTTATATGGGCATTATGTCCACAGCCACATCGGTGGGCATCACGGCACGCATTCTCTCCGAGCGCAAGAAGCTCGATTCCGAGGAGGGCACCACGATTATGGCTGGCGCCGTCATTGACGATGTTCTTGGCCTTGTTGTCCTGGCTATCGGCAACGGCATTATCGCGGCCAATCTCGCCTCTGCAAATTCCGGCGCTGCTGCTGGCGGAATGAATTGGGGCCATATCGGCTTCGTGGCTGTTAAATCGTTTGGCGTGTGGCTTCTTGCCACGATCATCGGCATTCTTGCCGCACGCAGGATTTCTGCGTTTCTCAAGATGGCGTTCCGCTCGCCTACGGTAATTGCCACGATGGCGTTTGGTCTTTCGCTTATTCTTGCAGGATTTTTCGAGTGCATGGGCCTTGCGATGATCATTGGTGCATACGTGATGGGCCTTGCGCTTTCGCGCACCGATATCAAGCACATGGTGCAGGAGACGCTGACGCCTGTATACACGTTCCTTGTGCCCATCTTTTTCTGCGTGATGGGCATGATGGTGGATGTTTCCGCGCTCTGCTCCAAGCCGGTTCTCATTTTCGGCGCAGTCTATACGGCGCTTGCTGTTGTGGCGAAGGTCGTAGGCTGCATGATTCCTTCGCTCTGCTGTGGCTTTAACGTTCTTGGTTCGCTTCGTATCGGAGCGGGTATGGTGCCGCGCGGGGAAGTCGCGCTCATCATCGCGGGCCTCGGTCTCTCCGCCGGCTATCTCACGCAGGAGATATTCGGCATCGGAATCATGATGACGCTCATCACCACGGTTGTTGCGCCGCCTGGGCTTGTGGCGCTTTTCTCTTCGAAGAAGAAAGGCGTCAAGCATCCGAAGGAGTCGAACGACGGTTCGCGTGAGGTTGAGTTCGAGCTTGCAGATGCGGGCGTGGCCGAGATCATGATGGGCAAGCTTCTTCATGAGTTCCGCAACGAAGGCTTTTTCGTGACCTGCCTTTCGCAGACTGATCATATCTGGGATGTGGCCGTGGACGCGATTGAGATTTCCGTCCGCCGCAACGACAATAAGATTTGCTTTGAATGCACTCCTGCCGAAGAGGCGATAGTCATGACCGTCTGGATGGAGGTGGTAAGCCAGATCAATGATCTTGCTCGTTCCATCGCCAAGCCGATCCGCCGCGAGGAGATTGAGAAGATTATCTCCGTTCCCGAACGTATTGCCCGCGGGCCTGAGGCGGTCGGACGCTATCTTCAAGGCTTTGTCATGCTGCCGAAGTTCAAGGCTTCGAACAAGGAGGAGGCGTTTGCCAAAATCATTGAAGAGATTGCAAAGGCCTGCCCTAATCACGTTAAGGATGCAAAGAGCGCGCTTGAGGCCGTTCTCCGCCGCGAGGAGTCAATGCCCACCGGGCTTGATCATGGGATTGCCGTTCCGCATGGCCGCGACAAGAGCGTCCATGGAATCGCAGGCGCAATCGCTCTTGTGGACAACGAGATGCTCGGCGATATGCTTCCTGATTACGAGACGATTGACAAGAGTCCCGTTCGCATCATTGTGCTGACTCTCGCGAACGATCAGCAGCAGACGCCCTACCTTCAGCTCATGAGTTACATTTCGCGCGCGCTTCGCGCCGAGAACGGAGCCGAGCGCCTGAGCCAGTGCAAGACGGCCGATGAGATGCGTCGTTTCTTCCGCCGGAAGAAATAATGGCCGAGAGGGCTGAGACAATAGCGGCAATCGCCACCGCACAAGGCTTGGGTGGCGTTGCCGTTGTTCGCGTATCGGGGGAAGATGCCTTTCAGGTGGCGCGTACGCTTACGCGTAAAGAGCCCAAGGCGGGGCGCGTCGTTTTCTCGCGTTTTTTCTTTAACGGCAAGGAGGTGGACGAAGGGCTTCTTCTTTCCTTCAAGGCGCCGCATTCATTTACAGGCGAGGATGTGGTGGAGTTTCAGTGCCATGGGGGGAGTGTTACTCCGCGCCGTATTCTTGACGCTGCTATTGCTGCGGGAGCGCGTCTGGCGCGTCGCGGCGAATTTACGGAGCGCGCGTTTTTGAACGGCAAGATGACGTTTGAGCAGGCAGAGGCGCTATTGAATCTCATCAATGCCAAGACGGAGAAGGCTGCCGATTCTGCGCTTGCAGACATGGTGGATTCTTCGGGCGGGGCAAGGGCGGCCGTCATTCGAAAGCTCTATGATGCCGCATTGAAAATATCCTCCGAGCTTGAGCATTCGCTTGATGTGGATGAATCGGATCTTTCAGAGGAGTTTTTCGATTCACTTGCTGCTCAGGCGCGATCTTTGGATCTGGCACTTTCCGCGGAGATAAAGCGCTTGAGGGAGAAGCGCATTCTGCGTGATGGCGCAAGTGTAGTTCTCTTAGGGCCGCCGAACGCTGGCAAGAGCTCGCTTATGAACGCGCTTCTCGGCGAATCGCGCGCGATTGTTTCGGAGATGGCTGGAACAACGCGTGATTCCATTGAAGCGTGGATAGATATCGACGGCTGGCCCATCAGGCTGATCGATACGGCTGGGATACGCCATGAGGGCGCAGACTTCGGCGCGATAGAGGCGGAGGGCGTGAGAAGGAGCGAGGCTCTTGCCAAAAGTGCAGATGTCGTGATTGATTTCGGCGGCGGCAGTCAGGATGACGAACGCGTTATTGCGATATGCGCTAAGTGTGATCTGAAGCGCGGAAGCGGGCTTAATGTTTCGGCGTTTACGGGAGAGGGCATTGCGTCTCTCCGCCGTGAGATTGTCTTTCGGCTCGAAAGGATTACAGATAAGGCGGGAGACGGCGCCGAGGTCTCTACAGAGAAAAATCTCGCTGCATTGGAAAGGGCGCGCTCTATATTGTCCGAGGCGGATTTCTCCTTGGCGGACGCTGTTCTTCTGGGGAATATCATGAGGCGTATATGCGCAACACTTGGCGAAGCTCTCGGTGTTGAATATTCCGAGGATCTCTTGGATAGCCTCTTTTCTCGCTTCTGCGTGGGTAAGTGAATTTTCCCTTTCCTGCCAGGGGTGGGGATTTTTGGTATAATTGCAGCAGATATGGAAAAACTAATCGTCATAGCCGGCGGCGGACTTTATCCGAAGCTTGTCATTGAGGGCGCTAAGCGTGCCGGAGTGGCAAGGGTGGATGTTCTGGCCGTCAAAGGATCCACCAAGCGTTCCGCCTGGAAGGCGGCAGACAATGTTCATTGGATAACAATTGGGCAGATTGCCGATGGCATCCGCTGGATGGGATCAAAGGGCTACGACGGCGCGATTCTCGCCGGGCAGGTGAATCCTCTTTCGCTCTTTAGAGGGCGCTTTGATGATGAAGTGAAAAGATGGCTCGCGGAGCTTCCCGTGAAAAACGCCCATTCAATTTTCGGCAAGCTTATAGAGAAAATCGAGGGTGCGGGCGTGAAGGTGTATCCCGCGAGTCTGTATATGGATGATTATATTCCTTCCGCAGGTGCGCTTACGAAGCGTTCGCTTTCCGCGGACGAGGAGAGCGATCTTAAGCACGCTATCGCCGTTGCCGAGGATGTGGGGCGTCATGATATAGGCCAGAGCGTGATGGTGAAGTCTGGCATGGTTGTGGCGGTGGAGGCTTTCGAGGGGACGAATGCCGCCATCAGGCGCGGCGGTAAGCTTGCGGGCAGAGGTGCGCTTGTCTTTAAGGCGGCGCGCCAGGGGCATGATATGCGCTTTGACATTCCAGTGGTCGGGCTTAAAACTCTCAAGACGATGAAAAAGGCGAAGGCTTCCGCTCTCGTATTTCAGGCAGGGCGGCTTGTTCTTCTTGATCGTGCGGATGTAGTCCGCTATGCTGACGCTCACGATATTGCGATTGTAGGCATTGACTCGGGGTTGGAAAGCGCTCCCTTGAGGCCGTAGGGGATTCCATGAAGATACTTTTGCTGGCAGGGGAGGAGTCCGGGCTCATTTACGCAAATCGCTTGCGTTCTATGATGAGTTCAGATGAAGTGCGCGGATATGAGGATTATGGCTTTAAGACTTCCGATCTGGCCGTAATGGGGTTTACGGCTGTTCTTAGGCGCCTTTTCTTCTTTATGCGCGTTAAAAAGACGATGATGCGGGTGATAGACGAATGGAAGCCTGATGTTGTTTGCACGATCGATTACCCAGGAATGAATCTTCGTCTTGCGGCATACGCCAAGGCGAAGGGTATTCGGGCTGTTCATGTGGTATGCCCGCAGGTTTGGGCATGGAAGGCAGGGCGCATCCCGCGCATTGAAGCTTCGCTTGACGCGCTTTGCTGTTTTTTCCCGTTCGAGCCGCGTCTTTTCAGGGATGGGTTTGCCGAGTTCGTGGGGCATCCGCTTGCGGAGGATTTTGCCGCCGAATATGGCGGGCGCAAGAATGCGCTTGCCCAAGTCCGTAATCAAGTGGCGTTTTTGCCAGGAAGCCGTATGGGAGAGATTGACCGCAATCTTCCGGTGATGCTTGAAGCGGCACGGCTTCTCGTCTCCTCCAGCATTGTAATCCCGGCTGCCAACGAAGGGGCTTTAAGGCGCATTGAAAAGATAGTGGCCGAATATGGAAACGGCGTTCAGGTGCGGATCGTCTCGGGTGGTGCGCGTGATGTTTTGCGCACATCGCGCTGTGCGCTTGTGGCATCTGGCACGGCTACGCTTGAGGCTGCTCTTGCCCGTTGCCCTACGGTCCTTGTATATAAGGTAGGCCCTGTTTTCGCATGGGTTGCACGCAGGGTGATCAAGGGAGTTAATCATATCGGGCTTGTGAATATCGTGTGGGAGAAGTCTGGCGGGAAAGGGGATTCTCCAATGCCGGAGCTTCTTCAGGAGAATTTCACGCCGTCTGCGTCCGCTTCCATTTTAAACGAGTGGCTTTGCCTTGACGATGCTCGTGCCGCGGCCGTAGCGCGTCTTGATGAGATTGTGAAAAAGCTTGGCACGGGCGAGTCGGCTTTTGCGCGGATTGTCGCCAAGGTCAAGTCAGGGGCGGCGAATGAATAGCGGAGTTGTCTCGTAGACGGAAGGTCTGCCAAAATGGTAAAATATCTATGTTTTATTTTGCCTATGCAAAGTGCTGTACAAAGGGTGTCAGCAAGTCATGTGGCTTGCCCCGTCGGCCTTGCCAGATAAGGGTTTTTACAGTTGCACTAAAGTATGAAAAAAAAGATTTTTGCGGTAGCCATAACGGTGATGGGCTGCACTATTTATGCCCAGTCCGGGCGTGATGCGTTCATGATGCGCCAGGCTTACGATGAGATGAAGCGCGCTCTTCAGCAGGTGGATGTTTTGGAGTCTAATTTCAACAATCTTTCTGAACGAATTTCGAAAATCGAAAGGGGTGGCGCAGAGACGAGCGCTCTTAAGGCGGAGATTGAGGCTCTTAAAGCAGAAATCAGGCGTCTTAGGAGTGAGATGGCCACACAGCGCGAATCGATAGTCCGCGATCTTTCCCAGAAATTAAAGGCGCTTGATAATGCTCGTCCGGCATCGGCCCTGTCCGTTCAGCAGCCGAGGATCGACACTTCCGCCTGCATGGAGTATGAGGTTGCCGCTGGCGATACCCTCTCGCTCATCGCGCGCGCTTTCAACACAACCGTTTCAAAGCTCAAGGCTCTCAACGGGCTTAAGTCCGACAGGTTGAGTATCGGGCAAAAAATAATGGTTCCCGCAGCAAAGAAATAACTAAGGAGGTTTATCTATGAAGATTTTAGTAGTCGGCAGCGGCGGACGCGAGCATGCGATCGTATGGCGTCTTGCGAATGATCCCGTCAAGCATGATCTTTACTGCGCCCCGGGCAATGCCGGCATTGCAGAGCTCGCGACAATCGTTGATGCGCTCGCCGAGGATGTCAGCGCGATTGTGGCGTGGGCGCGCGCGAACAATCCCGATCTCGTGGTTGTAGGTCCGGAAGCTCCGCTTGTGAAGGGGCTTGTGGACGAGCTTGCCAAGATAGGGATCCCGTCGTTCGGACCGGTGGCATCAGGTGCGCGCATGGAAGGCTCAAAGCGTTTCGCCAAGGACGTAATGCAGGCCGCAGGCGTCCCCACGGCCCGCGCAGAAGTGTATACGGATAGCGTGGCCGCAAAGGAGGCTCTTGCCAGATTCGGACTACCCGTCGTTATTAAGGCGGACGGTCTTGCCGCGGGCAAGGGCGTGATCGTGGCAGAGACCTTCGAGCAGGCAGCCGAGGCGATCGACGATATGCTCGTAGCCAACAAGTTCGGCGCGGCAGGCGCCGAGGTTCTCATCGAGGAGTTTCTTGATGGCGAGGAATGCTCCATTCTTGCGATGACAGATGGCGAGCATGCCGTCCTTCTGCCCGGCTCGCAGGATCATAAGCGCATTTTTGATGGCGACAAGGGTCCCAACACGGGCGGCATGGGCGCATATTCGCCTGCGCCCGTCGTGACCGACGATATGCTTGAGGGTATCAAGGAGGGGATTATTCTTCCCGTAGTGCGCGAACTTAAGAAGCGCGGCACTGTTTATCGCGGAATCCTCTACGCCGGTCTTATGGTTACGCCAGAGGGCGGAAAGATTGCGCTTTCAGGTTCCAAGGTAAATGTGGTTGAGTTTAATGCACGCTTCGGCGATCCTGAGACGGAGGCCGTTCTTCCGCGGCTCGGAGGCAACTTCGCGGAGGCGCTTCTCCACGCGGCCACCGGTAGGCTCAAGGATGAAGATATCGTAGTCAAGGACGAGGTGGCCGCCACAGTCATTGTTTCTTCCGGCGGCTATCCCGGTTCTTATGACAAGGGTTTTGAGATCAAGGGCCTTGGCGAAGCGGCGAAGACCGGCGCGATTGTATTCCACTGCGGCACCAAGGCTGATGGCGGTAGAGTGCTCACGGCGGGCGGGCGTGTTCTCAGCGTGACGGGAACGGGCGCAACTCTGCGCGAGGCCGTTGACAAGGCTTATACGGCAATCGGCTGCATTTCCTTCGACAAGATGTTCTATCGCAAAGACATAGCGCATCGCGCATTCGACCGCGCGTGAAGTTTACGTCGTTAGCAAGCGGAAGCTCCGGCAATGCGTACTGCATTGAATCCGGCGGCGAGGCGCTTCTTGTTGACTGCGGTATTTCGTGCCGCAGGTTGGTAAGGGGATGTGAAGATGCCGGAATAGATTTCTCTACAGTTTCCGGCATCGTTTTCACCCATAACCATGACGATCATATCTCTGGTCTTGCTACGCTTCATTCGCGTTTTCCCGCAATTCGCCTCTTTGCGAATATGATGACGGCGGAGGCGATTTCCGCCAAGACCGGAGTGGGCGAAGAGGAGTTTTCCATCTTTGAAAATCTTCAGCGCTTTGATGTGGGCGTCTTTTCTATTCTGCCGTTTTCGGTTCCGCATGATGTTCCTGATCCGGTGGGGTTCCTTGTGTCTGCAGGCGGCAAGACGTATTTCCACGCTACTGACGTGGGGACTCCGCTCGATTCCATTGGCCGTCACATCAGCGAGGCAGATATCGTGACAATTGAGTCCAATCACGATCCTGTTCTTTTAGCGGGAAGCTCGCGCCCCGAGAGCCTAAAGCAGCGCATTCGCGGGCAGCGCGGGCATCTTTCCAACGACGATGCCGCGTACTTGATCGGTAGATTCGCAAGGCCGCGACTCAAGAAGGTTTTTTTGGCACACCTTTCCGGCGAGTGCAACGCGCCTCATATTGCCGAGGCGGCCATGGCGGCGGCGCTCAGCGCGGCTGGCATGGCTGATGTGCCTTTTGAAACGCTTTCTCCAGACAGATCCATTTCCTTCTCATGCTAGACTTCAAGAATATTTCAGTCCATTACGGACAGCAGGATGTTTTGAGCGGCGTTACATTCCGCGTCAACAAAGGTGACAGGATTGGTGTCGTGGGCCCGAACGGCAGCGGCAAGTCGACGCTTTTCAAGATTGTTCTCGGCGAGATGGCCACTGATACGGGTGAGCTTGTTATTGAGAACGATCCGCGCATCGGCTGGACGCGCCAGAACCCCGAGCCGGATACGCCGGAGGAGACGCTTCTTGAATATTCGCTCAAGGGGATTCCCGGTCTTTCGGAGATGGAGGCGCGGATTCATGAGCTCGAAGATCTCCTTTATTCGGGGGCGGCAGAGACGGCTTCTTCGCAGACGCTTCTCAAGGAGCTCGGCGATCTTCAGACAAAGTTCGAGCATCTCGGCGGATATGACATGGAAACGCGCGTTAAGGTGGCTCTCGGAGGCCTCGGTTTTTCGGTGGAGGAGTTTTCCAAGCCGTTTAAGTCGTTTTCGGGCGGATGGCGTATGCGCGCAGAGCTTTCGCGCGTTCTTGCATCCAAGCCGGATCTGCTTCTCCTGGATGAGCCGTCCAACTATCTTGATCTTCCGGCCGTGGAGTGGCTGCAGCGCTATCTGAAGACGTATGATGGAACGCTCATGCTCATTTCTCACGACCGCTATCTTTTGCGCACGCTTACAAGTATAATCGTGGAGGTGGATGCCGGGACGGCCACGCGCTACGAGGGGGATCTCGATTATTACCTCCGCGAGCGTGAAGTACGCTTTGAGCATTTGAAGGCCGCGAAGGAGAATCAGGATCGCCACCGCGAGCAGCTTCAGCGTTTCGTGGACCGATTCAGGGCCACGGCATCCAAGGCCGCACAGGCGCAGTCGCGCCAAAAGCAGATAGACAAGATCGATGAGGTGCGTATCGTTTTGCCCAAGCGCTACACACAGTCGGGAAGGCTGCGTCTGGCTCCGCCGCCGCCGAGCGGGATGGAAATGTTCCGCTCAGAGGATATCGTTTTTTCGTATGACGGTGTGCGTAATGTTTTGAATGGGATATCGTTCAATGTGACCCGTGGCGACAAGATCGCGCTTATCGGCTACAACGGACTTGGCAAGACGACGCTTATGCGCATTCTCGCCGGGACGCGCAAGCCTACATCCGGCAAGGCGATACTTGGCCATAATGTAGTGCCGGGGTACCTTTCCCAGGAGTTTGCGGAGACGATTCCTCCGGATGTGACGGTCTACCGCAATGCCAAGAATGTCTGGGACGCTCATGGCGGGGGGCCTGAAAAGCAGTTCCGCAATCAGCTCGGCGCGTTTGGCTTCGACGAGAACGATGTGGAGAAGCCCGCGGGCGTACTTTCCGGCGGAGAGAAGATCCGTCTTGCGTTTTTGCGGTTATTCTTGGCGGCTCCGAATTTCCTTCTTTTGGACGAGCCTACCACCCATTTGGATCTTGACGGCAGACGGCTTCTTCAGGATGCGCTTAAGAAGTATCCGGGAACGATTCTTCTCGTATCGCACGATATCGATTTCGTGAGGGCGGTTGCCACGAGCGTTCTTGAGATTACGCCTGGCGATTTGCGCCTTTATCCCGGCGGATACGATTATTATTGCGAAAAGAAGGCTGAGGCGGCGGCTTCCAGGCCCGCGGCGCAGGCGGATGTCCGCGCGGCAGCGCGTCCGGCGGCGCAGGATGACGCGGAGCGTAAGCTCACATCCAAGGAGCTTCGGCAGATGCGCGCGGCAGAGCGCGCCAAGAGCGCGCCGCGCATCAAGGAGCTCAAGCGCAAGGTCGAGTGCGCGGAGAAGAAGATAGACGAGCTTCAGGCCGCGCTTGACGAGTCGAGCGCGGAGCTTTTCAATCCCACGCCCACGACGGATTTTGCAGAAGTGAACCGTAAAGTGAGGACGCTTCAGTTTGAAATAGACCGCTACACGCTTGAGTGGGAAGAAGCGGCCGAAGAGCTTGAAAAGATGACATAAAATTCGCTATTGCATGATTTTGCCAATTTTGGTATACTTTCATTTAATCTTTGTAAAAAGTGGGTTGCGAAACGGGCGAGTATATCCTGTCGCGTCGTGACCGTAGAGGTAAAGCTCGCGGTTACGAACATTGCGCCGCGAGCCTTTTTTTACTATAGATTACTGGTTCAAAACCCAGTCGCGAGTGAGGTGCCCAATGGATCTCCTGCGCCCACGTGAATCATTCATGTGCGCAGAAATCGTGACCGTCGAGGGCCAGTCAACGAGGGGTCCAAAGGCTCAGGCCGAGGGCCGAAACAGAATAAAAGGAAAAAGAAAATGCAGCAGCAAAGAGTCCGCATCCGCCTTCAGGCATACGATCACCGTGTGCTCGATCAGGCCGTCGGTGGCATCATCGACACGGCCAGGGGCACGGGTGCGCAGGTAGTGGGGCCGATCCCGCTTCCGACCCGCGTCGAGCGTTTCACGGTGAACCGTTCACCGAACGTCGACAAGAAGTCCATGGATCAGTTCGAGATGCGCACCCATAAGCGCCTTCTCGATATCGTCAACCCGACCGCGCAGACGATTGATGAGCTCAAGAAGCTCAATCTTCCTGCCGGCGTCGACATCACCATCAAGGTCTGAGGAGGGTGTCATGGAAGGTTTGATCGGTAAGAAAATCGGAATGACGCAGGTCTACGACAACGACGGCAAGCGCACATGCGTTACCGTTATTGAAGTCGGTCACTGTCCTGTCGTTCAGCTTAAGACACTCGAGAAGGACGGCTATGAGGCCGCCCAGCTCGGATTTGGACCTCAGAAGGCTAAGCGCCTCGCCAAGGCCCAGCAGAAGCACTTTGAGAAGGCCGGCGTTGAGACGATGAGCCTCTTGAAGGAGTTCTCGATGGACGAGGGCGAGACGGTTGAAGTCGGCCAGGTTCTCACAGTCGCTAATTTTGAGGGCGTCAAGTACGTTGACGTCACAGGCGTCACCAAGGGCCGCGGTTTCGCGGGCGTCATCAAGCGCTATGGTTTCGCCGGCGGCAACATGACCCACGGCGGCCACTCCAAGCGCCGTACCGGTGGTCTCGCGGCTCGCGATCTCCCCGGCTGGATTGAAAAGGGCAAGAAGATGCCCGGCCACATGGGCGATGTCAATCGCAAGGCTCGCAACCTTGAAGTCGTCGCGATTCGTCCTGAGGACAACGTTCTTCTCGTCAAGGGTTCCGTCCCCGGCGCCAGGAACGGTGTTGTCGTCGTTCGCAAGGCTCTCAAGAACAAGGTGCTTGCCGACAAGGCTAAGAAGGGAGCTATCTAATTATGAAGAAAATCGATGTAACTGTCGATCAGGCTCAGTTGACCCTTGATAAGGGTGCTCAGGCTGTTAAGGACGCCGTTACGGCTATCCGCAACGCCATGCGCGCCGGCACTGCGTGCACGAAGGGCAAGGGCGAGGTTTCCGGCTCCAACAAGAAGCCTTGGAAGCAGAAGGGTACGGGCAATGCTCGCGCCGGTTTCCGTCAGTCGCCTGTTTGGCGCGGCGGTGGCGTAGCCCACGGTCCCAAGCCTCGTGACTTTGAGCAGAAGCTCAACAAGAAGGTTTGGAAGCTTGCTTTCGCTCGCGCGTTCTCCGACAAGTTCGCCGCCGGTGACGTCATCGTCGTCGACGAGTTCAAGTTTGAGGCGCCCAAGACGAAGCTCATGGCCGCTTTCCTCAAGGAGCTCGGCATTGACCGCAGCGCCATCATCGTTCAGAAGGATGTCGATGACACGACCCTTCTTGTCACCAGCAACCTCCCGCGCGTCGATTATTCGACCGCCCAGGCGCTTGACGTCTACTCGCTCATGGTAGCGAAGAAGGTCGTCTGCGACAAGGCCGGTTTCGACGTCATTATGGCCCGCATCGCCAAGTAAGGAACGAAGCCATGACGAACGAAGAAGTCATCAAGAAAGTTTTGATAACCGAGAAGGGCTCGCTCCTCAGCGCTCAGAACCGTTACGTTCTCGAAGTCGCCGTTGATGCTCGCAAGCCCCAGATCGCAGATGCCGTCGAGAAGAAGTTCGGCGTGCACGTTCTCGCGGTCCGCACCGCCAACATGAAGGGCGGGCTTAGGTATATCCGCGGCACCCGTCGCGCTGTCACCGAACCTACTTGGAAGAAGGCGATTGTCACCGTCAAGGCTGGCGAGCGCATCGAGCAGGTCTAAGGAGTAGAAACATGGGACCTAAATCATATAAAGCCCGCTCGCAGGGTCAGCGTTTCCGCCTCTCTGCGACGTTTGACGAAATCACCGAGAAGAAGCCGGTGAAGAGCCTCACGAAGGCCGTCCGTAAGACTGCTGGTCGCAACAACCAGGGTCGCATCACCACCCGTCATCGCGGCGGCGGCGTGAAGCAGCGTCTCAGAATCGTCGACTTCAAGCGCAACAAGTTTGATGTCGAGGCGACGGTCAAGGATATCGCTTACGATCCTACCCGCAGCGCATATCTTGCGCTCATCGAGTACGCTGACGGCGTTAAGAGCTACATCCTCGCTCCCGAGGGTCTCAAGCCTGGCATGAAGGTCATGAACGGCCCCAAGGCTGAGGCTACCGTCGGCAACTGCCTGCCCCTCATCCAGATTCCGCTCGGTCTCATGGTTCACGCCATTGAGCTCGTTCCCGGCGAGGGTGCCAAGATTGGCCGCAGCGCGGGTAACGCCTGCCAGGTCATGGCTCGCTCTAATGGTACGGTTACGCTTAAGATGCCCTCCGGCGAAGTTAGAATTTTCAACGGTCGTTGCCTTGCCTGCATTGGCGCAGTCGGCAACAAGGACTGGGATTCCATCTCGCTCGGCAAGGCTGGCCGCAAGCGCTACCTCGGCATTCGTCCGACGGTTCGCGGTGTTGCCATGAACCCTGTCGATCACCCGATGGGTGGTGGTGAAGGCCGTACTTCCGGTGGTTCGCATCCGCGTTCACCCTGGGGTCAGCTCGCCAAGGGCGGCAAGACGCGTGCGAAGCGCAAGGCGTCCGATAAGGTCATCGTCAAGAGGAGGAAATAATCCATGGCACGTTCTCTTAAGAAGGGGCCTTATGTTGAGGATAGCCTCCTCCGCAAGGTCGAGAAGATGCAGGCAAGCGGCAAGAAGCAGCCTATCAAGACGTGGAGCCGTCGCTCTATGGTATTGCCCGATTTCGTCGGTCTTACCTTTGCGATCCACAACGGCAGGCAGCACATGCCGATCTTCATAACTGAAAATATGGTCGGCCACAGGCTCGGCGAATTCGCTCCCACGCGTACGTTCAAGACGCATGGCAATTCTGCCGCCAAGGCCAAGTAAGGGGTTTTGAAAATGGAAGTAGTTGCCATCACCCGTAATGCGCGTATGTCGGCGGCCAAGGGTCGTCCCCTTGCGCGCGCTTGCCAGGGGCTCACGGCCTCTGAGGCGCTCAAGGTTGTCGAGTATTCGCCCAAGAAGGCTGCGGAGATTCTCCGCAAGACGCTTCTCTCGGCCGTCGCCAACGCTAAGCACAACAACGGTGTCGCCGAGCCCGGCTCGCTCATCGTCAAACTCAGCGTGTTCGACGAGTCCGTTCGTATGCGTCGCTATTGGCCCACGGCCCGCGGTTCGGCCCATCCGATCGCTCGCCGCATGTGCCATTGCAAGGTTGTTCTCACCGACGTCAAGAAGGAGACGAAGTAATGGGACAGAAAGTTAATCCTATCGGTTTCCGCATTGGCGTAACACACGCCTGGGGTAGCCGTTGGTTCGCGCCCAAGAAGAATTTCGGCGCGTTCCTCATCGAAGACCAGCAGATCCGTGATCTCTGCAAGGCGAAGCTTGCCGAGGCAGGCATCTCCAAGATCCTCATTGAGCGCTATGCCAACCGCGTTCGTGTCACGCTTTTCAGCGCGCGTCCCGGTGTCATTCTCGGCCGCAAGGGCGGGGATGTCGAGGCAATCCGCGGTGAGCTTGAGAAGATGACCAAGAAGGAAGTCTATCTCGAGATCAAGGAAGTCCAGGGTGCAGATGCTGATGCTCAGCTCGTGGCTGAGTCCATCGCACAGCAGCTTGAGCGCCGTATCGCTCTCAAGCGCGCAATGAAGCGTGCGATGAAGGTTGCCATGGACATGGGTGTCGAAGGTATCAAGGTCAAGGCCGGCGGCCGTATCAACGGTGCGGAAATCGCACGCGTCGAGTGGTCCCGCGAAGGCTCTGTTCCGCTTCACACGCTCCGTGCGAACATCGACTACGGTTTCGCGGAAGCCAACACCACTGCCGGCAAGATCGGTATCAAGGTTTGGATCTGCAAGAAAGAGGGTTTCCAGCCCCGTCAGCCCCGCGGCGAACGCCGTGGCGAGCGTCGTGAGCGCGGCGACCGCAAGGAAGGTAGGTAAGCCATGCCGTTGATGCCTAAGAGAGTAAAATTCCGCAAGGTTTCCAAGGGTAACCGCGCTGGTTACGCAACTTCGGGCACGGAGCTTGCCTACGGCGAGTTCGGCCTTAAGGCTCTTACCCGTGGTCTTCTCACGGCCACTCAGATCGAGGCGTGCCGCGTCGCGATCAACCGTGAGATGAAGCGTAAGGGTAAATTGTGGATCCGCGTGTTCCCCGACAAGCCTGTCACCCGCAAGCCTATCGAAGTTCGTATGGGCGGAGGAAAGGGTAACCCTGAGTTCTGGGCTGCCGTTATCCTTCCTGGCAAGGTTCTGTTCGAAGTCGGCGGCGTAAATGAGGAGATCGCCAAGGAGTGCCTCCGCCTCGCTGCTACGAAGATCGGAATCCACACTAAGTTCATAACCCGCGCAGGAGTCAAGATGTGATGAGCACGGAAACTAACAATCGCGGCGCGCGCAAGGTGCGCAAAGGTGTCGTAGCGTCCAAGATGGGCGCGAAGAGCGTGGTTGTCACGGTCAGCTACCGCGAACTCCACCCCGTTTACGGCAAGGTCGTCACGCGTACTAAGAAGTACCATGCCCACGACGAGTCCGATACGGCTCAGGTCGGTGACAGCGTCACCATCATGGAAACACGTCCGCTGAGCGCGACCAAGCGTTGGCGCATCGTCAAGTAAGGAGACGGAGAAAATGTTACAGGAACTCTCCAACCTCGTAGTTGCGGACAACACAGGCGCCAAGCGCGCTATGTGCTTCCGCATCAAGGGTCAGCGCAAGGAGTACGCCCACCTCGGCGACATCATCCGCGTTGCCATCAAGGAAGCGTCGCCCACGAGCTCCATCAAGAAGGGCTCTGTCGCGACAGCCGTCATCGTCAGGACGGGTCAGCCCATCCGCCGCGAGGACGGATCCACGGTTCATTTCGACCAGAACGCTTGCGTTCTCGTTGACGCCAAGCTCAATCCGATCGGCACCCGCGTGTTCGGGCCCGTCGCTCGTGAGCTTCGCGAGAAGAACTATATGAAGATCCTCTCGATGGCCCCGGAAGTGGTCTAATTCAAGGAGTACTAACAATGGCTATCGCAAGAATCAAGAAGAACGACACGGTCAT
>JAGBZQ010000024.1 GCA_017628165.1 Kiritimatiellia bacterium | reverse complement strand
CGGAGTGCGGGATTTCGTTTGATGAGCTAAGGCCTCGCAGCTTCTCGTTCAATTCGCCGTTTTGCGCTTGCCCCACGTGTTCGGGCTTAGTGCAGCTTTATTTCTTTGACGAGGATTTGGTGGTGCCTGATAAGACGCTTCCGCTGAGGGAGTGCATTCATCCGTGGCGCCGTGCGGGCCACAATGCGATCATGTACTACAACGCCCTTTTGGAGGAGATCGCCAAGCAGAACAATGTGGACCTGAATACGCCATACCGCGATTTGCCGGCATCGTTCAGGCATGATCTGATGCATGGCTTCAAGGAGGATCTCTCTCTTCCGTGGCGCAGCGTGGACAAGCCCTTTGAGGGAGTCCTCGCCGTCCTCAAAAAGCGCCTCGAGGAGGCAGAGGACGAAGAGACGCGCGCAAAGTACGAGGCGTACCAGAGCTTCAAGGTGTGCCCCGACTGCGGAGGGGCTCGCCTAAGGCCCGAGTCGCGTGCGGCGCGTGTGGCGGGGAAGACGATTGTGGAAGTGATGGCGATGCCCATTGCCGAGTGCCTTGGATTCTTCGGCACGCTTGACGAGAATGATCCGTCGTTCGCAGGGCTTGGCGAGGTCTTGAAGGAGATCCGCCGCCGCCTCAAGTTCCTGATCGACGTGGGGCTTGAGTATCTGACGCTTGATCGCCCGTCGTCCACGCTTTCCGGAGGCGAAATGCAGCGTATTCGCCTTGCCACGCAGATTGGTTCGGGGCTTACGGGGGTTCTCTACGTTCTTGACGAGCCGACGATAGGACTTCATCCGCGTGACAATGCGCGGCTTATATCCACGCTCAAGGGGTTGCGCGACAGGGGCAACACGGTGGTTGTGGTTGAGCATGACGAGGAGATGATGCGCGCGGCGGATTATATCATTGATCTTGGGCCGGGGGCCGGGCGCGAGGGCGGCAGGCTCATGTATCAGGGTGATTTTGCCGGGCTTCTGAAGGCTGAGAGTTTGACGGCAGATTATTTGACCGGTCGGCGGAAGATAGTTCCCGAGGGCATGGAAAAGGCGAAGAAGTTCACGAAGTTCCTCACGATTTCGGGATGCACGGAGCATAATCTCGCAAATGTCACCGCACGATTCCCCGTGGGGGCCTTCACCGTAGTTTCGGGTGTTTCCGGATCCGGCAAGTCCACGCTTGTGGAGGAGACTTTGAAGCGCGCTCTCATGCGTAAGTTTTACGGCTCCAAAGCGGTGCCGGGGAAGTTTAAGAAGCTTGCCGGCGCGGAGCATTTCGACAAGGTGATAGAGATTGATCAATCTCCTATCGGCCGAACGCCGCGCTCGAATCCGGCTACGTATGTAGGGTTCTTCTCGGAGATACGCGAACTTTTCGCCAAAACGGAGGCGGCCAAAGCGCGTGGATACGGAGCGGGGCGCTTCTCGTTCAATGTGAAGGGAGGGCGCTGCGAAGTTTGCGGCGGCGACGGCGTGAGGAAGCTTGAGATGAGCTTTTTGCCTGATGTGTACGTGATGTGCGAGCAGTGCGGCGGCAAGCGCTTCAATTCCGAGACTTTGGAAGTGACATACGCCGGGAAGTCAATCGCGGATGTTCTCGAGATGACGGTGGCCGAGGCGGCGGTATTCTTTGAGAAGATTCCTTCTCTTTCGCGGAAGCTTAACACGTTGGTGGATGTGGGGCTTGGGTATATCGCGCTCGGGCAGTCCGCCACGACGCTTTCGGGCGGTGAGGCTCAGCGCATCAAGCTGGCATCGGAACTTTCGAAGCGTGCCACTGGGCGGACGCTCTATCTCCTGGACGAGCCTACCACGGGGCTTCACTTTGACGATGTCGCCAAGCTTACGCGCCTCCTTCTAAGGCTGCGCGATCAGGGCAACACGGTCATTGTCATCGAGCATAATGTTGATGTTATGCGCTCGGCGGACTGGCTTGTGGATCTCGGCCCCGGTGGCGGCGGTGCCGGCGGTACCATAGTGGCTGAAGGGACGGTGGAGCAGGTGAAAAACTCATCCGCTTCCATTACGGCAAAATTCCTTTAAAACCCACACTCGTTTTTGCAACGGCGTGATTTCGTTCACACCGTAATCGCAGCGGCGCAGTAATGAAAAATAATGATATAATACCCTCTATTGAAACGTACAACCCCAAAGGGATTTTAATATGGCAGGAGAATACCAGTTTAGTTTGATCGACGTCACCAAGCAGGCGGGCGCGAAGACCATCCTCAAAGATGTCAACCTTTCATTCTTTTATGGTGCGCATATCGGCGTGATAGGCGGTAACGGCGCCGGCAAGTCTTCGCTTCTTAAAATTCTTGCCGGGTTGGATACCGATCTCATGGGGACCGTCCAGGTGGCCAAAGGGACGAAGATCGGGTATCTTCCTCAGGAGCCGGAGCTGGATGACACGAAGACGGTGGGCGAAGTGGTCGAAGAGGCGGTTGCCCCCATCAAGGCCAAGCTTGAGCGCTACGAGGATCTTTGCTGCTGCCTCGATGACCCGAAGGCGGAGGCTGAGATGGCAAGGCTTCAGGACGAGATCGATGCAAACGATTACTGGAACATAGACTCTAAGGTTGAGCGCGCGATGGCATCGATGCATTGCCCTCCGGCCGAGCAGAGCGTAAAGGTGCTCTCCGGCGGCGAGCGCCGCCGCGTGGCCATCTGCCGCCTTCTCCTCACCGAGCCTGACGTTCTCCTTCTCGACGAGCCCACGAACCACCTTGATGCGGAAACCGTTCAGTGGCTTGAAGAATACCTGAAGCCTTTCAAGGGAACACTTATCGTAGTTACCCACGACCGCTACTTCCTCTCTGATGTCACGGATTGGATTCTTGAGCTCGATCATGGCGTATGCTATCCATACAAGGGCAACTACGAGGAATGGCTCAAACAGAAAGAGGCCATGCTTGCGCGTGAGGCGAAAGCGGAGCAGTCGCGTCAGAAGCTTATCGAAAACGAGCTTAAGTGGATTCAGACCAATCCGTCAGGCCGTCACTCCAAGAGCCAGGCGCGTGTTAAGCGCTACGAAGAGCTCCAGAAGCAGGAGGTTTCGACGCGCGAGGACGATCTCGTTATCCGCATTCCGCCAGGGCCGCGTCTCGGCAACCTCGTCGTTCGGGCCGAGCATGTCAAGATGGCCTTTGGCGACAAGGTTCTCTACAATGACCTCAACTTCGATCTTCCGCGCGGCGGCATCGTGGGAGTCATCGGTGCGAACGGCGCGGGCAAGACAACTCTCTTCAAGCTTATTACGGGGCAGCTTAAGCCGGACTCCGGCACGTTCTCCGTCGGCGATACGGTGCAGCTCAGCTATGTGGATCAGTCCCGCAGTGAGCTTAAGCCCGAGGAGACGGTGTATGAGGCTATCACGGGCGGCGGGGAGTTTGTTCGCCTTGCCGGCACTTCCATGATGAACGGCCGCGCTTACTGCAGCCGCTTTAACTTTCGCGGCGCCGAGCAGCAGAAGAAGGTGGGCGTTCTCTCCGGCGGCGAGCGCAACCGTGTTCATCTTGCGAAGCTTCTTACCTCGGGCGGCAATCTTCTTCTTCTCGACGAGCCCACTAACGACCTTGATGTGGCGACGCTCCGTTCGCTTGAGGAAGGCCTTCAGGAATTTGGAGGCTGCGTGATGGTGGTCTCCCACGACCGCTGGTTCCTCGACCGAATCGCCACACACATCCTTGCGTTTGAGGGCGACGGCAAGACCACCTGGTTTGAGGGCGGATTCTCCGACTATCACGAAATGATCTCAAAACGCAAATGATGAAGCGCCCTGAAATACTTGCCCCCGCTGGCGACTTCATAGCTCTTGAGGCGGCGATAGATGCAGGCGCTGATGCCGTATACTTCGGGCTCGGCACGCTCAATATGCGTGCGCGGAGCACCGTGAACTTCAAGCTTGAGGATTTGCCGGAAATCGGTGCGCGCTGCCGCGGCAAGGTAAAGGCGTATCTCGCCCTCAACGCGATCATCTTCGAGAGCGAGCTTGAAGAGGTGGAGCGCACGATTGTCGCCGCGAAACCTTATGTGGATGCGTTCATCGTCTCCGACTGGGGCGTGATCTCGCTCTGCAAAAAGCATGGAGTGGAAATTCACATCTCAACGCAGATGTCCACATCGAACTCCTCTGCGGTGAAGTTTCTTGCATCGCAAGGCGCCTCCCGGATTGTTCTTGCGCGCGAATGCACGCTCGCGGAGGTCAAGGACATCGCATCGAAGACGAATGTTGAAATCGAGTGCTTTGTTCACGGCGCGCAATGCGTTGCGGAGTCCGGGCGCTGCCTTATGAGCCACGAGATCTTCGGGAAGTCGGCCTGCCGCGGCGAATGTCACCAGCCCTGCAGAAGAAAGTTTAAGATTCAGGCTGTCGATTTTTACGAAGGATTGGACGGTAAACCTCTTCACGAGGGGAAGACGGCGTTTGAGATCGAGCCTCATACCGTTCTTTCGGCCAAGGATCTTTGCAGCATCGGTTTCGTGGATAAACTCATGGAAGCCGGGATCGCATGCTTTAAGATTGAAGGGCGCGCGCGCAACGCAAATTATGTGCACACCACCGTGAGGGCGTACCGTAAAGCTGTCGATGCGGTCCTTGCCGGCGAGTATACGCCCGAGCTGATCAAGGAGCTGGAGACGGACGTAGCAAAGGTGTTTCACCGCGAGTTTTCCAAAGGCTTGTTCTATGGCCGCCCCGGCAGGGATCAGTTCGCCGACACGGAGGATTCGCTCGCAACGACAGTGAAGCGCCATGTGGGCGTCGTTCTCGATTATTTCACGAAGGCGGGAATCGCCCATGTGAAGATTCAGGATCATGCGATCAGACCGGGTGACGAGCTTCAGATCCACGGAAATTCCACGGGGGTCGTGGAGTTTGTCCTCGGTGAGCTTCATCGCGATGATGAGCGCCCGCCCGAGGCCGTTCGCGGAGAGTGGGTCACGTTTAAGGCGCCACGCTGCCGCGTGGGGGACAAGGTGTTTTTTGTAGAGCATCGCAACATCAAAGGTTAGAAGAAATGGAACTTATCGCAAGCTTTCAGGTGGACCACACAAAGATTATCCCGGGAATCTACGTTTCTCGAATTGATGATATCGGAGGGGAGAAAGCCACCACGTTTGATATCCGAATGAAAAGTCCGAATGTGGAGCCGGCGATTCATCCGAATGCCATTCACACGATAGAGCATATTGTGGCCACCTATCTTAGAAATGATTCTGAATGGAAGGATCGTATCGTCTACTTCGGCCCGATGGGATGTCTTACAGGAAACTATCTTATTGTAAAAGGAACGCCCGACCCGGAGGAGATTTATCCTCTTGTTCTTGCCGCCTTTGAGCACCTTCGCGAATACAAGGGCGAAGTCCCGGGAGCTACCGCAGTCAACTGCGGCAATTATCTTCTGCACGATCTTCCGATGGCGAAATGGG
This sequence comes from Kiritimatiellia bacterium, assembly GCA_017628165.1. Taxonomy (GTDB): domain Bacteria; phylum Verrucomicrobiota; class Kiritimatiellia; order RFP12; family UBA1067; genus UBA1067. Next base: position 1,955 of record JAGBZQ010000024.1, on the reverse strand, counting down.
AGGCGGATCAGTTTGTTCGCAGGCTCAGGCAGAGCCCTTCGTTTGAATATCCCGTTGCCGAGCGCATCACCACACAGGAAGGGACGGTCTTTTACGATTCGTGAGAATGCTAAAATGTTCGCATGCCCGATTTGAACCTATTTGAAATCGCCTTGCTGGCGCTTTGCGCGGTGCTTGTTGCCGCGCTTGCCGCGGTTATGTGGTGGAGGATGGCGGGTGAGAGGGTAAAGGAGATCGGGCGCGAGTGGTGCAAGCTGCCGCTTTTGTGGAAGGTTGTTTTGCCGGTGGTGTTTGGGGCGTTTGTGCTGCATGGGACAGTGAAGAGAGGTGAAGTTGTAGGTGAAGGTGAAGGGGGAGAGGATTTTAACCGTGTAGAACAGGTAGAACGTGTAGAGGGGGGAGAAGAGAATGTTGCCAATGGTGCCAGTGTTGCCAATTCCAATTTTCAATTTCCAATTGGCAACATTGGTATTGATAATTGGCAACATTTCCACAATGGCAACACAAATACACCATACAACTACCATTCCCCTAATGCCTATCCCATATCTCTCACGCCAGAGGACTTTGCGCGAGGCTTTGTCTTAACACGCATTGGGACAAACGAGGTTCACGATTTTACTGCACCAGAAGGCGCAAGTGTTTGTGAGGATTGGAAAGCATTCGGAGCGGCGGAGGATTGGGTTTATTTGGAGGGGTCAGGAGTTGGTAGTTCGGGGTTAGGGCGTGAGCGGTTGCGAGTTCATTCGGATGGATGGGTGACGGTTTTGTCGCCAACTTCTTCGGTGTTTGCAGCAAATGAATATTTCCCGTTTAAGACGACAATGGGCATTGTGCCGGAAGCGAATTGGGGGTTAGTAGTCAGGGGTCAGTGGTCAGGAGTTAGTGGTCAGGAGTCAGGGGTCAGTGGTCAGGAGGCGGTCTTAGGTCTAACTCCTAACACCTATCCCCTAACTCCTAGCTCCTGTTTCTGGCATTATCTTACAACATCTAACACACTTCAACTTACTTGGCAGAATGTTCTTTACAACCGAGAGTCAGACATGCCGATTTCATTCCAGGTGGAGTTCTATGAAAACGGCGATTTCACTTATCGTTATGATCTATCGGCAATCAAGTCGAAAATTGATTCTGGCGTTATTCCCGAAAATTTCCCCTCTAACATCACCATCGGCACCATTCCCCATTCCCTCTTCCCCGTTTTCCATTCCCCGTTCCCCACTTCTCTCGCCTTCCGCCATCTCGAACCGTCCGATGTGTCCGGTAGCGACCGTGATGGTGACGGGCTTATAATTGAGGATGAACTTTTTGTTTATCATACCGATCCATACAATGCCGACTCGGATTATGACGGCCTCTCTGACTATGATGAAATCTTTATAGTGAAATCAAATCCGCTTGATGCGTATTCGATTTCAAATGATTATTACGACGGCTTCGCGTCCGTACTCAACGGAGAAGATCCGTTTTCTTATCCTCAAGGATCAACGAATACTGTTTTAGAACACGTCTTTTATTCAGGCTCCACTAATGGCGTGTTTTCGCTGCCCGTGCCGACTGATGAAACTGCGGTGTTAAAGGTTTGCGTCAGCGGCTCAGGCGTTGGTCGTCTCGTAGTCGGTGAAAAGGCTGTGCCGCTTGTCGCGCCAATGAAACAAAGAAGCGTAGCCGTTACCAATACGCTTTTACTCGCGGTTGGTAAGGGGGTAAAGAAGTCGATTTGGTTTACGAAGAGCGAAGAGCTTGAGCTCGCGATAGATTCCGATGATTTTATGATAGGCGAATTGCCGTCGCTCTTATGGCCCCACGGCTGGATAGCGTTCCCGCATACGGAGGCGACAGTGCCGTGCATACATGATTTTTACAGCAAGGGGCGACTTGTTACGCTTCTCCACGGCGAGGAGTTCGAAGGAATGACGGCATCTTGGTCGAGCGGGACAAGAGATGTAGTTATT
>JAGBZQ010000023.1 GCA_017628165.1 Kiritimatiellia bacterium | reverse complement strand
GCTTACCAGTACGACGTCGTTTGTAACGGTATTGAGCTTTCTTCGGGTGCTATCCGCAACCACCGCATCGACATCATGTACAAGGCGTTCGAGATGGCGGGCTACACCCAGGATGACGTGGTCAAGAAATTTGGCGCACTCCATCGCGCGTTCCAGTTCGGCGCTCCGCCCCACGGCGGAATCGCTCCCGGCGTTGACCGCATGGTAATGCTCCTTACCGATACGCCCAACATCCGCGAAGTCATCGCCTTCCCGATGAACCAGAAGGCCCAAGACCTTCTCATGGGTGCTCCTAACTATGTTACCGAGCAGCAGCTCCGCGAGCTTCACATAAAAATCCGCGGAACAAACGAAAATCCAGCTGGTGAGGCAAAGTGATTGCGATGAGCAAAAACATCAAGACAACACTAATCGCATGGCCGCTTATCGCGGCCTTGTCGATTTTTACGTGCTTTCTAACTAAAACGGTAGCGGAGTATTTCGGCATCACGCTCGAGTCTCAGGAATCTGTCGCCTTCGTAAAAAAGCTCGCCGGCTGGAATTTAAAATTCTTCTATATGTTGGCGATGCTGCTAATCGTAGCTCCAATACTTGAAGAGTTCATATTCAGGTACCTGCTCTGGAAGCTGCCGGACTCCAAAAACTTTTGGGCGGGGACGATCCCTTCTTCGATTCTTTTTGTCGCCGCACATTACATTCAAATGGATTGGCCGAACGATGCTTTTGCAGCCCTGTTTGTATTTGCCGTAGCGCAATGCTGGCTCTACAATAAAACACAAAGCATCCTATCTCCGATTCTAAGCCACGCGCTTTTCAATCTTACCAACACCGTACTCATCCTCGTCGTGGAATGAAGGTCGCGTTTGACACTTTCGGCTGCAGGCTCAACCGCGCGGAGTCTCTTGACTTGGAGGCGCGGCTTCTTCAGCTCGGCTGGGAAAAAACATCCTCACATTCCGATGCCGACCTCATCATCGTAAGAGGATGCAGCGTCACTGGCCGCGCCGAGCATGACACTGTAAAATTCATTGAAGGACTCAAGAAAAAATATCCCGCAAAACGAATCTTTACTCTCGGATGCGTCAAGAACAGAACGCCTGAGGCCATGCTTGAAAAAATTCTCACCCCTCAGCGCGTCTCCGAAAACGACTCTGCTGCGGAGGCGATCCCCCTTTCCACCGCCCGCGCATACCTGAAAGTGCAGGACGGCTGCAGCTCGAATTGCAGCTTCTGCATCGTTCCTTCATTCAGAGGGAAATCAATATCTGTTGATTTCACACGCGTGCTTGAGCGCGCACGGCTCTTCATCGCAAGTGGCTACACTGAGATTGTTGTGACGGGATGCAACCTCTCGCTCTATCTGTCCGAGGGCAAGCGCCTTCCCGAGCTTTTAGATGCGCTTGCAAAGCTCCCGAGCAAAGGGCACAGGATCAGAATAGGGTCGCTCGAGCCGGGCGTTATAGCGCGCGATACGGTAAGCGTGATGGCTGAGAATGCAAACATCTGCCGCTTCCTCCACATCCCTGTGCAGTCTGCGTCAAACAAGATACTCAATGACATGCGCCGGCCTTACAGGCAGCATGATATAGACAATCTAGTCGAAACGGCCGTAAAGACGATCCCCGGCATTTCACTCGGCTGCGATATAATATCAGGCTTCCCGGGAGAAACGGAAAGCGACCATATCGCCACGCTCGAATACCTCAAACGCAAAGATTTCACCAACGTCCATGCCTTTCCCTACTCAGAAAGGCCAGGAACGCCTGCCGCCAATTTTGCAAACAAAATAGCCAAAGAGATCCGATCTCAGCGCGCAAGAGAGATTTCGCTTGCGGTAGCCTCAAAGCGCAGAGATTTCGCCAAGAGCTTCAAAGGCTCTACAGTGGAGGTCGTTGTGGAAAAAGCATCCGCCTCGGCCGGCTGGACTTCAGAATACTTGTGGTGCGCCCAAAACGGCACCCAGATCTCAACAACAACGTCATTTCTCAGAAACCTGCCGAATCGTCCCAGGCGCAGACAGATTGTGCAGATGCTTGTCAAAGATGTGCACGGGGACACACTCTACGGAGATATCGTCTGATGGCAGGCGAAACGGCTAAAACAAAGGCGATATGCCTTTCCATCAGCCCGTGGTCGCAAACAAGCCATATCGTTTCATGGCTCACGCCAGATGGAAAAATCACATCATCTGTAAAAGGTGCAGTTCGCCCCAAGAGCGCGTTTCTTGGGCAGTACGACCTCAACTATATCTGCGAGATCGTCTATTACCTCAACGCCAAAGGCGATGTCCACGCCCTGCGCGAATGTACGCCATTGAAGCTCAACGAGTTCCTCCGCGGCGACTACCGCAAGCTCCTTGTAGCAGAGCATTTCAGAACCATTGCCGCCTCTCTATCGCCTCAGGGCCCCGATGCTGCCGAATGGTTCAATCTTCTCGACGATGCCATCTCAAAGCTTGAAAACGCGGAGATCCTGCTTGCAGAGCTCCTCGCCTTCGAGATTGCCGCGCTGAAACTTATGGGACTTTCACCCGAAATCGAAGCCGACTCAGGGGTGTTTACCCTGCGCGGAGAACGGAAAATCACAGTTTCTCCGGAGGCTGCCGCCTGCATACGAAATCCGCGTAATGAAAAAAAAATGCAAATTCTAGTAGACGCGAGCAGGGTAATTGGTGTATTCTATATATTCCATCTGGATGAACCGCCTAAAACAAGGCGTCATGTCATTCAGGCGATACAACAAAAGAAGAAAGAAAACAGGTAAAAACATGGCTAAGATTCATATTGCTTGCGCGGCGATCGCAGCCGCTGCTATGGTAACAGGATGTTGCGACAAAGAGAAGTGCTGCAGCGGCAAGGAGAAATCCTGCGCGGACAAGCCTGAGATTTCCGCGGAACCGCTCCCCCTTCCCGAACCGGTTCTTGAGCCCCCAAAGGAAGAAACCAAGGATCCGAATGAAGTCATCGTGAGTGTCGGCGGGAAAAAGCTCACGCGCGGTGAAGCCGAAGCCCAGTTCAATATGCTTTTCGAAGCCCAGCTCGCTCAGGCCAAGGATGAAAAGGCGAAAGAGGGAATGAAGGCTCAGGCGAAGATGATGAAGAGCTATTACATCAAGGATCTCGCATCTCGCTTCATGGCGGAAACGGTTCTTGCCGATAGCGCGGCAGCTCTCAACATATCCATCTCAGATGCCGAAATGGAGGCTCGCAAGGCGGAAATCATCAAGCAGATCGCTTCTATGCCTGACGCGCCCAAGACATTTGACGAGCTTCTCAAAAAGCAAGGCGTCGACAAGGACAAAATGCTCAACTCCCTCAAGAGTGGAATGCTCATCGAGAAAATGATCAAGACGCAGGTTCTCGACAAGGACACGACTGACTATACGCCCGAGGCAAATAAAGTAATTGAGTCCATCAAGGCCCAGAATGCCAAGTGCTTGAATGACGAGGCCGCCAAGGCGAAGATCGCAGAGCTCAAGAAGGAACTTGACGCCGCTCCCGCCGACAAGAAGGCCGAAGTCTTTGCAAAGCTCGCGGAAAAGAATTCCTCTTGCCCCTCCGGTCAAAAAGGCGGAGACCTCGGTGAATTCGGCCACGGGCAGATGGTTCCCGAATTCGACAAGGCCGCTTTCGCTCTCAAGATCGGGGAAATTTCCGAGCCTGTCAAGACAAGCTTCGGCTATCACCTCATCATGACAACGGATAAGAAGGCCGCGGCCGAAGGCAAGGAAGAGACTGTCAAGGCCAGCCACATCCTCATCAGAGTCTCTGAGCCTCAGCCCCTTCCAAAGCTCGAGGATGTTGTAGCATCGCTCAAGCAGAGGAAGAACGCCAAGGCTGTCAACGAATTCGTAATCAATACGATTCGCAATGCAAAAGTTGAGCTTGCTGAGGATTTCAAGGACATTCTTCCGCCTGAAACAGCCAAGGAGAGCGCTCCTGAGGCGCCTAAGACAGAAGAGAAAAAGTAAATATCTACGGGTTGATTAAATCAGCCATAAATGATATACTATCATCTCGTTGAAAGGAAGATAGAAAAATGAGCCAGCACGCATCTCTTAAGGGTTCCGGAAAAATCACCTCCAGGCGTAACGTCTTGAAGCGTTTCGAGCGCGTCAATCTCCTCCAGAAGCGTGGAGAGTGGAAGGAAGGTTGCCGTGGCCTCGGTCTTAAAAAGACCAAACCTGAATTCTGATAAGAACCTTTAAAAGTTCGTACGGAAAAGGAAGAAGCGTCCAGTTTTGGGCGCTTCTTCTTTTTTTTACATCTGAAAAAAAAACTCTTTACTTTAACGAGAGAAAAGATTATATTACCGGCCGCCAAAAAAAACATGAATGCAGCCATCGCTCAAATGCCTACAGTCGGCATGGCTATGGTTGCTGGCAACAGGAAGGAGGATGCGGTATGTTCACACTAAAAACGGCTCCTGCTAAAACCTTCGCAGCGGCCATATCCGCTGTAGCGGCGTTAACCGCCACAGCCACCGTCCACCGTAATATTCCGTGGAAATATTACGAACAAAGCGACGGAACAATCGTAATCGGAAGCGCAGACGGTGGAAGCGCCATTCCCACCGACACTTCCGGAGTTGTGCCTATCCCAAGTGTTATCGACAACAAAAAAGTGACAGCGATCGGAAGATACGCTTTCCGGGACTGCAGATCAATAACCGGCGTCGCCATCCCCGAAGGCGTGACAAAGCTTGAAGAAGGAGCTTTCTTCGCCTGCACCTCGCTTAACGACATCTTTCTGCCTGACAGCATCACCAGTATCGGCGACATGGCGTTTTCAGAATGCTGGAGCCTTACAAATGCACAGGGATTCGTGATTCAGAAAGATATTCTTTTTGGATATTGGGGCAAAGAAACAAATCTTACCATCCCCTCTAATGTAAAATCCTTAAGTGCGTATGCTCTTTACAAAAAATACAAACTGACCGATGTAACTATTCCAAGTGGAGTTACGAATATCGGGAAATACGCCTTCTCGGAATGCAGTAAACTGAAATCCATCTCAATCCCTTCGAGCGTCACTGCATTCGGTGAGAGAGCGTTCTACTATTGCGAAGCTCTTGAAAGCATATCACTGCCAAATAGTCTCGCTGAAATAGACGAATGTCTCTTCACCCGCTGCAATTCCCTCAAAAGTGTAACGCTTCCCAAAAAGCTCAAAAACATCAAGGCCTCTGCATTCTCCTGCTGCCCTTCGCTTGCAGCCGTTGAACTTCCGTTCGGCATAACAAATATCGCACGCTATGCTTTTTCCGGATGCACCTCTCTACAATCCATTACAATTCCATCAAGCGTTACAGGCATCGGAGAGCATGCCTTTGAAAACTGTCCGGCGATGAATTCCGTCAGATTCATAGGGAATGCTCCAATAATGGGGGAAAACCTTTTTACCTGTCCACCTGAAGGCGCTCAGGTTACACTCCCTGTTGAACATGAGAGCTGGTCTGGCACAGGAACTGAATGGTACGGCATGACGGTCATCGCCGCAAAACACGACGGCGGCCCCTATGCTGAAAGCGTAGGAGGAATTACATGGGAATTCACCGTTTCAAATGGAGTTGCCGCCGTATACAGCGGACAATTCGGCAAGCCGGCGATTCCCAAAACCACCGCAGGGAATGTCTCGATTCCCCAAAAGCTCGGAAACTGCGATGTCACCTCCATAGGCGACAGAGCCTTCTACTACTGCGACAGACTGACATCGGTAACAATTCCCGATGGCGTGATCAGCATCGGAGAATCCGCATTTGAGGGCTGCTCGTCTCTGCGCATCGCCCTGCTCCCACCGTCGATGATCGCAGTAGGCGACTTTGCCTTTTACAACTGCTCGAACCTGCATAAGGTTGTCTTTGAAGACGACATACTGCTCATCGGCAACTACGCCTTCTGCGGCTGCCAATCGCTCGCATCCATAACATTCAACGGCAATGAACCAGCCGTGGGGAATTATGCATTCCATTCCTGCCCGAAGACGGCCAAGGTCTTTATACCCCAAAACGCATGGGGATGGGCTGCGGCAGGGAATTTGTGGAATGATATGCAGCTCATCCACTTCAATAAAGAGACTGCTCGGAACTACGTGAATTCACTGCCGGACTTCACGGCATTCACTCCGGACGCTTCTATACGGATAACTCCTGCCGCGAGAGGCGTCTTCACACAAGATGATGCCGATGCTTTTCTGGAGAAGGTCGTATTCATACCGAGCGACATCTCCCAAGAATCCCGCTTCTTTAAGAAGAAGTCTGCAATAGGCACCACGGGGGCAGTTGTCATTTCAGCCGAACTTGACTTGGATGCACTGGAGTTCACAAAGACCTCTCAACAAGTTATTGAACAGATAACTGCCGCACAAACCGACCAGGTTGTAATTTCGCTCAACTCCGCAAAGGAAGGCTTCTGGTACGGAATATTTTCCTCCTCCAGCCTTGACGGGCTCAAAGCGGCGAGGGCACCGGATTCTGCAGCGCGCGCGACAGCCAATGGAGTTTCATTGATGATCCCCAAACCACGAGAAAAAACAAACTTCCTGAAAGTTATGGTCAGTTCGCAAAAATTTGCCGCCGACGGCGATTAAAACCGAATCTGCAAAGCAAAAGCCGCCAGAGAAAATTCTCCGGCGGCTTTTCGCTTTTGTTTTGATGAGAACTTAAAAATTACTTCTTGAAGCTCTCCTCAACCGCAACAGCGACGGCGACGGTGGCGCCGACCATCGGGTTGTTGCCCATACCGATGAGACCCATCATCTCCACGTGCGCAGGAACGGAGCTGGAGCCCGCGAACTGAGCGTCGGAGTGCATACGGCCCATAGTGTCGGTCATGCCGTAGCTGGAAGGACCGGCGGCCATGTTGTCGGGGTGGAGAGTACGGCCAGTACCGCCGCCGGAGGCAACGGAGAAATACTTTTTGCCATTCTCAATGCACCACTTCTTATACGTACCGGCCACAGGATGCTGGAAGCGCGTCGGATTCGTGGAGTTACCAGTAATGGAAACGCCGACGTTCTCAAGCTGCATGATAGCAACGCCCTCTGGGACATTGTCTGCGCCATAGCAGTTGACGGCAGCACGAGGACCCTTGGAGAACGACTTTTTCTCAACAACCTTGATCTTCTCGGTATTGTTGTTGAACGCCGTCTTCACGTAGGTGAAGCCGTTGATGCGCGAGATGATGTACGCAGCGTCCTTGCCGAGACCATTGAGAATAACGCGAAGGTTCGTCTTGCGCACCTTGTTGGCGTTAAGAGCGATCTTGATGGCACCTTCAGCAGCGGCGAACGACTCGTGACCGGCGAGGAACG
>JAGBZQ010000022.1 GCA_017628165.1 Kiritimatiellia bacterium | reverse complement strand
TATCCGCCCGATTATAGATGGTCGTAGGCGTGGTGTCCGCGAGTCGCTTGAAGTGCAGACGATGAACATGGCGAAAACTGCCGCCAAGCTGATTTCTGAGAATTTGAAATATCCTGACGGTTCGAGTGTGGAATGCGTTATCGCCGATACGACGATCGGCGGACGCTTTGAGGCAGCACAGTGCGCCAACAAGTTTGCCGCAAACAATGTGGGCGTCTCTCTCAGTGTTACGCCTTGCTGGGCGTATGGCACGGAGACGATGGATATTGATCCCACGATCCCGAAGGCGGTATGGGGCTTTAATGGCACGGAGCGTCCCGGCGCGGTTTATCTGGCCGCTATGCTCTCTGGTTATGCGCAGCGCGGAATGCCCACTTACGGCATCTATGGTCGCGAAGTGCAGGATGCCACGGACACGAGTGTCCCCGAGGATGTAAAGGAAAAGATTCTTCGCTTTGTGAAGGCTGGTCTTGCTGTCGCGATGATGAAGGGCAAGAGCTATCTTTCGATCGGTACATCCTCCATGGGTATCGCTGGTTCATTTGTGGACGTTGATTTCTTCCAGGATTATTTCGGCATGGCTCCCGAAAATATGGACATGTGCGAAATTGAGCGCCGCATCAGCGAGGGCATCTACGACAAGGATGAGTACGAGAAGGCTATTGCATGGGTCAGGAAGAATTGCAGGGAAGGCAAGGACTACAATCCCAAGAAGATTCAGAAGTCCCGTGAGGAGAAGGATCGTGATTGGGAGTATGTGGTCAAGATGGCGATCATCGTCCGTGATATGATGGTGGGCAACCCCAAGCTTGCGGAGATGGGTTTTGGTGAGGAGGCTGTTGGCCGTAATGCGATAGCAGCCGGCTTCCAGGGGCAGCGCCAGTGGACGGATCATTGGCCGAACGGTGATTTCATGGAGGCTTTCGCCAATTCCTCTTTCGACTGGAACGGTCCGAAGATGCCGCAGGTGGTCGCTACCGAGAATGATGCGCTCAACGGCGTGTGCATGCTTATGATGCAGCTTCTTACAAACAAGGCGCAGATGTTCGCGGATGTGCGCACATATTGGTCAAATGCGGCGGTTAAACGTGCCACCGGCAAGCCGCTCAAGGGGATTGCGAAGGATGGTATCATTCATCTTCTCAACTCTGGCAGCTGCTGCCTTGATGCGGCAGGCGGCATGAAGGAGAAGGGCAAGAGCGTCTTCAAGAATTGGTGGGAGGTTACGTCCAAGGATATCGATGCCACGATGAAGGCCACGAAGTGGGTTCCTGCGGGCGTGGAGTATTTCCGCGGCGGCGGTTTCTCCAGTTCATTCTTGACGCCTGAAAAGATTCCTCTTACGATGACGCGAATCGCTTTTGTCAAGGGGCAGGGCCCGGTTCTTCAGATTGCAGAAGGATGGTCTGTCACGATTGACAAGGATCAGCAGGAAAAGCTGATGCTCAGGACAAATCCTGAATGGCCTTGCACATGGTTTGTGCCGCGTCTCACGGGCAAGGGGGCGTTCAAGGATGTCTATTCTGTGATGAATGCGTGGGCGGCCAATCACGGCGCGATTTCCTATGGTCACATCGGTGCAGACATGATCACGCTTGCCGCGATGCTTCGCATCCCTGTGGCGATGCACAACGTTGATGAGGCGCAGGTGTATCAGCCGCATTGCTGGGGGCTCTTCGGTTCGTCTGACGATCCCACGGGCGCCGATTACCGCGCGTGCAAGAATTTCGGGCCCTTATATGCCACCAATCGCTAACAGGCGGGGTAAGGGGAAATGTGATTCACGCTCTTGATTCTGAGCGCAATGGCGATCGGCCAAAGGGTGAGCTAAAGCTCCGTATGGGGCTTTAGCTCACTGGATTTGATTTTTCCTATATGATAGCAGGTGGCGATGCGGTGTGAAATTGATTATAAGGGTGTGCAATTTGCTGGTATAGACAAAGAAGTAAAAGAGCGATATGGTGGGGAATGATGATTTACGATTGTTTTACTTTTTTTAATGAACTTGATTTACTTGAAATCAGGTTGCATACATTGAAAGACGTGGGGGATAAGTTTGTGATTGCAGAGGCAACGCGAACGTATACCGGGAAACCTAAAGCACTTTTATTTGCGGAAAACCGCGAGCGATTTTCGGATTTTGCAGACAAGATCATATATGTCAGAGTTGATGATTTGCTTCCGGAAGAGGAAGTGTCCCAGGATATTTACAAGCTACCGTGGGTGAATGAGAATCGCCAGCGTAATGCGTTGATTAGGGGGCTTTCAAATGCTGAAGACAATGATGTGATTATTGTTTCCGATGTGGATGAAATTCCAAGGCCGGAAAAAATACCTGAAGCTGTCTTAATGGCTTCTCAAGGAGAAGTTGTAAGATTCGAAGAGGAGGTCTTTGGTTGCTTTTTGAATTTCAAGGATTTTCGCAATCCATGGTGGTATCTTGGTTCTGTGGCGTTGTCGTGGAAGACTTTTCATAAAAGCGGCAAACTTGATGGCGTTGACTATTCTAGGTATACGGTGGAGTCAGAGTGCCAGGGAAATGTCATTCAGAAAGTGCGCTTTCTAAAACCGACAGTTATAATTCGCCGTGCGGGCTGGCATTTTACATATATGGGCGGAGTTCAGAAAATAAAAGAGAAGCTTTTCGCGTTTTCGCATCAAGAAGCGATGGTCGCCCTCGGCAGTGTTGAAGCGCGGCTTTTTCGAGGCGAAAATGTCTTGAACGGCAGGAGAGATACTTTCGCGGTGCCACTGGCTAAAGGAGTTTTCCCTGAATATGTTGTGGATAACTCTGGGCGCTTCAGTCATTTGATTTTAAACGTGCCGGATGACTATTATAGAAAGGTTTTTTGTCTGCGTATTATTACTGTGTTGAGGGGTGTTTTGTATCGTTCTGTTAGCCAGCTTATGCCTGTTTGTCTTAAACGGGCGTTGACCGGTTTTTGGGAGAAAATAAATTTCAGGTAAAATATATGGTAGATATTGTTTTTGCTTCAGATAACGGATTTACGGAACAATTGTTTGTTTCTTCGGCTAGTGCCGTTTATGCCTCAAGGTCTGGGCATAGTGAATTAGTGATTCACATTCTTGATTGCGGGATATCTGATGATAATTGGGCTGATTACGAGCGTAGGATATCTTTTGTGGCAAAGAGGGTTAAAGTTCATGTGCAGGTTGTGCGCCATAAGATTGATATGCGGTGTTTTGACGGTTTATGCGGGTGGACAAACGGCAGTAAGGCAACATGGGCGCGGGTTTTGCTGCCAAGGATATTAGAATCTGTAGAGTCATGCATTTATTCTGATTGTGATGTTTTTTTTGTTGAGGATCCAGCAGATATGCTTGAAGAATTGCGCAAGAGCGGCAAGGCGATAGTTGGGCATAAAAACCCGTTTGGCGACAGAAGTTTAGATGCCAGATGGTTTTCGGAAAACAACCTCCCTTATTCGGCAGATGAATATTTCTGTGCGGGGCTTGTAGCAATGAATCTTGACTTGATGCGTTCGTTGGATGTTGTCAATGGGTGCTGGGAGTTTCTGCGGAAGTATCCTAATCCTGCGACTGTTGATCAATCCGTATTGAATTACCTTTGTATGTCAAGCAAGGGGATTTTTTCGGAAGGTTGGGGGCTTTTTGTTCATGAATGCTATAGGGATGATGTGACGATAAAGGCAATACATTTTTCTGGCGGGTGGCCATGGAAGAAGGCTCAGAATGCCTTCGATGCTTTATGTATTCGCCTTTCTTATCGAGCTAACGCAATATGGCATACGTTTCAGATAGCTTGCCTTGGCCAGAGGGAATCCCAGAAGCCAGAGGTGTGCTTTAAGCTTCGATTAAAAGCCTTCGTTCTTTTATTTCTTTGTAGACTGATGCTTCGGTTGGGGCTTCGCCCAGCAAGATTGAGTTGCTTGTTGGATTTGGTTCAGGCATATGAAGGGCCTTTTTCTCAAATTGAAAAAATAAGAGAATCTTTTCTGCGAAATTGAGATGAGTGTGTCTGTTTCCATAATTGTTGGAGTTTACAACGGAGAGAAGTTTCTCTCGGAATTGCTCGATTCCATCAGGAATCAGACATGTTCTGATTGGGTGTGTATTTGTGTCGATGACGGATCGGTTGATTCTTCGGCGGAAATTCTTAAATATTTCTCTGACAGAGATAATCGGTTTAGAATACTTTCCCGTTCTAATGGTGGTGTGGGTGCGGCACGGAATATGGCGTTAGATATAGTAGAAACGCCTTATGTGATGTTTGCCGACCAGGATGACATACTTATGCCCAATGCGGTTGCTGTGGCATTGGATACGATAAAAAGATACGATGCTGATATGGTCAGATTCAAATCCAATAGAGGCGTCAATCATTCTATCTTTGTTTGGGAGCATATATTTCGCTATGAATCAATAAAGAACGTTCGATTCCTTGAGATTACAGGTGGTGAGGACACTGCTTTTTTTTGGGAGCTTGGCTTTATGGCTCTAAAAAGCGTTGTCGTAAAAGATGAATTGTATTATTGCCGTCCAAATCAAGGCAGTTTCTCTAGGGCTGTTTCTCCAAAATATATCCAAAATGTTTTCGCAGGATACACATATATGCGGAAAATTGCGCAAGAACGCGCAATGGGCGGCATGGTTTTGGCAAGAAAGCTTTTCCCCCATCTCTTTTGGTTTTCGCTGTCTGTAATAGTAAGGCATTTGTCTTTTAGGAATTTATGCGCGCTTATTTCGGAATTGCGGAAATTTTCGATTGTTCGCGAGAGGTGAGATTGTTATGTTTGATTTGTCTCAATGGAAAGAGCAGCGTATGGGAGAAAATCTGGCAGCAGGATTGCCGGTAGAGAAGGGGTGTTGTGATGTCACGGTACTTTCTTATGTTTTTGGCAGTAAAGATAAAATGCCACAGTATGTAGAGTCTATAGAGTTAGCGTTGCGGGAGACATACAGATGGTGTGGGCGTCTTAAGACGACCCTTGTGGTCAATCAAATGACAGAGCGACTCGAATATCTGCAGTCTGTTTTCGGAGCTGATTTGCGCATTGATGTTGATAATACGTTGAAGATGGGGGATATTGTTGGGTTTTCTCGAAATATGATCAAAACGATGCCTAATCGTTTTGATACTTCGTATGTTCTCAATATTCATCCTGATGGGTTCCCTTTACGCAGCGCTTTGGAAGGCTTTTTGGGGAAATGGGATTATATCGGAGGCCCATGGAATATTCAATCAGATGATTTTGTAAGTAAAATTCTTTTATCCCGAAATGATGGCGCCGGCAATGGAGGATTTGCTTTGAGATCTCGCAAAATATGTGAGATTGGAGCTTCTGCATATAATCGTTTGTGGAAAATTATTCCAGATTGTTATTTGTTGTATGAGGATATTTTTTTTACCAGATTCTTGCCGAGATGGCATATAGGATACTCTAAAGAAATCGCCCTAGCTCCTCGTCAGGAATCTTTACGCTTTTCGCTGTGTGAAGACTTGTTGCAAGATGAACGGATGGAGGATATGCCTTTCGGTTTTCATTCGTGGGCGGCCCTTCGAAAAATCAAGGAGCATTTTCGCACATAAGATAGTTTAATGAACATTGTATATGAGAATAATAAAATATGAATCTTATTTCCGCAGTTCGCGATTTTAGTATGTTTAACAAGTGTGTTCGCAATAATCAGAACTGTACAGGCGTGAGATTTCATGTTTTTGATAATCGCGAAGAAAATAAACCAATACCTGTATGTTATAACAGTTTTTTGGAACAGTATGATTATTCAAATGATTCTTGGTTTGTTTTTTGTCACGAAGATTTTGAATTACGGGAAAAACTTTCGGAGCTCGTCAACAATTTTGATAAGAGATTTCTACATGGGGTGGTTGGTGGTTGTCGTAAGGGTTTATGTGGGTTTGGGATGCAAGTCATATATGGTAATATGATTGAAGTAAATCGTGATGGAAGCGGGGTGGCATGGTATCCTGGCAGATTTGTTTCAAGACCACTTGTTGTCGAGGCTTTTGATTGTTGTTGTCTTATAGTGCATTCATCTCTTGTGAAAAAGCATAATCTTCGGTTTGATGAGAATCTTTATTTTGATTTTTATGTTGAGGATTTTTGCGCAATGGCAAAAGTTAAATATCGTATTTTGTCATACGTACATCCAGTTAAGTGTTGTCATCATTCAGGGAGCAAGGCGACAGAGCGTTTCTATAGGCATTTACCGTATTTAGAGAAGAAATATCCAAAAAATTGTTTTGTTGGAACTTTGACTTATTTTGGTACTCCAACTTGGCAAAAGAGGCTTCAAGATAAAATGATGCGGTTGTTGCACTTGCGCAACTAACTTTCCGGTGGAGTGGCGCATGAAATGTGACAGAATGTCGCAATTTTGGGACAAGTTGGCGCGGAAATCGTGTTTGCGGGCTTTGGCATGGAATTTGCTTTTTGAGTGGTGAAGATGAAAGGAGCAATATCATGAATGCAAGTTATACACCTCCGGAAGATAACGAAAATTGCCTTGAGAAATACGGCAGCGATTTGACCGCATTGGCCAAGACTGGTAAACTCGATCCCGTGATCGGAAGGGATAGAGAAATTCGCGATGTCATTCGTATTCTTTCCCGCAAAACAAAAAATAATCCTGTCCTTATTGGTGAGCCAGGAGTGGGCAAGACCGCTATCGTTGAAGGGCTTGCGCAGCGCATCAACCGCGGGGATGTCCCGGAAGGTCTGAAGGACAGAATCGTCTTTTCGCTCGATATGACATCTCTCATGGCCGGCGCGATGTATCGCGGACAGTTTGAGGAGCGTCTCAAGGCCGTTCTCAAAAAGATCAAGGATTCCGACGGAAAGATAATCCTTTTCATTGACGAGATCCATACAATCGTCGGTGCTGGCAAAACCGAAGGCTCCTCCGATGCCGGGAATATGCTTAAGCCCATGTTGGCGCGCGGCGAACTTCACTGTGTAGGCGCAACAACTCTTGATGAATACAGAAAGTATATGGAGTCTGATGCCGCGCTTGAACGGCGCTTTCAGCCCGTGGCTGTAGAGCCGCCAGACGAGGAGGATACGATTTCCATTATGCGCGGCATTAAGGAGCGTTTCGAGAAATATCATAATGTTCACATTCGTGATGAGGCGCTCGTTAGTTCCGTCGTTCTCTCTTCGCGCTATATCCAAGATCGTTTCCTCCCTGACAAGGCGATAGATCTTCTTGACGAGGCTTGCGCCGGGATCAGGACGGAGATGGACTCTTGCCCGCAGGAGCTTGATGAAATCTCGCGTCATGTTCGCCGTCTTGAGATCGAGGAAATCGCGTTGAAGAAGGAGAAGGATGCGGCATCCAAGGCGCGTCTCAAAGATCTTCAGTCCGAGCTTGGCGATCTTAAAGTGAAGGCCGATAAAATGACCAAGCAGTGGAAGGCCGAGAAAGATGCGCTTGAGGAGGTCCGTAAGGTGAGATCTGCTCTCGAAGAAGCGCGTCAGCGCTACGAGAATGCTCTCGTCAAGGGAGACAACGAAACGGCGGCGCGTGTAAAGTATGGCGTTATCCCTGATCTTGAAAAGCGTCTCAAAGAGCATGAGTCAAGTTCGCTCAAGGATAATCCAGACGCGCTTCTGCGCGAGGAGGTTACCGCAGACGAGATTGCCGAGGTGGTTTCTCGCTGGAGCGGAATTCCCGTCTCGCGCCTTGTGGAGGGCGAGCGCGAAAAGCTCATGCGTCTGGGCGAATTTCTCCATCGGCGCGTTATCGGCCAGGATAGGGCCGTTACGGCTGTGGCTGATGCGGTGCTTCGGTCGCGCGCGGGAATTAAAAGCCGCAATAGGCCCGTCGGAGCATTTCTTTTCCTTGGTCCGACAGGCGTGGGAAAGACGGAGCTTGCCAAGGCGCTTGCCCATGAGCTGTTTGATGACGAGAACTCTATGATCAGGCTCGATATGTCTGAATACATGGAGAAGTTCGCCGTTTCGCGTCTTGTTGGCGCGCCTCCCGGATATGTCGGATTCGACGAGGGAGGTCAGCTCACTGAGGCTGTGCGCCGCAAGCAGTTCTCTGTAGTTCTCCTGGATGAAATTGAAAAGGCGCATCCGGACGTCTTCAATCTTCTATTGCAGGTTCTTGATGATGGGCGGCTCACTGACAGCCACGGCAGAACCGTCTCTTTCAAGAATACTGTTGTGATTATGACGTCCAATGCCCGCAAGGAGGATTTGGCGCAGATATTCCGTCCGGAGTTTCTGAACCGGCT
Organism: Kiritimatiellia bacterium; assembly: GCA_017628165.1. GTDB lineage: Bacteria > Verrucomicrobiota > Kiritimatiellia > RFP12 > UBA1067 > UBA1067. Next base: position 15,385 of record JAGBZQ010000022.1, on the reverse strand, counting down.
CGATGAGGTGATTGAATTTGATTCTTTGGGCAAGACCGAGATCAAGGAGATCGTAAAGCTGCAGGTGGCGGACTTTGCGCGGCGTCTTGCCGAGCAGCAGCTTTCCGTGGAGGTGGATGATGCCGCCCTTGAGGTGCTTGCTTCAGACGGCTATGATCCTGTGTTTGGAGCTCGCCCCGTGAAAAGGGCAATCCAGCGCGATCTCGAGAATCCCATCGCAAAGGAGATTATTGCGGGAAAATTCCCTCCTTCCTCGCGAATTATTGTCGGAGCCAAGGACGGAAAGCTTACTATAGAATAACGGCCTTCAGTTTCCCGCCTCTTCCATGTGACGCAGACGCAGCTGCCCGCAGGCTGCGTTTGCATCCTTGCCGCGTGATCGGCGGAGCATCGTCTGAATGCGATTCTTCATAAGAACGTCAAGGAACATGAGAAGAGTCTCTTCGCCTGGCGTCTGGAAGTCCGGCCTGTGGGAGACGGGCGAAAGGGGTATGAGATTCACCTTGGCCATCGGGACGCGCTTGACCTGTTTGGCAAGCTCCTCGGCATGGGAGCGCGAATCGTTGACGCCTTTGATGACGGTGTATTCAAATGTGATGATTCGCTTTGTCTTGCGTGTGTATTCGGCGCATGCTTCAAGCAGCTTGTCGATTGGCCAGCGTTTGTTGACCGGCATAAGCTCGCTCCTGAGCGTGTTGTTTGGCGCATGCAAGGAGACGGAAAGTTCGAACTGGATACCTTCTGCCGCCAACTTTGCGAATCCGGGAACTACGCCGCAGGTGGAAATCGTAATGTGCCGTGCGCCGAGGTTTGGGCCTTTGCCCGCGTTAATAAGCTTAAGTGCGCGGATTGTTTCGTCGTAGTTGGCGAAGGGTTCACCCATCCCCATTACAACTATATTCGTGATTTCTCCGAATTTACGCGCAAGAAGGTATTGCGCCACAATTTCATCTGCGGTAAGCGAGCGCCTTACGCCGCGTGATCCGCTTGCGCAGAAGGCGCATCCCATTGCGCATCCAACCTGCGTAGAGATGCATTGCGTGAAGCGTCCGGTGGCTGGAATGAGGACGGTTTCAACGCTATTGCCGTCTTCAAATCCCACGAGAAGTTTGGTTGTGCCGTCTTCTGACCTGGAAGTCTCGAGTATATCGGCCTTAGTCAGGGGGAATTCCGTCTTGAGAGTTTCGCGAAACTCTTTAGGCAGTGTCGTCGCCTCGTCCCAGCTGCCGATGTAATCGCGATAGAGCGACTGGAGAATCTGATCGGCACGGAAGGGCCTAAGACCCCGTTCTTTCAGAATAGGTTTCCATTCGTCAGGCAGGACGCTCCACGCTTTTGTCATAATCTGTTGTTCTTTCGCCTTGGTTTTTCTTGTTTTTATCAAACAATGAAATTATACCATATCTTCCGTATTGTTGGGGTTTGAAGATTTTCAGTCTAAATGATATAATAATGCGCATTATGGCAGAAGAAAATAAGTCATCGTTGGATTCGCTCACCGCTCTTTGCAAAAGGCGCGGTTTCATCTATCATTCTTCCGAGATCTATGGCGGCATGCCGGGATTCTGGGATTACGGTCCTTTGGGCTGCGAGCTCAAGAATAACGTCAAGCAGGTGTGGTGGCAATTCACTGTCCGTGGCCGCGAGGATGTGGCCGGCCTTGATGCGACAATCATTATGCACCCGAAGATCTGGAAGGCGTCCGGCCACCTTGATACGTTCGCCGATCCTATGACGATGTGTAAGGACTGCAAGAAGCTTATGCGCGCAGACCAGATCAAGGATATCTACGAAGATCAGAAGAAGAAGCCGCAGCCCAAGATTGCCGGAAGCGATTTCTTCTGCCCTTACTGCGGCGGCGAGCTTACAGAGCCCAAGCCCTTTAATCTCATGTTCAAGACGATCGTTGGTCCTATCGAGGATCCTGCGAATGTCGCTTATTTGCGTCCCGAGACGGCGCAGGCCATTTTCGCTCAGTTCCAGAACGTCACTTCCACTTCGCGCATGTCTGTCCCTTATGGGATTGCGCAGATGGGCAAGAGCTTCCGCAACGAAGTCACCCCCAGGAACTACACGTTCCGCAGCCGCGAGTTCGAGCAGATGGAGCTTGAGTTTTTTATCCGCCCCGACGAAGCAGTGGAAATTCTCCACGGCCATGTGGTGACGCTTGCGGACAATCCCAATATTGACGGTCCCGTTCAGGACGATTGGGGCTGGGAGGTTTGGCACAAGTATTGGGTGGAGCAGCGCAAGAAATTCCTCAACGCCGTCGGGCTTCCTACCGAGCATTTCGTGGAGTACTGGCAGAAGAGCGACGAGCTTGCCCATTACGCCCGCGCCTGCGTGGATATCGAGTACGATTTCCCGTTTGGCCGCCAGGAGCTCGAGGGCATTGCCGCGCGTAGTGATTTTGATCTTTCGCAGCATCAGAAGCATTCGGGCGAATCGCAGATGGTTTTTGACGATCCTCTCAAGCAGGCCGCCAAGAAGATGGATGAGGCCGCTCGCAAGGCGTTTATAGAAAAGGTTCAGGCTGATTGGGTCAAGCGCGGTAAAGACGCTCTTGAGGCCGAAAAGTTCTGCCTTAATCTTTTTGACGGCAAGTACGTTCCCCATGTTATCGAGCCTTCAGCTGGCGTTGACCGCCTTATGCTCGCGCTCTTGTGCGAGGCGTACGAAGAGGAGAAGCTCACTGATGAGAAGGGTAAGGAGGATGTCCGCACCGTTCTTCGTCTGAGCCCGAAGGTTGCGCCTATCAAGGTGGCCATATTCCCGCTTATCAAGAAGGACGAGGCGCAGGACAAGCTTGCGCGTGAGATTTTCACTAAGCTTCAGAAGAAGGTCAACTGCATGTGGGACGTCTCTGGTGCCATCGGCCGCCGCTATCGCCGTCAGGACGAGGCTGGCACGCCCTGGTGCATCACGGTGGATCAGCAGTCCGTTGAGGACGGCACGTTCACCGTGCGTGAGCGCGATTCTATGCGTCAGACCCGTATGACATACGCCGAGTTCCTCGCGATGATGTACGAAGCCCTTGAGTTCTGATAAATTGATTTTTAGTGCGACTATAGCTCAATTGGATAGAGCGTTGGCCTCCGAAGCCGAAGGTTGCTGGTTCGATCCCAGTTAGTCGCACCATTTTTGATAATCTTCTGTAACTTTTTTCCGCCAAAAGTGTATTTCTCCGCAGAGGAGAATCTTTGGTGAAAAAGGAGCAGAAGATGTCTACTGTAACTCTCGAAAGCATCTCAGACATTGCCGCCCGTTGGGGTGTGGCAGCGGGCGATTATGTCGTTTCCGGAGCAAGCGGCTATGAGCGCGAGGATTTTCAGGATCTTATGGTGGCCATCTCCAAGCACCGCGCCGTTTCCATTGAAGCCGAGGTTGAGCCTCTTGCCGAGCGGATACAGCGGCGCAATGCAAGGCTTGAGGAGCTTGGGAATGCTCTTGCCGAATTTACAAAAATCCAGACGAGTTTCAGCTCCGATGCCAAGGGGTCGACCGCATGTGGTGCAGATGTGGCGTTTTCAGAAGCCGCGGCCTCTGTAATAAGAGATCTCGGCTATGCCAACGACAGCGGATGGACCGCTGTTTCCGGGAAATATATTATCAATAAGCAGACGTGTGATGGCGTTCTTTCTCGTATAAAGTCTGAGATAGACGCTCTTAACAATATTGCCCAGGCGGATATGACACGTCTTCAATCGCTTGTGGAGAGGCGCGACGAATCATATTCGGCGGCGACACATCTTATGACGTCTATTTCTGAGACGCGTTCGAGTGTGATCAAGAATTTTTGATTTCGGGAGAAACGGCAATGTCAATCCGTGTAAGTGAAATCGGCGGAAACTTATATTCGATCGGCAGTGTGGAGGGGCTTACCTTCGCGCAGATGATTGCCGCCGTTTCAGTGCGTGCAGCGGCCGCATATGAAGCTGCAAGCCTTGCCAAGATGAATATGATGTCTTTCTCCGCGGAGAAGATAAGGCGCATTTCAGATTGCATAAGTGCGATAGCGTCCGGAACGCTTGCGTCCTGGGCGAAAGAGAGGGCGTTTTTGGAATCTGAAGTAGGCATTCCCAATCTGCCGGAGAAACTTGACGGATATCCGGCGTGTATGGCCGCAATCGATGCCATCAAGGCGTCTTTAGACGCTTTGACGCATAAGGCTCAGGAGGATATGATTGATATGCAGACGCTGATAAACCGCCGTGATATGGTTTTCAACGTTTCTACAAGTGTCGTAAGAGCGACGGGGCTTTCAAAGATGAACACCGCCGCACATTTGAGATAAGAGGGGGTTTTTATGGCATTTCAATCTGCAGAGTTCGATCTTTCCTTCGATCTTGGGCGCATTGGCGGAGAAGGAACGCTTTTCGGGCGCAGCTATTATGTGGACGGTGTCTTCATGGAGGGCACATCCACTTTGCGTCCTCTTTCTATAGGGGAGCTTGTGATGGCGCTTTGCCTTTCGCGCGCGTCAAAACTTGAGGCTGAAATCGTGGAAATAGCAAATACGCTGGAATCTACCACTGAAAAACTCGAGAATCTTGCTGAAATTGAAAATGCAATTGTCGGTGCCGAGAGCGGGTCTAAAATAGATCTCAAGACAAGGCGCCTCAGATCTGGAGTCACATATTACGCTTATTTGACCGCGAGCGCATACGGAATTTCTTTATCGTCCGTTCCGTCAAAAGCGGATTGTTCGTCCGAGGATTTGATAAGCGAAATTGAGTCCAAGATGGATTCGCTCAACAGTTTTTCGCAGCAGACGATGATTGATGTGCAAGCTAAGGTCAACAAGCGTGATCAAAGCTACGACATGCTCACCAATATACTGAAGAGCGTCTTTGCGACGCTCTCCACGAATGCCGGGAATCTGTAGGCTATTCTAAGGCGGAAGACTTAGACGTGCTTGCCGCCCGCCACCGCCTGCGCGACGTTGAGGTAGTATCCGCGCATTCTGTCGCAGGCGTTGAGGATGTCAAGCTGCGAAAGCGTGCGCATGGGGGCGTCGCCTACGGCTAAAAGCGCTTTCTGGCGCGCTTCGCGTACGCGGTCACGGATGTCATTGGAGAAATCCTGGGCGTTGCCTATAGGCTTTGCGACCATTTCCGACTCGTAAGCCTTGAGCGCGGCGTTCACGGAATCTGAAAAGGCGGAAAGGCGCGAGACGATATCGAGAATGTTTTCGCGTGCCTCCTGATTATACTCGCCGCCGCTTGCAGTGAGACGCTTGAGAGCCTTGAGAATGGTACATTCTTCATCAGAGACAGACTCAAGCTCGTCTGTGATCCTGAGAAGCATGCGGGCTCTTTCCGCTATGTTCGCGGGAAGACGCGATGTCATGACGCGGCCGAGAAACTCTGTGATTTCCTGCTGAACGCGGTCAAGAATGTCTTCGCGGCGGAATACGTGCTCAGTGTCTTTCTCGTCTGCTTCTCCCGCAAGAGCCTTGCGGACGTTGCCCATCATCTCTATATTGCTTTCGGCCATGAAGATGACTTCACTGAAAGCCTGCTCGCAGGCTATCTGCGGAGAGAGCTTCACGTGCTTATCAAGGAATGTCAGGCGTGTCTGCTCGTCGGCGGGCTTGGCCTTGGCCGGGATAAGCCATTTGACAAACTGTGCAAACTGATTGACGAAGGGGAGGAAGAGAAGCGTCGTCACGATGTTGAACGCTGTATGGATGGCGGCCATCGGGGCTGCGGGGGAAGAAGCCCAGCTGGGGAATATTTGCTTGGTGATGGGGAGCATGATAGGTATAAAAAGCGGCATGAGGAGCATCGTGCCTACCACATTGAAGAGGGTGTGCGCGATGGCGGTGCGCTTTGCTTCTGTGGTGCTGTTGAATGCGGCAAGCCATGCAGTGACGGTAGTTCCGATGTTCATGCCAAATACGGTGGCGGCTGCCGTTTCGAACGTGATGATTCCTTGAATGGAAAGAGTCATTGCAATGGCAGTGGTGGCCGCGGAGCTTTGCACTACAGCCGTGAAGACGAGCGATACGATAAAGCACTTGAGAAGTCCGCCAACTGTGCCTGCGTCAAGCGCGGCAAATGCTTCGCGGATGGCAGGGTTCGTCTTGATGGGCTGAACTCCCTGGTTCATCCAGTAAAGCCCCATGAAGACGAATCCAAGCCCCATGAGCGCAAGGCCGAGGTTATGCGCCGTTTCGCGGTTTACGAAGAAGTAGAGCGTTGCGCCGATTGCTACGATCGAAAGCCCGAGGAGCCCTACGTCTGGCACAAACGCGATAATCCATGCCGTCGTCGTGGTTCCGATGTTGGATCCGATGATTACATTGATTGCCTGCGTCAGATTGAGAAGTCCGGACGAGACAAACCCTACCGCGATGACCGTTATGATTGAGGAGGATTGTACGATTATTGTCGAAATGCAGCCTGTCATCACGCCAGCCAAGCGGTGTGTCGTCGCAAGAGACATAAATTTCTTAAGCCCGCGGCCGCTGATCGCCTGAAGACCTTCGGAGAGATGCTTCATTCCGAGAAGGAATGTTCCAAGCCCGCCGGCGACCGTAAGAATGATGATTAGTATTTCTTTCATGTTTTTTGTCTTTTTTAATTAGAACTTAATCTGAATCTCAAATCTGAGAAAGTATGATGGCTTGCCGGTTTCAAAATAGTCTCCGGGGTTGAAGACTTCGCCGACAATATGCCCGAATATTTCGATTTTATCAATTCCGAACGCGCCATCAGGGGCGATGCGGATGGGGAAGTCATAGCGCGCGGCGCTGAGCATTCCTTTGTACATGGAGTGTCCTGATCTGTCCGTATGGCCGAGATTGTCCTGTACGGCGGTGAACATGGGGCCTGTGTATGCGTAGAAGGCGTGGTGTTTGCCAAATGACATCGTAAGCTTGAGCTTTGAATAGATCATGTTGGACCAATAGCAGTTGCCGTATAAAGAGCCGTATACGAGAAGCTCGCTCTCCTGCGTGTGGCGCGCCCACATCGGATCCCATGACGTATCGTTGTCGCTATCTCCCGTGCGGTGCTTGTCGCCAGAATAGTAGGTAGAGGCAAGCGAGAAGGTGGTGTTGTATTCCTTAAGCTTTTGCGGGCGGTATTTCAGCTCCAGATGCCCCATATATCCACCGGCCTGACGATTCCCGGAAAGAAGGCGGCCGAACTGCTTGGCAAATTCCGCCTCCATCCCCCAGGTTTCCGAAATTTCAGGCGTGAGAAGAAGCCCGAAAGTGGTCACTTCCTTGGCCGGCATCTTGCGCGGCACCTTTGTGAGAGTCTCGTATGATTCAGAGCGTTTGAAGATGCTGTAGACCTTGAACGGCAAGACTTCATCCACGATATGTCCGGAATAGATGATTCCGCCGCCCCATTCGTCCATGTCCGTATCAGCCATGTTAAGAGGATTGAGCGGACGGCCGGTGCTCTTTCTGTCACCCCACCTGAGTTCATTGCGGCCCGAGCAGTAGATGGCAAAAAGGTCAATGGTATCGTCATTTTTGAGGTTAAGGGTTGTCCAAGCCATGTCCGCAAAGAAGCTTCGCGATCCGTCAAGCGGCGTTCCTTCGCCCATGATTCTTTGAAGCCCGAGAGTGGAGCCGTCTTTCCCATAGAGGTCCTGGCGACCGAACTTGAAGTCGAGCGAAGCGATGCCGATATCCCTGAGCCATGGAGATTGAAGGTCTTTGCCTTCCAGGAAGAGATTGTCCACGAAAATTTCGTCTGGGAAGTTGTAGGCTCTTTTCTTACGTTTTGTGCCGTTTTCCACAAGATGCTCGCGCACTTCGTTTGCAAGCCGTGTATAGAGCCTGAAGTTTTCGTTTGCGATTTCAAACCAGAATCGTGGGCGAATTCTAATATGGTTTTTGTTTTTACTTCTGACTGCGGGCATCACGGCGTACGGATCACCGGGATTGCCAGGGACATTGTCCATGATTTCCTGACGGATTCGCAAATCAGCCCCCCAATTGAAATCAAATGCATTTTCTCCATATCCCGTAAAAAACGCCGCCCCTGCGATGAATGCAGATGCTATCTGTGATTTGGCTTTTTTAAATGAAAGTGATTTCATAGTATGAGTTTGATAGTTTATCATTGTAGAGGCGGGAATGTCAATACAGAGCCATTTTGATTGATTTTTTCGCAAGGAAAATCAATTTTATCAACTTTATCATTGACCTCTTTGAAAGCATTTGATAACTTATTACATTAAGTGTTTCTTTATAAGGAGATAACAACAAATGAAAATTAAGAATATGATGTCTTTAGCGGCAGCTCTTGCTTTTATGGTTGCATTTGGCGAAAACGCCATGGAGACGGCTCTTAAGCCCTGGGTGGATTCCGGTGAGCTTCCCGGCGCGATTTCCATTCTCTACAATAATGGTACGGAGGAGGTCACATGTGTCGGATATGCTGATGTTGCAACCAAGCGTCCTATCACTGTTAATGATGCGTTCATGCAGTGCTCGCAGACAAAGGGTTTTTGTGGTGTAACGATTGCGAAGCTTGTCGAAGAGGGGAAGATTTCTCTTGATGATCCTGTTTCGAAGTATCTTCCTGAGTTTCGGACGCTTTGGGTGGTTTCTGATAACACCAACGGCACAAAGACTCTCACGAAGGCGAAGAATGTTCTTACAGTTCGCATGGTTATGAACCACACGGGCGGCTTTCCGTTTGAGCTTCCCGCCAAGGACCGGTCGATTCCCGGTGGCGGCTGGTCCGGAGGCATGCCATTGAGGTCAGTTGCCGCGACGGCCGCTTCCATGCCGATTCTCTTTGAGCCTGGTACGAAGTCGTGCTATTCTAATACGGGGATCGATATCGGAGCTGCGATTGTCGAGAAGGTGACTGGTATGAAGTGGGAGGTTTATCTCAAGAAGACTGTTCTTGATCCTCTTGGTATGGCAAATACTACCTGCTGGCCTACCGAAGAAATGCTTAAAACCATGGTGGAGTCATATCATTGTGCCAAGGGTAAGCCCGCAAAATATATGTTCCAACATGGCTGGCAGCAGCGCCCCTATAATGATAGCCATGTCTTCGCTTCTGCAGGCGCAGGTCTCTGGACGACGGCGGCCGATCAGCTCAAGTTCTACAAGATGCTCATGAATCTCGGCGTCGGAGACAACGGCGTCAGGATCCTGAAGGAGGAAACGGTTAAATCAATTCTCGCTCTTGGAACGCGCCCTGCAAAACTCGGCGGTTATTCTCTTGGACTTACCGCTCCTGTCAAGGATGATGAGAATGCATGGTTTGGCCACGGCGGTGCCTGGGGGACGAACTGCATGGTGAATTGGCATAAGAAGCAGCTTAAACTTTGGGTTGTTCAGCTTGAGGGCGGTCCTCGTCCATGGGAAAAGGCTCGCGACAAGGCAGCTGATCAGTTCTTTAAGCAGAAAATTGACAATTCCAGTATTAACGAATATACAGGCCGCACCAAGTAATAGTGCTGCGAAAGATTTGATAGACAAGGATTTACAAATGCTGACATGGAAAGATTCTCTGCGCAACCGCTCTCTTATGCGTCTTGCGTCGTTTACCGATGAGGAAATGCTCAATCTCGTGGATTTGGCCGAGCAGCTTAAAGCGCGTCGCCGTGCAGGCGTGAGGGGCGATCTCCTCAAGCGCAAGAATATAGCGCTTATCTTTGAAAAGAGCTCTACGCGCACACGCAACTCCTCCATTATCGCGGTTCGCGACGAAGGAGGCGGAGCGGAGTATCTTACGCGTCCGGACATTCATTTCGGAAAGAAGGAATCCGTCAAGGATACCGCCCGCGTACTCGGCAGGATTTACGACGGCATTCTCTTCCGCGGCTTTTCGCAGAAGACTTGCGAAGAGCTTGCAGAGTATTCCGGCGTTCCCGTATGGAACGGACTTACGGATGATTATCATCCCACGCAGATACTTGCCGATCTTCTTACGATCAAGGAGACGTTTGGAAGCTTTAAGGACTGCACGGTGGCCTATGTGGGTGACGGCCGCAACAATGTGGCCAATTCGCTTATGATGGGCTGCGCAAAGGCCGGCGTCAGATATGTCTGCTGCACACCGCGCGAGCTTTGGCCTGACGAGGCGGTTCTCGCCGAAGCAGAGGAGGTGGCCAAGCGCAACGGTGTGGATATTCGCGTTTTCGATGATCCTGTACAGGGGGTCAAGGGTGCGAACGTCCTTTATACGGACGTGTGGGTGTCGATGGGTGAGGAGGCGAAGTCGGCCGAGCGCATCAGGCTTCTAAGGCCGTATCAGATCAATATGGATCTTATGCGGGCCACAGGTAATATCGGCGGCAAGCTTATGTTCCTGCATTGCTTGCCCGCGTTTCATGATTTTAACACTGAAGTGACGAAGGAGTCTGGCGCACTCGAGGTGACGGACGAAGTCTTTGAGTCAAAATACTCCAAGGTGTTCGACGAGTCCGAGAACCGCATGCATACGATCAAGGCTCTCTTTGTTTCGGCGCTTTGCGACAGATCTTCCATCTAAAGGAGCTCGGCGATGGATACATTCCCCAAGTGGAATTCGTTTACTCCTCAGTTCGTATCCCGCAGATTGCCCGAGCTTCTTGAAGAGGCCGAACGTGGAGTTTCGGAGATTGAGCGGGCGGAGCTTTCGTCTTACGAGGCGCTTGTTCATTCGCTTGACGACGCGACGCGCGAACTCATGCTGACATGGGGAATGCTGCATCACATGGTTTCGGTTATGAATTCCGAGGCATGGCGCAAGGTGCAGGAGGAGTTTCAGCCTGAACTCGTGGCGTTTTCGCTCAGAGTCGGGCAGTCCAAGGCGATCTACGGCGCAGCCAAGGCGCTTCTCGCGGAAATGGCTGAGAGCGATCCTTCCGTAGCGACTCGCCGCAGGATTCTTCTTAAGATGGTTGAGGGCGCAGAGCATGCGGGCGTTGCGCTTGAAGGGGCGGCCAAAGAGCGCTTTAACGCCATTCAGGCTGAGCTCGCCAAGCTTTCGATGGATTTTTCCAATTCGCTTCTTGACGCCACAAACGCTTTCAAGTACGAAAAGGACGGCAAGATATACACGATCGACGACGCCAACTATCCTCAGACGATGAAGGAGTGCGCCGATCGCGAAGTCCGCGAGATTCTCTGCCGAGCGCGCTCAACGCGCGCCAGAGACAATTCGCCGAGAATCGGGAGAATGCTTGAGCTCAATCTTGAGCTTGCGAAACTTCTTGGCTATGCAAATTACGCGGAGTTTTCCATATCCTCCAAGTCTGCGCCGTCGGTAAAGGCTGTTTACGAAATGTTTGCAGAGCTCGATGACGCCACTTTGGAGATCGCCAAGTCCGAGCGAGCCGAGCTTTCTGCGGTGAAGGACGCGCTTCCTGAAGGAGCTGAGATAGAGCCGTGGGACGTGGCGTTCTTGTCCGAGCGTCTCAGGGAAAAGAAATACGCCTACAGTGAAGAGGCTCTCAAGCAGTATTTCGAATTTGAGGATGTACTTAAGGGGCTTTTTAGAATTTCAAATTTCCTCTTCGGGATCGAAGTCGTGGAGCTTACCGGCGCCGAAAAGCCGGAGGTGTGGCACGAGGATGTCCGCTTTTTCCAGGTTCGCGAAAGAGGCGAGGCCATCGCGCATTTCTATGTGGATCCTTATGTTCGCAACGGCCTTAAGCGTGGCGGCGCGTGGATGAACGAATTCGCCAACCGCAATGACGCTCTCGGCATAAAGCCGCTTGCGTTGATGGTTTTGAATCAGACCGTTCCTGATGCCGACGGCAAGTGCTTTATGCCGTTCCGGGAAGTGGAGACGCTTTTTCATGAGTTCGGCCACGCTCTTCAGTGCATGCTTACGCGCGTCGGCGAGGAGAGGGCGGCCGGCATCAATCTCGTGGAGTGGGACGCTGTTGAGATCGCAAGTCAGTTTATGGAGAACTGGTGTCTTGATTCAAGGACGGGTATACAGGTTCCCGAAGATTTCAAGAAGAAGGTTCTTGCCGCCAAGAACTTCCGCGCCGCGTCATTCTGTCGCAGGCAGTTGGCTCTCGGCAAGACAGACATGGATCTCTATACCGCCACAGTGAAGGTGGATCATGACGCCGTGAAGAAGGATGTCTTTACGCACTTTGGAATGCCGCTTGTGGATGATGACTGCTTCCTTTGCTCGTTTACGCACATTTTCGGCGGAGGCTACGCCGCTGGATATTACGGCTACAAGTGGTCGGAGGTGATGAGCGCGGACGCATTCGGTGCGTTTGAGGAGGCGGGTCTTGGCAATGATGATGCGCTTGAATCGGTAGGGCGTAAGCTTCGCGAGACGCTCTATGCGCTTGGCGGGTCGAAATCCGCATACGAAGTGTTTATGGATTTCCGAGGCCGCAGGCCGACTGTCGAGGCGCTTTTACGGCAGCAAGGACTTACGGTGTGAAATGCGCACCTTCGACCATAGGATCTTAAGGTCGTGCATTTTCCTTTGCCTGCCTACTCTGGCGGCGTTGCTTTTCGGGCTTTACTTTTTTCTCGTGGATGTCCCTGACATTGCCCGCGAGAGTGAGCGCAGGTATTTTTCAGAGCTTGAGGATGCCGCGCGTCTTCTTTCTGCCGGTGACGGCGCGAGCGATTTTGTCTGGGAGCGCGGAAAGGGGGTAGTCGCGGGGGATGTAGCGGTTTTCGGGCGCGTCTTCCCTCATGATATGACATGGAAGGATTGGGATCCTGTGGACAAGGCGAGCCGCAAAAAGGAAATGTGGGGATTCAAGGATATTCCAGAGGGGCGTGTCGTTTGGGGGCGTGGGACTGAAGGGCGCGAAATGTTCGTTTACGGCGCTTTGAGCGATGTTTCAAGGCGGAACTGGGCAGTGGCATTCGCCATATTCGGAGGATTTGTCTTTGCCGTACTTTTCTTTACTACTTTCGTGGGCGTTAAGTTTTTTCTTGATTACATAAAATCCCGTGACGATTTTTTGGCGGCAACGGCGCATGATTTAACAACGCCGCTTGTTGCGATGCAGTATTTCATTGGCAGGGACGACAAAGAGGCTGCACTTCTTTGCGAGCGTCTTTCGCGGCTCGTTTCCAACATCAAGGATTTTATGCGTCTTGGAGGAAAGCGCCCGCGGGCGCAATGTGAAGTATTCAACATCGCCGATGCCTGCAATGAGGCCTATGGGCTTTTCAAAGAGGATTTTCGTGATTTTTATGATGGAGATGATGTTGATTTCACTTATGAAGGGGAGGGGCCGGCAGATGTTTTTGCCGACAGGACTCTCACCGTTCAGATTCTTTGGAATCTCTTTGGGAACGATCTGAAATACGCGGCTGCATACGGCAGGGTTTCGGTCCGCAGTTTTGTAAGCGGCGATTTTGTCGTCACGGAGTTTGCAGATGAAGGTCCCGGAATGACGCCGGCCGAAATGCGTCAGGCGTTTGACCGGTATTATCGCGCAAAGAGTGTTCTTAAAACTGGCAAGGGAGGGTTCGGCATCGGCCTTACTGCAGCCAGGGATTTTGCCCGCGCAATGGGAGGAGATTTGACAATCAAGGCCAATGCGCCAAACGGTTGCGTTTTCACGCTTACGTTGCCTGCCGTATCCAACTCCACACCGGCAGCCCGCAGTGCAGCAAATTTGTGAAATTGCGCCCTTGATTTTTGAAAATTTGATATAATATTTGAAATTTTTTCACGTATCAATAAAAGGAGAGAAAATGAAAATTTCAATTGCGTCCGATCACGGCGGCGTTGAGCTGAAATCATATCTTGTGGCGGCATTGTCGGCCAAGGTTACTGTAAAAGATATGGGGCCGGCTACATCAGAGAGTTGCGATTATTCCGATTACGCTGTCAAGGTGGCGATGGAAGTCTCTTCCGGCGTAGCTGATTTCGGTATTCTTATCTGCCGCAGCGGCATCGGCATGTGCATGTGCGCCAATCGCTTCCAGAATGTTCGCGCTGCTCTTTGCTCCACCACAGACTCAGCCGTTCTTGCGCGTCAGCACAACGGTGCGAACATCCTCTGCCTCGGAGCGGACGCAATCTCCCCCGAATATGCCGTCGAGATAGCGAAAAGCTTCATTTCCACCCCGGTGGATGAGGATGAGCGCCATGCCCGCCGCCGCTGGAAGCTTGAGCGCGCGCAGCGCTTCTCCGATGTATCCGGGCTTATGCGTGATGATCCGGAAGTTTTTGCCGCAATCGAGGCGCAGACAATTCAGGAGGATACGGAGATCAACCTTATCGCTTCGGAGAATACTTCTTCCCGCGCCTGCCGTGAGGCAGCAGGTTCCGTTCTCATGAACAAGTACGCCGAAGGATATCCGGGCAAGCGCTGGTATTCGGGATGCCTGCCCGTAGATGCCGCAGAGGAGCTTGCCCGTAAGCGTGCGTGCGAGCTTTTCGGTGCCGATCACGCCAATGTCCAGCCTCACTGCGGATCTGCCGCGAACATGGCCGTTTACTTCGCTACGATTAAGCCCGGTGACACGATCCTCTCCATGAGTCTTGATCAGGGAGGCCACCTCTCTCACGGTTCGCCCGTCAACTTCTCCGGCAAGATTTACAATATCGTTCCCTACACCGTGAACCCCGAGACGGAGATGCTCGACTACGATGCCATCGAGAAGCTTGCGATGGAGGTCAAGCCCAAGATTCTTCTTACGGGAGCTTCCGCATATCCTCGCACGATCGATTTTAAGCGCGTCCGCGAAATTTGCGACAAGTGCGGTGCGATCATGCTCGTTGACATGGCTCATATCGCGGGTCTCGTAGCCGGCGGCGCGCATCCCTCTCCTGTGCCGTACGCTGACTTTGTCACCACCACCACCCACAAGACTCTCGGTGGTCCTCGCGGCGGCATGGTGCTCTGTAAGGAGAAGTGGGCCAAGGCTCTTGACAGCGCCGTCTTTCCTGGAATGCAGGGCGGACCTCTCGAGAACATCATCGCCGCAAAGGCCGTCGTCTTCCGCGAGTGGATGATGCCCGAGAAGAAGGGCTATGCTCAGCAGGTCGTCAAGAACTGCCAGGTTCTCTGCAAGACCGTTCAGGATCGCGGCTACCGCATCGTTTCCGGCGGTACGGACAACCATCTTTTCCTCGTTGACGTCAAGGGCGCCAAGGGTGTGACGGGCAAGGATGCCGCCGCCGCTCTTGATGCCGCAGGCATCGTCGTCAACAAGAACACGATTCCTTACGATACGGAATCTCCTTTCAAGACTTCCGGTATTCGCGTCGGTACGGCATCTGTCACTACGCGCGGCATGAAGGAGCCCGAGATGATGAAGATCGGCACATGGATTGCCGATGTTCTCGACAACATCTCCGACACCTCTGTGCAGGAGCGTGTCAAGCGCGAGGCCAAGGAGCTTGTCGCCAAGTTCCCGGTTCCCTGATTGGAGTAAGAATGCCTAAGGTTGCTGTTGTAGGAGTGGTAGGGCGGACAAACGCCG
>JAGBZQ010000021.1 GCA_017628165.1 Kiritimatiellia bacterium | reverse complement strand
GTGAAGGATGTCCTTCTTCTTGATGTCACACCCCTTACTCTCGGCATTGAGACGCTTGGCGGTGTTTTGACTCCGCTTATTGAGCGCAACACGACGATTCCCGCCAAAAAGTCTCAGGTCTTCTCGACTGCGGCCGACAATCAGCCTGCAGTGACGATTGCGATCTTCCAGGGTGATCGCAAGATGGCGCGTGACAACAAGAGTCTCGGCAATTTCAATCTTGATGGCATCCCTCCAGCGCCGCGCGGTGTTCCTCAGATCGAGGTTACGTTTGAAAATGACGCCAATGGCATTCTCAATGTCTCGGCGAAGGATCTTGGTACGCAGAAGGAGCAGAAGATCACGATCACTGCCGCCGGCGGTCTCTCCAAGGAAGAGATTGAAAAGATGCGCAAGGACGCCGAGGCCCACGCAGCCGAGGACGAGAAGCGCCATGAGGAAGTTGAGGCCCGCAACAAGGCCGACTCCATGGCCTTCCAGGTTGAGAAGACCTTGAAGGACGCTGGTGATAAGATCGCTGCCGAGAAGAAGGCTCCCGTCGAAGAGGCTCTCAAGGCTCTCAAGGACGAGCTCGCTAAGAATCCTCCCGCTCCGATCGCCGACATCAAGGCGAAGGAAGAGGCACTCATGAAGGCGATGGAGCCTGTGGCGCAGGAGATGTACGCTTCCGCTCAGGCTAACCAGCAGCAGCCGGGAGCCAATCCCGAGCCGCCGCCGGATAATGAGCCTAAGAAGGAGAAGGGTGGAGACGATGTTGTCGACGCCGACTTCACGATGAAGTAAGATAGTAAAAGAATTTTAAACTGAAAGGAAAATAAAAATCATGAAAATCAGACCTCTTGGTGAGCGCGTGCTCGTTGAACCCATTGAAGAGAAAGAGCAGACCGTCGGCGGCATTATCATTCCCGATTCTGCAAAGGAAAAGCCTATGCAGGGCAAGGTTGTTGCAGTTGGCAAGAAGCTTGACAAGGACGGCGCAGAGATCGCTTTCGACGTTAAGGTCGGCGATACGGTTCTTCTCCCGAAGTACGGTGGCACCGAAGTGAAGGTGGGTGATAAGAAGCTCCAGCTCGTACGCGAGGAAGATCTTCTCGGCGTGATTGAAAAATAAAATTTTAGCGGTTGATTTCGAGTTCAGTCGGCAACTTTCGAGAGTTTCTAATGAAATCGAGATAGGAAATCGCAACTAAAGAAAGGTAAACTTAAAATGGCAAAGCAGATTAAGTTCGACGCTGAAGCGCGTCAGAAGATTCTTGCAGGTGTTGAGAAGCTCAGCGCGGCTGTCACATCCACTCTCGGCCCTTCTGGCCGCAACGTCATCATTGACAAGAAATTCGGCTCTCCCCAGATTACCAAGGACGGCGTCAGCGTCGCCAAGGAAATCGAGCTCCCCGATCCCTTCGAGAATATGGGCGCTCAGATGGTCAAGGAAGTCGCTTCCAAGACGAACGACGTAGCTGGCGACGGCACTACCACCGCCACGCTCCTCGCAGAGGCTATTTACCGTGAGGGTCTCAAGAACCTCACCGCGGGTGCCAACGCGATGTCGCTCAAGTCCGGTATCGACAAGGCTACCGCCGCTGTCACAGCCTCTATTTCCAAGCTCGCCAAGAAGGTGAAGTCTGCTGACGAGATTACGCAGGTTGCCACGATTTCCGCCAACGGCGATGTTGAAATCGGCAAGATGATCTCTGATGCGATGGATAAGGTCGGCCAGAACGGCACGATCACCGTTGAAGAGGCCAAGACTCTTGAGTCTACGCTTGATGTAGTAGAGGGCATGAAGTTTGACAAGGGCTTCCTTTCTCCCTACTTTGTTACTTCTCCCGAGAGCATGGAGTGCGAGCTTGAGAATCCCTTCATTCTTCTCTTCGAGAAGAAGATTTCCAACCTCCAGGATATGCTTCCTCTCCTCCAGGGCGTCGCCAAGACCGGCCGTCCGCTCATGATCATTGCTGAGGATGTTGAGGGTGAAGCCCTCGCTACACTTGTAGTGAACAAGCTTCGCGGCACCTTCCAGGTCTGCGCTGTCAAGGCTCCTGGTTTTGGCGATCGCCGTAAGGCTATTCTTGAGGACATCGCTATTCTCACCGGCGGTAAGCTCATCTCTGAGGATATCGGCATCAAGCTTGAGAGCGTCACGCTCGATATGCTTGGCCGCGCCAAGAAGGTTATTGTTGACAAGGACAATACCACGATCATTGAGGGCCTCGGCAAGAAGTCCGATATCGATTCGCGCGTCGCCATCATCAAGAAGCAGATTGAGGAGACTTCTTCCGATTACGATCGCGAGAAGCTTCAGGAGCGCCTTGCCAAGCTCGCTGGCGGCGTAGCGCTCATCAAGGTTGGTGCTGCTACTGAGGCTGCCATGAAGGAGAAGAAGGATCGCGTTGATGACGCTCTCCACGCTACTCGCGCGGCAGTTGAAGAGGGCATCGTTCCCGGCGGCGGCGTTGCGTATCTCCGCGCTCAGAAGGCGATCGAAGCTCTCGATCTCGAGGGTGACGAGAAGGTTGGCGCAACGATTATCGCCCGTGCAATCGAAGCTCCCTTGAGGAAGCTCGTTAATAACGCCGGCGAGGAAGCCGCTCTTGTCATCGCCAACGTCAAGAAGGCTACGGGCAACAACGGTTACAACGTCCGTACTGGCGAGTACTGCGACCTCCTGAAGGCCGGTGTTGTCGATCCTGCCAAGGTGACGCGCTCTGCCCTTCAGAACGCCGCATCCATTGCCGGTCTCCTCCTTACGACTGACTGCATGATTACGGATCTCCCCGAAAAGAAGGAGAGCTGCGGCTGCGGCGGTCACGGCGGTGCGCCCGACATGGGTGGAATGATGTAATCACAGATAGGATTACGCAAAGTAAAAGCGCACTCCGTAAAAGGGGTGCGCTTTTTACTTGTACGCATAAAAATGGTATAATATGCGGTAAATTGGAGAAACACTATGATAGATATTCGTAAGCTCAGAGAAGATTTTGAAGCCACATCTGCCCAGCTAGCCCGTCGCGGCGTTGAGAAGGCTTCTCTTGAAAAGGCCAGAGATTTGGATGAAAAGCGCCGCGCGCTTGTGGCAGAAACAGAGACGCTCAAGGCCAAGCGCAATTCCGCTTCGAAGGAAATCGGAAAGATAGCCAAAGAAGGTGGTGACATTGCCGCCGCTAAGGAGGAAATGCGTAAGGTCGGTGACCGCATTGCGGAGATCGATCGCCTTTTGGCAGGGGTAGAGGTGGAGCTTAGGGATACTCTTCTTTCCATTCCAAACATTCCCGCCGCCGAAATCCCCACCGGCATGGACAGCTCCGCAAATACGGTTGTTCGCACCGTTGGAGAATGGAAGGATCCAGATTATGTGATTCCAGACCACATCGCTATTGGCGAGAAGCTGGGCTTCTTCGATTTTGCCCGCGGCGTCAAGCTTACGGGAACGGGCTTCCCCATACTTATGGGAAATGGTGCGAAGCTGCAGCGCGCGCTTATCCAGTATATGCTTGATGTTCACTGCCAGACGCAGGGCTATACGGAAATGCTTCCTCCTTTTGTGGTCAATTCTGAATCAATGACGGGTACTGGGCAGCTTCCCAAGTTTGCTGAGGATCTTTATCACTGCCAGATTGACGATTTTTGGCTTATCCCTACGGCTGAAGTGCCTGTTACGAATTTTTATCGTGACGATATTCTTCAGGCCAAAGATCTTCCCGTCAAGCTTACAGCCTACACTCCCTGCTTCCGCCGCGAGGCCGGAAGCGCCGGCAAGATGACGCGCGGAATGCTTCGCGTCCACCAGTTTGACAAGGTCGAGATGGTAAACTTCGTCCATCCTGAAACGAGCTTTGCCCAGCTTGAGATTCTTGTTGAGGAGGCCGAGGCCATTTTGAAGGGTCTTGGGCTTCACTATCGCATTCTCCAGTTGTGCAGCGGTGATATGGGCTTTTCTGCGGCCAAGTGCTACGATCTCGAGCTTTGGGCTCCAGGTGAGAAGCAGTGGCTTGAAGTCTCGTCCTGTTCGTGTTTTACCGATTATCAGGCTCGCCGCCTCAACTGCCGCTTCCGCGACACGGACGGAAAGACGAAGCTTGTCCATACGCTGAACGGCTCTGGCGTTGCCTTGCCGCGCCTCATGGTGGCTCTTATGGAGCAGTATCTCAATGCTGACGGATCAGTCACGATTCCAGAGGTTCTTCGCCCATATATGAACGGCATGGAGAAGTTTGAGGCTGTAAAGTAAAAGCGCCGCCATGTTTGCCGAGCTTGAAGGAAAGTATTCTTCATACGTGGATACGTTTCGCGTAGAAGGAACGCTCCCTGAGATGATGGAGCTGAAGCTCCTTCATACCCGCAATGTGGTTGCTCTGGCGCGTAAGATAGCCAAGGGCGAGCAGTTCGATGAGCGGACTGCTCGCGCACTTGAAGCGGCCGCACTTCTCCATGATACCGGGCGCTATGAGCAGCTCAAGCGTTTTAACACATTTCGCGATGCAGACAGTGTGGATCATGCGGTGTTTTCGCACGATATCGTCAAGGAAAAAGGTTGGCTCGATGGTTGGGAGGATGCTTCAAAGATTTTGACTGCCGTTCTCGTCCACAATTGCCGTGACATTCCTGCGGATGAAATGGACGATATTACGCTCGCTTGCTCCAAAGCTTTGCGTGATGCTGACAAGCTCGATATCTTCAATGTCCTTGAAGATCGTCTCGCCAATACGGATTGGCGCAATGACAACCGCGCTTTTTGGAATCTTAAGATTTTTTCTCCGCCGAGCATTGAAGTCGTAGAGGCGCTTATGGATTCACGGGCCGTGGATTATCAGTACATCAAGTGTCTTGCAGATTTTGTTCTTGTGCAGGTGGGATGGATGATTTCGGGCCTTGAGTATGCGACTTCACGTAAAATATGCTTAGAGCGTGGGCATCTTGAATTTCGCAGGCGTTTCTTAAGAGAGCTGACCAACGAGAGCGCTGTGGAGGCGGTTTTGAGAAAAGCAGAGGAGTCGCTATGAGTCGAATTATTTCATGTTTCTTCATGTTTTTAGTTTTTACCGGTCTTGCAGAGCGAAGACCGTTTGAGCTGTATCAGCCGATTATAGACAAATGTCTTTTCGGTCTGCCGCCAGATGATCCGTCTGTGATTCCGGAGAAGAGTTCTTCTTCTGGCTCTATGGACGAAAAGGAGGTGGCAAAAGAGCAGGAACGCCTTGAGAAGGCTGTGGCCGTTTCTGCTTTGCAGCAGATGCCTGACGGGACTGTAAAGGTGGGCTTTTCCGATGCAAGCTCATCCAAGACTCCGGTTCACTATTATTTGGCGGTCGGCGAAACGAAGGATGGTTGGCTTGTCAAAAGCGCGGATGTGGCCACGAAGTTGGTTGTGCTGGAAAAGGATTCCATAGTGCTTGAGCGCACGCTTGGTGCCAGTGCACTTCCGCAGGCTTCTGCCGTATCGCCCTCAAACGTTCCGCTTTCACGCCGCAGTTCTCTTCTTTCGCCTCGTGCTTCCGTTGACGGCAACGCAAAGATTCTCATGAAGAGCCGCCGCCAGCTTAAGCTTGATGAAGAGGCTTCGGCGCGCCGCGCCAATCAGGAGGAGCTCGCCAAGCTCAGGGAGGCTGAGGCCAAGAGACGTGAAGAGGAGAGTGCTCGGCACGAAGCGGAGAAAGCTGAGACCCGTCAGATGCTCAATGATCTCAGGGATGAGATCAAGAAGCAGCGGGAGGCGGAGCAGGCTCGGCGTAATGCAGCGGGCGATACTGTCGTGGAGGTTCAGATATGAAAAAGACTACTTTGGAAGAATTTCGCGAAGAGCTTCTCCTGACGGGAGGATACAAGACGAAGGATAATCATCGCGCTCCTTTTCGCGCCAAGCCGAGTGCGCTCGCGACGCTTGGCTTTTCTTTTAATTTAACGCGCGTGTTCCCTCTTTGTGCGATTTACGAGCCGCTCGGCAAGCTTACCACGGATAAGTGGGCGCATTTCTGCTTCTCCACAGTCACCGGTGCGGAGAAGCTTGGAATGAATGTTGTTTTCGATGGCTGGAAGAACCGTCAGGCTTATGACGGCCCCGTTGTTTATCTCTGCAATCACATGTCCACAATCGAGACGATACTTCTTCCGCCCGTTGTTCTCACCTACGGGCCGTTTAGCATTGTGGCCAAGCGTTCGCTTCTCCATCTTCCTTTTTTGGAGAAGGCCGCCGCCCACATGGGAATGGTGGCGGTGGGCCGAAAGTCACCGCGTGAGGATTTGATGCACATTCTCAACGTCGGGGTTGAGCGCATCAAATCTGGCAGCAGTTTTCTTATTTTCCCGCAGGGGACTCGCCAGAATGTTTTCAGCCGCAAGCAGTTTTCATCCATCGGCACGAAGCTTGCCGAGAAGGCGGGATGTCCCGTAGTGCCGATTGTGGTGGATACGCGCTGCCAGCTTACGCGCGAGAAGGGAATCCTTCGCAAGGTTTTCAAGGATTTCGGGCCTTTGGACACCTCGTATGATATCCGTTGCAGCTGCGGGCCTGTAATCCCCCATGGAAAATCCAAGGTTATGCAGGATGCCGCCTTTGATTGGATGGCAGGTCGTCTTGAAGAGTGGAATATGCCAGTTGAGCGTTGAGGAAGAGTCATGTCGCAGGAATGGAATATCAGATCACGCGGTCACGTCTGCACAATTTGCCAGCAGCCGCTTTTAGATAAGTCTCTCGTGGTGAGCGCTCTTAAGGATACCGGCGAGGGGTATGAGAGGTTCGATTGCCATCCCGAATGCTGGAAGGTAACGGAGCGCGATTGGCAGCCGTTTTCGCAGTGGGATGGTGTGTATCTTGCGCCTGCAAAGGAAGTGAAAAAGGAGCCTCTCAAAAAGGAGGATGCGGGCGAGCTTCTCCGCAAGTTGGTTACGCTTGACGACCCCGCGATGAAGAACGTGGTGTATGTTCTTGCCGTGATGCTTGAGCGCTCGAAGATTCTCGTTGAGCGTGATGCCAAGCGCCGCGATGACGGGCTTATCCGCCGCGTTTACGAGGACAGGAAAAACGGTGATACATTTGTTATTCTCGATCCCGGGTTGAGGCTTGAGAATTTGGGTGAGGTCCAGCAGCAGGTAGTTGCGCTTCTTTCCGGCACGAAAACGCTTGGGGAAGTTGCTTCCGAGGATGAAGCCGCTGACACCGCGACAGCTTGAGGCGGCGAAGATCGTCTCGGAAGGGCGCTTCATCCCTTCTCTCAGGAGGGAGGATGACGGGTGGTACGCTAGATGGTGTGCCATAGGAGCGGATAATTTTTGGGTGGACGAGTTTGTGCGCACGGCTGCAATTACCCCTTTGTCGGCGGATGCGGAAGGCGAGTGTCACGAAACACTTCATGACGCGTGGATCATGGCCTTGAGAAGCAGAAGCGGGCGTGTCGTCTGGGATGAGCGCGAATGCGAGCTGTTTGCCGAGGAGTTGAAGCGATGGGCGAGTGGCGCGGATGAGAACAGTGAGGCGCGCAGGAAGATTGTTTTCAGGTTTTCCGCCGATGGTGAAGGATTTTCCATCTCATCTGCCGCGCATCGCACGCGCAGCGAGCTTATGGCTCTTTCGTGCGCGGCCAGGATTGTACCTGCTCTCAGGAATATGAAGCGCAAAGGCGGTGCTTCTGCCAAGCGCGTGAAGATGGAAGTTCTCCTTTCGCGTGCCGAGGCGGAGAGTTTTTTGAGGAGCGGAGCAAAGGAGCTTGCTGATGCCGGCTTTGCTGTGGAGGGATGCGATATCGCTTCGCATATTTCGGCTTCGGCGGACTTGATTCCTGTTGAAGGCGGAGCGAAGGGCGAGCGCGTATTTGACAGACGCCTTCAAATCCGCGTGGACGGTGAGGTTGTGGATATAGAGGATATCCGTTTCCTCATAGAGCAAAAATCCACTCTCGTGTTTTTTAGAAACAGATGGATTGATGTGGATAGAAATGTCCTCAAGGAGGCGCTTCGGGTTCTCGAGCGTCAGAACGGGCAGAAGATTTCCGTGAATGAGGCCTTGGCTTTTGCGAGCGGAATAGGTTTTGCGGGGCGCCTTCAGATTGAGGAGCTTGCCGCGCACGGATGGCTCAGAGGTCTTATCCATTCGCTCAAATCGGCGGGGAGGGGAACGCTCGAAAAAATTGGGGAGATCAAGGGGCTTGAGGCAAAGCTTACGGATTATCAGAAGCGTGGCGTGGCGTGGATGAAGTTTCTTGCGGATAATGGTTTTGGCGCTCTTCTTGCCGATGAAATGGGGCTTGGCAAAACCGTCCAGACGATTGCGTGGCTTCTTCTTGCGCGAAAAAAGGGCGACGCTCCCGCACTTGTGGTAGCGCCTTTGACGCTCCTTCCCAACTGGAAGCATGAGTTCGCGAAGTTTGCGCCGCATCTCGCGGTCTATGTCCATCAGGGCTCGATGCGTCAGCTTGAATACGGGTTTAAGCTATCCGCGGCAAAGGCGGACGTGGTGATCACGAGCTATTCGCTTTTTGTGAAGGATTATTCGATTTTCCAGCCGCTTGAATGGTTTTCGCTTGTTCTTGATGAAGCGCAGGTTGCCAAGAATCCGGATACGCGCGTTGCCCGTGCGGCGATTGCGCTCAGCGTGAAAAGGCGCATTGCGCTTACCGGAACGCCGATAGAGAACTCCGTTGCCGATATATGGAGCCTTCAGAATTTTCTCAATCCCGGATTTCTCGGAGACAGGAAGTCATTTACTGAGCGTTTTGTAAAACCTATCGCGCTCGATGAAAAAAGTACTGCCGCCAAGCGCCTTCAGCATGCGCTTGAGCCGTTTGTTTTAAGGCGTCTTAAGAGCGATTCCGATGTGGCGTCTGAGCTCGGCGGAAAGCGCGAGATAAAGGAATATTGTGTTCTTACACCGGCAGATAGAGTGCTCTATGAGAATGCGCTTGAGGATTACAGGGTCGGTGAGCGTCGGAGAGGCGATATGTTTGCGCTTTTAACGCGGCTTAAGCTCATTTGTGACGGCGAAGGCAAGATGGCGCGGCTTGTCGATCTTTTGGAGGGGATTTTTGCCGTAGGCGAGAGCGTTCTTATCTTTACGCAGTACACTTCCGTGGGGGAGCGTGTGAGAAAGGTGCTCAAAGAGAAGTTCGGACGTCTATTCCCGTTTCTCAACGGCTCGCTTTCGTCTGCCGCGCGCGAGGCTGAAGTTGCCGCTTTTGCCGGGACGGGAGAGCCTTCGGCGTTCATTCTTTCACTTCGAAGCGGAGCGTTCGGCCTCAATCTCACCAAGGCTACGCACGTTATTCACTTTGATAGATGGTGGAATCCGGCGGTGGAATCGCAGGCAACGGACCGTGCTCATAGAATCGGACAAAAGAAGACTGTTTTCGTTCATGCCTTTATTACGGAGGGGACTCTTGAGGAGCGTATCGACAAACTTCTGGAGCGTAAGTTCAGAGTGGCGGGAACGCTCGTTCAGCCAGGTGAGAATTTCCTTCGTTCGCTCAGCGGGAGCGAGTTTGAGGAAATAGTTGCTCTCAGCGGAAAGGACGAGGTCTAAATATGTCAGGCAAAAAGCATTTCCCCATGCGCTTTCCGCGTCACGCCACTGGCTTTAGAGCTCAGCTTCAGCGTCCAGGAGCCCAGCGCAGTTGGTGGTTTTCCAAGTGGATGGAGGCTGTGGAGCCGATGGGGTTCGATGGACGGACGGCACGCGGCAGGACGTATGCGGTTTCAGGGCAGGTTGTGGCGCTTGAAGTGGAAGGATCGAATGTTCGCGCTAAAGTTATGGGCATGCGCCTCGAGCCGTATTCCGTAGAGATCAAGTTTACGCCGCTTAATGAAGCGGTGCGCAAAAGAATCGTCACGAAGCTGCGAGGCGAGGTGATGCTTCTTGCGCGGCTTCTTGCCGGTGAGTTCCCTCTTGATGTGGAGAAGATGTTTCGTGAAGAGGGCGCTCAGCTTTTCCCCGGCGGCAAGATAGCCCCGGGAAAATACGATGTGACAATCGGATGCTCATGTCCTGATTGGGCGAATCCGTGTAAGCATTCGTGCGCTGTTCTTATGATTCTCGGTGAAGAGATAGCAAGGCGTCCCTTAACGCTTCTTGAGCTTAGAGGCATACGGGAGGAGGAGTTGATAGATGAAGATTGAAAGCGCAGTATTGAAGCGTTTGGGGCCAATTCCGCTCTGGCGCTCGAGTGAAAAGTGTCTTGATTCTTTAGAGACGATGTATCGAAAGGCTATGGATAAGACACGCAAACTTCTGCTGTCGGCTCCAACGCCGCAGAAACCAGCATCATGACATCAGGAGGCCGCGATTTTATTTTGTCAGCGGGTTAAAAATAGCATAAATTGTGCTATAATATAGCGCAAGTAGGCTGATTGCATTACAGAAAGGAAGAAGTCTCTAATGAAGATCGACACTCTTTGTGTTCAGGGCGGATGGTCGCCGAAGTGCGGCGAGCCTCGCCAGGTTCCGATTTATTCGTCAACAACGTTTCGCTATGATACTACGCAGCATATGGCCGATCTTTTTGATCTTAAGGCTTCCGGCTACTTCTATACGCGGCTTGCCAATCCCACGAATGATCAGGTAGCCAAGAAGATTGCCGCGCTTGAAGGAGGCGTAGCGGCGATTCTTACGAGTTCCGGGCAGGCCGCTTCCACGTTCGCCATTTTGAATATCTGCAACGCAGGCGATCATGTGGTTTCTTCCGCGCAGATTTACGGAGGTACGTTCAATCTTTTTGCGGTGTCTCTTAAAAAGCTCGGCATTGAGTTCACATTTGTGGATCCCGACGCTGATGAGAAGACGATACAGGCTGCCTTTAGGCCGAACACTAAATGTGTGTTTGGAGAGACTGTGGCCAATCCCTCTGGCAGCGTTCTCGATATCGCCAAGTTTGCGAAGATAGCTCACAAAAATGGGGTTCCGCTTATTATAGACAATACGTTCCCCACGCCAATTCTCTGCCGTCCTTTTGAGTTCGGATGCGATATCGTCACTCACGCGACGACGAAGTATATGGACGGGCATTCTTCGCAGGTCGGCGGTGTGATCGTGGATTCTGGCAATTTTGATTGGACGAAGTATCCCGAGCGATTCCCCGGTCTTGTGGAGCCTGACGCTTCCTATCACGGCTTGAGCTACACGGAGAAGTTCGGCAAGCTTGCCTATATCACCAAATGCACAGCTCACCTGATGCGTGATTTCGGTGCGATTCCTTCCCCGTTCAACGCCTTTCTTGTGAACCTCGGGCTTGAGTCTCTCCATTTGAGGATACGCCGCCACGCAGAATCTGCGCTTAAGATCGCCAAGTGGCTCAAGACGCAGGAGAAGGTGGCGTGGGTCAACTTCGCGGGTCTTCCGGATTCCAAGTACCATAAGCTCGTCAAGAAGCAGTTCAGCGGCTCTTCGCCGTGCGGCGTGATGACGTTTGGTATTCGCGGCGGGCGCAATGCGTCTATCGCGTTTATGGATGCGCTCAAACTTATCGGCATTGTCACGCATGTGGCTGATGCATGGAGTTGTGTTCTTCATCCTGCGTCGCATACGCATCGCCAGCTTACAGACAAGCAGCTCAAGGAGGCCGGCATCCCGCCGGATCTGATTCGTCTTTCCATCGGCCTTGAAGATCCAGACGATCTTATAGCCGATCTTAAGCAGGCGTTGGATAAGGTAAAGGTAAGGAGGAGCAAATGAGAATAAAAGATTGGTTTTCTGCGATTGCTGTTGCGCTCGCATCTGCGGTGTTCTACGCTTTTTTCACCGCATCGTTCGTATATCCGGACGAGACTGCTCGGATGGTCAACGTATGGCTCGGCCTTGATACGGCCACATACGCGCCTTATCCGCTCATGAGATTTTTCGCACTCCCTTTTGGAGCGTCAAACTTTTTCTCGCTTGGGTGTCTGGCTGTTTCTGTCGTTCTGCTCTATAGCCTTGTGTGTGTCTTCTTGCGCCAGCGCTCGTCAGTGGCTCTTGAGTCCAAGAGCCAAAAGATCGGCACTATCGGCGCGCTTGCAGCGGCAGTGGTGTTTATTTTCAGTCCGGGAGTCCGTGAGGCGGCCATTCGTTTTGATACAGGACTTTTTGACACTGCGTGGGCTCTTTTGGCTTTTTCGCTTCTTATCCCGTTCTCGCAGCTTCCTCGGAAAGTATCTTGGATTATGCCGCTTCTCTCCGGCGTGATGATGGCGCTTGGGATGACGGATTCTATAGCGTTCGGTTTTCTGATGCCGTTTTATTTCGCCGCGTTCTGGATGGTGTCGTTGAAGAGCGGAGGCAGGGGATATGGCACTGCTGCGATATTCTTTTTTGCATTCCTCCTCGCAGGTGTTTTTGCCGCACTTCCTGCAATCGGCGATTTCAAGGCTTATTTTGATGATCAGAAGAAGGCTGTCGATATGTTCTTCAGCATTCGTCTTTGGTTCGTCATTCCGCTTTTTGCGGTTTTGCCTTTCTTCGCTTCTGTGTTTTCAAGCATCGTGGCTTTTGGCGGAGAGAGGGGAATGGTTGTGCGGGTATTCCATGCGATCGTGACCGTTATTGCGATTTTTGCATCGGTGACGCAGCTTTCGCCTGAGGCGCTCATGGCGCCGTTCGGATTCTCGCCTGTCATTTTCTCCGTATTCACTTCGGTGACGATCGGTTATCTCTTTGCATACTGGTGGGTTGAGGCCACTTCTGTCAAGCGCGGAGCTTCGCATATTGTGGGGCTTGTGGGCGGAGGATTTTTGGCCACGGTTCTTTTTTTCGCCCTTACGATTGGGTTTTTCTTTGATTTCAATCCACGTGCGGGTGAGTTCGCCGATGAAGTTGCTTCGCGTGTTTTGTCTGACATGGGGGAGCGCAGCTGGCTTGTGACCGACGGTCTCATAGACGACAATATCCGCCGTGTTGCGGCAGAGAACGGGAAGAGGCTTGTTCTTGTTTCTCTCAGGCGCGAAAATGACGTAGCATATATCGAGCGTCTCGCTGCGGCAGTCAAGGAAGCGAAGATAGGCGGCGAAAAGCTTTCTGCCGAGCTGTGTGAAATTCTCCTCAAGCATCAGGGCTACCGCAAGAACAGGCTTCTTCCTTTTCTTGATCATTGGTTCAAGAACGATCCCCAAGTGGCGTCCAAGGTGGCTGTCTGGGGAGCTCCGCACATTTGGATGTCTTCTGGCATCGAGCCCATCCCGGAACGTTATTTCTTCGGCGGAGATCCTGCCAGAAAGTGCGATTGGACCGAGACCTGGAAAGAGGTGGATCCCGTTCTCGGAGCATCGTCTGGCTGGGGCAGTTACGTTCTCTTCAACTACAAGACGGCAAGAAAGATTCCGTATGTAGA
Organism: Kiritimatiellia bacterium; assembly: GCA_017628165.1. Taxonomy (GTDB): domain Bacteria; phylum Verrucomicrobiota; class Kiritimatiellia; order RFP12; family UBA1067; genus UBA1067. The sequence goes on along the minus strand of JAGBZQ010000021.1, from coordinate 53 downwards.
TCGAGTGCGCTATAATTATTTGCGTCATATTGGTCTTTTGGCCACGAATCAGG
>JAGBZQ010000020.1 GCA_017628165.1 Kiritimatiellia bacterium | reverse complement strand
CGTTCGTCAAACGTTGATACGAAGCGTGGTTTCTCGCGCAGGTCCGACGGAAAGAACTCCAAGCTTACCGCCAACAAGCTCAAGAATGCGGTCAATATACTTCTTTGCATTCTCGGGAAGAGCGGCATAATCGGTGATCTTCGATGTCTCGCACTGCCAGCCGGGCATCTCCTCGTATACGGGCTCACAGTCTGCAAGCACCTCGAGATCGGCTGGGAACGTGTTGTAAACAAAACCATCCTTGCGCTTGTAGCCAGTGCAAATCTTGATGACAGGGAAAGAATCAAGAACGTCAAGCTTGGTAAGCGCCCAGTAGTCAATACCGTTGACTCTCTGCGCATAGCGGCCGATGACGGCGTCAAACCAACCGCAACGGCGCGGACGGCCGGTCGTCGCGCCGAACTCGCCGCCGCGCTGACGCATAAGCTCACCATCCGCATCAAAAAGCTCAGTCGGGAACGGACCTTCGCCAACGCGAGTCGTGTAAAGCTTCATAACACCGATGACACGATCGATGGCGCGCGGAGAAACGCCAGAACCCGTGCAGGCTCCGCCGGCAGTGGGATTAGAGGACGTCACGAAGGGATATGTGCCGAAATCGATATCAAGCATCGTAGCCTGCGCGCCTTCGAAAAGAATAGACTTCTCGGCGTCGAGGTTCTGATGAAGAAGCTGAATCGTATCCGTTACATACGGAAGAAGAGCAGGAACCATGGGGGTGTAGAGCTTTACCATCTCCTCCGCATCGAGCTCAAGAGCTCCAAGGCTCCTGAGCTTGATATTCGCCTCCTTGACCTGCTTACGGACGAGATCGAGAAAGTTGGGCTTGAGGATGTCACCGACGCGCATACCATAACGGCCGACCTTGGCGGCATACGCCGGCCCGATTCCGCGGCCTGTAGTGCCGATCTTCTCGCCCTCTGCACGAACAGACTCCTCGGCCTTGTCAAGTGCGCGGTGCCACTGCATGACCATATGGGCGCGCTCGGAGATATGAAAGCGGCCCTTAAGCTCAAAGCCCCAGCTCTCCACCTGCTCGAGCTCACGCATGAGATCGAATGGATCCATGACTACGCCATTGCCGATGACACAATGCTTGCCATCATGAAGGATGCCGCTCGGAACGAGATGCAAGACATACTTCTTCTCTCCCACAACCACCGTGTGTCCGGCGTTGGAGCCGCCTTGAAAGCGAACAACTACATCAGCTTCCTCGGTAAGGAAGTCAATTACCTTACCTTTGCCTTCATCGCCCCACTGGGCGCCAACCAATACGGTATTCATTCTTATAGATTTCCTTGAATATAAATGATACTGCTGTAAAACGACAAAATTATACCAAATTTCGCATCATCTGGGAAGTCTGTGGCTCGATCAGGGACTCCTCGGAAAATTCAGAGATCTACGGCGCGGGACATATCAAGAAGAAGCCCTACGCGCTCGCCGGATTTCAACGCCGCAAAGCCGCCGACGCGAACAACAATCTTGTGCGCCATCTTCTCCGTCTCCACATGAACAAGAGTCTCGCTTCCGAGCATCTCCACAAAATCGACCCGCGCGGCAAGAGGAAACCCCTCGCCCTCTTCCAAAGGCTTGATAGAGATATTCTCTGGCCTGAGACCTATTGTCCTGTGAGGGACCACAAGCCCGGGAGGGAAAAGATTCATCGGCGGAGTTCCGATAAATCCGGCCACGAACTTATTCGCCGGACGATCGTAAAGCTCCATAGGCGGAGCCACTTGGCTTATACGCCCGTCTGACATGACAACGATCCGCTCACCCATCGTCATCGCCTCCGTCTGGTCATGCGTGACATAGATCATCGTGGACTTGAGACGGTTATGAAGGCGGATGATCTCCGCGCGCATCTCCACACGCATCTTCGCATCGAGATTTGAAAGCGGCTCATCGAATAGGAATACGGCCGGCTCGCGCACTATCGCGCGCCCGAGAGCCACCCTCTGGCGCTGACCGCCGGAAAGAGCCTTCGGAAGACGCTTCAGATACGGCTCGAGCCCAAGTGAAAAAGCCACTTCGGAAACTCGGCGCTCAATCTCTGATTTTGCAAAACCGCGTAATTTAAGCGCAAATGAAAGATTCTCCTTCACCGTCATGTGCGGATAGAGCGCATAGTTCTGGAACACCATTGCGATATCCCTATCCTTGGGCGGCAGACACGTGACATCACGCCCGCCGATCTCAATCGTTCCTCCTGTAGGAATTTCAAGCCCGGCCACCATCCGAAGAGTCGTGGACTTGCCGCATCCAGACGGCCCCACAAGAACGAGGAACTCTCCATCCGCCACAGTGAGGTTGAAATCGTCGACCGCGGGCTTATCGCCTTTTGAGTAAACTTTTCTTATGCCTGTAAACCTGACTTCCGCCATATCACTGCGAAACCCTATTGTTGATCGCGCGCCGCAATGTCAGCGGATCGGAATACGCTACGCCGGAATCGGCAGGAAGTCCGAAAGCAAGGCGCGTAACTTTCACTCTGCAATCCTTGAGTATCTCAGAGACATACCCAGCTGTGGCATCACCCTCCATGTCGGTGGACAGAGCCAGAAGCACCTCCTCAAAGCCTTCGGCGGCGATGCGCTCCACAAGGCTTGCAATACGCAGTCTCTCCGGCCCCATGCGCTTTGCCGGCGAAAGCTTACCTCCAAGCGCATGGTATCGCCCTGAAAAAGCGCCTGAAGACTCAATCTGCACAATGTCAGAGGGCTCCTCCACAACGCATAAAATACGCGTATCACGCCTCGCGTCCGTGCAGACAGGACACGGATTCGCGTCAGCTGTTGTAAAAGCCCCGCATCTGGAGCAGCAAACCACATTATCCATGGCCGATTTAAGCGAGGCAAGGAGCGGCTCGGCAAGCCGCCCCTTCTCGCGCACGAGCTGAAGAGCCGCGCGCATGGCGGAGCGCCTGCCAAGCCCAGGGAGCTTGGCGAGCTCAAAAGCCAGCTCCGCAATCGGACCAGTCATCTTTGAAAATCCCTTCAGCGGAAATCAGCGGCCGAAAAGTCCGCCCATTTCGCCCGACTGCATAAGACGCTGCATTTCCTGCTGAGTGGTCTCACGGGCCTTCTTGAGAGCGCCGTTGACGACATTGAGAAGCATCGTCTCAAAACGCTGGGGCTTGCCGGCCTTGACTTCGTCATACGCTTCAGGCGTAACGGAAATCGACGCGATGGTCATATCTCCCTTAGCCGTAACGGTAATACCGCCATTGGCGTAAGTGGCTGAAATCTTCTGGATTTCATTCTGCACGCGCTTTGCTTCAGAGCGCATCTTCATGACGTCCTTGATCTGATCAAACATTCCCATTTTATTTACCTCTTTCTTTTTAAATGATTTTTATTTTCAAATTTTACGGCCGGTCAAATCCTCATAGGCCTTCAAGTAGATTTCGCGAGTCTTGGCAATCACTTCGTCAGGAAGCTCCGGGCCCGGAGGCTGACGGTTGAACGCTATGGAATCGAGCCAGTCGCGGACATACTGCTTATCCAAAGAAGGCGGATTGGAGCCAACGGCGTAGCTGGACTCCGGCCAGAAACGCGAACTATCGGGCGTCAAGACCTCGTCCGCCAGAATTAGCGAGCCGTCTTCGTCCATGCCGAATTCAAATTTGGTGTCGGCAATTATGATGCCGTGGGTGCGGGCGTACTCGGCCGCCTTGGAGTAGAGGCTTATCGTAGCGTCCTTGAGCGCCTTCGCTGTATCCGCACCCACGAGCGCCTCCGTCTGGGCATAGTCGATCGCCTCGTCATGATCGCCCACAGCCGCCTTGGTGGTAGGAGTAAAAAGAACTTCATCAAGTTTGGATGCGTTCTCATAGCCCTCGCGGAGCTTAAGGCCGTTTACCGTACCGCTCTTCTGATACTCCTTCCAGCCAGAACCTGTGAGATAGCCGCGCGCGATGCACTCCACCTCAACCATATTGACTTTCTTCACGAGCATAGAACGGCCGCGAAGATCCTCCTTATACGGCTGGAGAACTTCAGGATATTCATCCACGTTCGCCGTGATGAGATGATTTTTGACACCGAGATACTCGAGCCAGAAGAGCGAAAGCCCATTGAGGACCTTGCCCTTGTCCGGAACGCCGGACGGAAGGATCACGTCAAACGCGCTGATGCGGTCCGTTACAACCATCAGCAGCGAGTCTCCGAGATCAAAAACATCGCGGACCTTGCCGCTCTTGGAGGGGATGCCGGGAATGGAACATTCCAGCAATGCATGATTCTTGTCGTATTTCATATTCTTCCTTTCATTAAATCATTCAGTGAGAAGCCGCGCGGAAAGAGACTCCACAGCCTCTTCCGATATCACAAAAACGGCGTCAAACGCACCTGTCATCGCATAATACCCGTCATGAACCTTCTCTCCCACGAGAATATTGCGCCTTAAGGAATCCGCCGCCGAGAAATCCACCGCCAGCTTAAACCAGGGATCAGCCAATCCATAGCGGTGAAGATCCGAAACAGAAGCCTTCAAACATACGATACGCTTAGCGGTAAGGGGATCAAGCAAACCGAGAATACCCTCTACCGCGTCTTTTCTGACAAGCGCGCTCTTCGCGGGAGAATCCACCTTCCATGTGCGCAAGTCACGGTCAAACACAACCGCCTCAGCCTCAGCCCCCTTCCTTAGCGCCACAATTCTGCGGACATCGGAAGGCGCGGCCCTGAAAATCTCGCGGCTGCGCAGATCGGCGAACACAAAGTCGGCAAGAACGGCCTCGCGCTTGATTCGCTCAGGAGCAGAATTCGTAGATATCGAAACAAAGATACCGCCGTCACACCTGTCATCGGCCGTGAGCGTGAGGATGCGCCCAAGAATCTTCTCGGCCGCATCGCGGTCGGCTGCCGCCGAAACAGGCGTATCAATGCGCCAGGCATCCTGCGCGGTTCTGGCCACAACATACTCCACCCCGCCGTCGGAGAAAGCGAAGCGCGTCACCTTGGCCGCATCGAACGGATAAAGACGCAAATCTGTGAAGTCCCATTTGGCCGCCATGTCCTTGAGAGCGCCGTCAACCGTCACAATCGCACTCTCATTGTGGACAAGAGCGTAGACGAGCCCGTCAGAAGCCTCACGCCCGAATACTATGTGGGTGTCAGAATAAACCTTATCGCGAATCGTTAAAGCCACTCCGGTTTCGCTGTCGAGTCCGTAACCGGCAAGAACGGAAGACGCGAGAGAGGCCGCCTCGTCAGCCCCCCCGACAGGCCACACAAAAGATTTCACCTCTGCTTTTGCGAGCGAGGAAATGAACTCGTCGATCTTCACGGCAGAGGCCACCTTTTCGCCCTCGGAATCACGCAACGAGAAAACCTTCCACTGCTCGCCGGACTTTGAAAAACGCATGGCGGAAAGTTGACCGCGCTTGAGATCGAAAGCGTCCACGGATCCAATTTCCCGCGGAACGATTGAATGATCGCGGAAGTCCGCAGCCGACAGATTCGCCGCATCAAAAACCGCAGCGTCTACAACATAGATTTTCCGGTCTTTCTGCAATGAGACAAAAACTCCATCTCCCGTGGGGGTTTTGCGACCGAAAGAAAGCACCTGATCCCCGCCAGCGGAAGCGACCCTCACCTTAAGCCTTGGATTATCTAAACCGTAATCACCTCTCGTCTTACCGAACTTTGCAAGATCAGCATCCGTATACGATGAAATAACGCGTCCAAAGGCAAGCGCGTCAAGAAGCTGCAAGATGCGATCCTTATCCGCTCCTGCCGAATAAGGCCGGGAAAGAGCCCATCTGTCCCCTTCGCGGCGAAGAACAACCGCCTCGGCATCGGCACGATCAATCTCTATACTGCCTGCGGAATATACCGCCCTGTCAAAAAGGGAGACACGGCGGATAAGCTTGCTGCCGCGATCTCCGGGATTAAAATGCTGATAGGCGTGAATGCCGGCAAGGGCAACGACGCCGATGAAAAGAAGGATATTCGTCTTGCGCAAACTCATTTTCCGCGCCTCCTCCGAGCAATGAGAAGAGCCTGAAGAGCAAAAAGACCGATAGGGAGCCACAGCGCCGAGGCCATGGCAAACGACGCTCGGTCAGAGCGGGTCATGCCTGTTACAAGGCGCGAAGCCTCAGATCCGGACGCCGGCAGGGAATCACGCCCCGAAAGATACTTCACCGCATTCAAAAAGAAATCTCTGTTGGCATTTGCCGAAGATCTAAGCTTGCCGTTGAGGACGAACCCCACATCTCCGATGGCGACAATTCGCGTAGGACGGATTGCCAAATCCTTGCCATTTCCGCCGCGCTCTACCGCCGCGGCAAAGCATGTTTTGCCGGCAGAGAGAATATCGGAATATTTTTTGCGGTCGGCCCCTGTAGATCCCTCTGTGGCCATTGCAGATGGCTTGAACGCCACCGGCGTCTCTAACACAACCTGATACCCCTGAAACGGACGGCTTACCGGATGGCTCTCAGAGAACTGCGAAGCCACTACGTCAGTGCCTGAGACGGTGGGGAATTGAGAGGCGTGGATTTTCTCCGACAGGATCCCCCAGCGAGAAAGAAGATTCTCCATGCCTCTGGTAAGCGCGCGATCAGCCAAAACGAGAAGCCGACCGCCTCCGTTTGAATCGCCCTGCCCCTCAAGATAGGCTCCAAGCCTCTCAATTTCGCGCGCCGAGAAATCAGTGCGCGCTCCGGCCACGATCAAAAGCGCGCAATCAGAACCGATCTGAGATGCACTATCAGCCAAATTCACAGTCTTGTGCTCATATCCGTCAAGAGCCAGATTGCGGGCGATATCGCTTAAGCCGTCAAATGCATAATTGCCGAAGGAGGCCTCGCCATGTCCGACGGTCCAATAAACAGAACTGCGAATAAGCGGCGAGGCCATGCGCTCAATAAGCGCCACGCACTCGCGCTCTCCGTAACCGTCAGCGATCCTGAGCACATGGGCGATACGCTCGCCGCGCTCGAAAACAAGACTTGCCTTCTCCACCCCAGCACGAACGAGACGCAGTGCCTCACCCGTATCTAAAATAGGATCCACATACTTTATTTCAAGGACTACGCCTCCGGTGGAATCAGCCTCCCGCTTGAGCGATCGGAGAAAATGGCCTACATGACGGAACTGCGGATCAGAGCGCTCCAAAAACACAGTGATCGATATCGATCCGTGAGCACGCGAGAGAATCTCCCGCGTTCCGGGCGAAAAACGCGTCTCCCCAGACCCCGCCACAGACATATCAAGCGAAAGATCCATCCTGCTCGCGAGAGAAATCGCCAAAAAAGAAAGCACGAAACCAAGCACGATAGAAAGCCCCATTGAAAAACGCTGAAGCCTCTGCCTCCGGCCCCTGAAGCGTCTGAAGGCAACAACGCGCTCCGCCGCAAAAAGCGCGAAGAAAGTTAAGATTGCGTAAGAAAAAAGAGTTCCGACACCCAGAAGCCCAGAAGCGAAATCAAACGCGTGGGCATCAAGAGGAAAATCCCCCAAGACGATGCGTCCGCCACGCGTCCAGTGCGAGAGAGCAAGCCATATTACACGCGGAAAAGCCACAAGAATGAAAATTGTCGTGGCCGCGGCTCCCGCCGCATTTCGGAAAACAGCACTTGCCGCCACCGCGACAGCCGACCACAATGCACTTTGAAACGCCAAAAGCGTGAAAGCCGGTATAAAACCCCAGAGGGACGAGACCTCAAAAAACGAAGGCGCGTAGAAATCAAGAAAAACAAAAGCCGAAACGAGAGAAATCGACAAAGCCACCATCGTAAGCGCCCACACTCCCCAGAACTTCCCTTTAACAAGATCTTTTTCGCTGACAGGAGAAGAAAGAAGAATATCGATGCGGCCAGTCTTTAACTCATCGCTCCAAACCTCCATCCCGGCAAGTGCCGCCAGAACAGGCAGAACCGGAGCAACGGAAAGAGCCCACAGCGATGCGAGGGAAGAAAGCCCGCCTTCGCCCATATCAAGATTGAAAGCGAAAAGTGCGGCGCTTGCGGCAAGAAATCCCGCTACGGAAAGAGCCGTCACATACAGCCCCGAAATCATACCGAACGTTCTGCGGAACGTAACGCCGACAGGGCTCATGCCTCACCACCCTTCAATGCCGCCTCAACACGAGATACGACGCTTGAACATTCCATTCCGGCCGTAGATATAGATGCTGTTATCCGCCCGGATCCGAGAACAATAAATCTGGTAGTCCACTTAGCGAGGTCTGCAATTTCATGCCCTGTGACTATCACGTTCGAAAAAGCGGCAACCGATGAGATAATCTCGCCGGCGGCTTCGCGCATCGAGCAATCAAGCCCGGCAAGAACATCATCAAGAAGAACGACGCGTGGCCTAAGAAGCATGGCGTCCGCAAGCGCAACACGCTTTTTATCGCCGAATGAAAGGTTGCGGATCTGCCGCGCCATAAGCGCCCTTAACCGGCAAACCTCGGAAGCCTCGCCGATTCTGCGGCGAATCCGCTTATCTGGCTCACCCTTCAGCCTGGCGCGATACGTGAGGTAGTCTTTGACCGTCATATCATCGTAGAGCGCCGGATCCTCCTGAAGAAAACCTATCTCACGGCGATATCTCACGGGATTTCGCAAAGCATCCTTGCCGTCAATCCTAATACTGCCGCCGTCTGGCATAAGAACAGTAGCAAGAACCCGCATCAAAGTAGACTTCCCAACTCCATTATCACCGACAATGCACACGGTTTCGCCGGGTGAAACGACGAAAGAGACATCTTTCAGCACTTCTTTAGTGCGATATGAAAAGGCGATATTGCGAACTTCAAGCATAATGGGAAGTATATCAAATTTCGGCTCTCTTGACCAATTACGCCATTTAAACGCCTTACCGCTTGATCATCGCAGCGGCGAATGCGCCGTCACAGCCAGAATCGAACGGTACGGATTCTGTGGCCTCTACAAAAGAAAATTCAGAGTGACGCTCCAAAAACGCCTCCACCTGCATTGCATTCTCCTCTGGCTCATTGGAACAAGTGGAATAGACAAGCCGCCCTCCAGGGACGAGAAGCTTCGCCGCAACATCTAAAATGTCCGCCTGAAGAGCGACGAGCTGGCGAAGCTTATCCTCCGTCCAGTTCCAGCGGGCGTCAGGCCTGCGGCGAAGAACGCCCGTATTCGAACACGGAGCATCAACAAGAATCTTGTCGTACGGACCGCCAAAAAGCTCGGAGATCACCTTTATCGGCACTTTAGTGCGGGCGATATTCTCCTCAAGCTTTCGCCTGCGGGCGGGATTCACTTCACAGGCAGTCACATCTGCGCCACGCCATGCCATCTGTATAGCCTTGCCTCCAGGCGCGGCGCATGCGTCAAGAATCCTCTCTCCGCCCGCCGGAGATATGAGATCGACCGCAAAACGTGTGGCAGGATCCTGCACTATAAAGCCTCCAGAGGTAAAGCCGTCCATATTCTCCACCTTCATGGCCCTCGGCAAAAGCTTGTATTCTCCGTTGGGATATGCAAGAAAAGTCTCCGCGGGCGTATTGTGCCACACCGCAAGCGCCTCGGCGCCTTCTGCGCCATAGCGCTCCGTCCAGCGGCGGGCAAGCTGAGTGGGAAGGCTCTCGCGCACTTCAAGGGGCGAAGCGGCAAGCATCTCAAGAAACTCCTCCTTGCGGCGGATGAGATTGCGGAGCGTTCCGTTGACGACTCTGGCTATGCTCCTGTTCTCGCATACCTTGGCAGCCTCCACAGTCTCATTCACTGCGGCAAAATCAGGAATGGACGGCATATAAAGAATCTGCACCGCGCCAATATACAGCAAAGCCTCAAGCTCGCCCTTTGGCCATTTAGGCAGGAGCTCTCCTAAAACCTTCCTCAAGGGCCTGAGCCTGCGTATGGCCGTAAATAGCATATCCTGCACTTCAGCACGCCCCTCGCCGCGCGGCAAAAGCGACTGCGGAAAATCATGCGTCTGAAGCCACCTGACCATCGCGAACGCTGCTGCCCGTCTGGTATTTCCTTTCATTACACGCCTCCTCAGAATCCCGGCAGATTCATCTGCCCCGACACGCACACCTTGCGCCCTTTTGAAAGCGACCTGTCTGACGTATCATACACCACAAACTTTATACCCTCGAAACGGCGGGAGAGCTCGGCGCGGATATAGCGCGAAACGCTCTTGACATTGCCCTTGTCATCATCCGAGAAACCAATTGCCACAAAACGGTTGAGACCTCCGGTCCTGCGCAACATGTGAAAGACATGCTCCACAAAATCCCGGATTGCAAACTCTTTGGCAAGCTCCGGCCTTGAAGCAGTCGTAGCCACGGCGAGTTTTTCCTTGTAAATAGGGTCGTTCGCCATGCGTTTCTTGAATCCGTGATAAGTAACGGCCGAATAACGGCACATCGAAAGGTAGTAATCCAGCTCTTCCTCGTCCGTACCAAACTTCTCCACCTTATCGAGCCATTTGCGGTACCCTCTTAAATTCGACATCATCGTATCACGCTCGAATGGAGTAAGCGCGTTCTCTATAAAAAGCCGGACAGCCTTCTCTATCGTTTCCGGCGCATGGCCACGCGCGGTGACTATGGCAAATATGCGCCCTTCTATCAGCGTCTTGCGAAACGTGTTGTAGCTCGGAGATGGCTTCTCTCCAGCCGCCACCTTGGCGAGAGCCGCCATCGTATCCTCAAGAAAAGTATTCGGCGCCGTCTTCTCCTCAGAATCGGCGAAATTGCGGAACGCCTCATCCCAACCTCCGTTCTGCGGCGGGCGATAGTGATCGGTATCTGTTCTTATAAGCGAAAAAGTGGATGTTGAAACCTCCACAGGGCACCATTCGCCGTCATCATCACCGCGATACTCCATGCGTATCTTCGTGGGCATGTGGAGGATATTGTCATCCCAGTCAAAGATATAATACTTGAGATCGCGCGAAGCAACATCTTCGTTCACGAATGGAATATACCCCGTCATATAACTTCACCCTCAAAGTCAAAACCAGAAACTCCTTCAATGCGAATGTTGATAAACTCACCAACCTCCACGTTTCGGGCCTTGCGAGAATCAAGAAGATAAACAACTCCATCCACATCGGGAGCCTGCGACGGCATTCGTGCCACGCCAGGAGCCACGACAAGCGCGACGCTCTCGGATCCCACAAGCTTCCCAGCCTTCACCTTCCAGCGCTTCTCGGCCTCTTTCATAACGAGACGCTCACGCTCCTGGGCGACGGCCCGCGAAGGACGCGAAGACATCTTCGCGGCCTTCGTCCCCTTCTCCGGACTAAACGCGAAAGCGCCGAGACGATCAAACTGCATCCTGCGCATATCTGCGAGGAGCGCGTTGAAACGACGCTCGGTCTCGCCCGGGAAACCTGTGATAACCGTTGTCCGAAGTGTAATTCCGGGAACCGCCTCGCGCAAAATCTCCGCCACCGAAAGGGACGCTTCAATTGCACCCTTGCGGTTCATCTTCGCCAACACTACGGGATCGGTATGCTGAAGCGGCACATCCACATATTTGACGGCGTGGCGAGCATTGTTCAGCCAGTCCACAAACTCCTCGGTAATCTCACTCGGATAGCTATAAAGAACGCGAATCCAAAATTCGCCTTTGATGGCGTCAAGCTTCCAGAGAAGATCTGTAAGGCGGGTGCCGTCTTTGAAATCGCATCCGTAAAGCATCGGATCTTGCGCTACAATATTAAGCTCGCGGCAGCCGCTTTTCACAAGCGCTTTGGCCTCGCGCAATATCTGATCCATTGGACGAGACCTGAACTTGCCGCGAATCGACGGGATAGCGCAGTATGCACACTTGTGGCAGCAGCCTTCTGCGATCTTCAGATAAGCAAAAGCTTTACCGGTAAATCTAAGCTCCGGCATCTTTGGCTCTATCCATTCGGATGGAACGCCCTGCCAGACATCTACACCGGGAAATTTCGCCTTTGCCTTTGGATAGCGCTCAGGATAACACCCCGTAACAACCACCTTGCCGAAATTGCCGCGAGCCTTCAACTCAAGTGCGCGAAGAATTTCACTTTCCGCCTCCTCGCGCGCCGAAGCAATGAACGAACAGGTGTTGACGATTACCACATCCGCCCTGTCAGGATCAGACGAAAGAACACTTCCGTCCTTGAGGAGATTGCCTACCATCACCTGAAGATCGACAGCATTCTTGGCGCACCCCAAGGAAACAAGCGAAAGCGATGTTTTAGCCTTGACCATAACCATCCTGCCAAAAAATCACTCTTCCTCCGCACGGGCATTCCAGACCGTTAGAGCGCAAACGATGGAAAGAACGGCCGCTCCGATCCAGAAAAGCGCAATCCAATCAAACGTGAAGCTGCGTCCGAAAGCATTGACGGTCACGTCATAAAAACGATTGACCTGAGAGAGCGGATCGTCCTTTGCGCGAATAAGATAGCCGCTCACAAACGACTGAAGCGCCGCACCCACATAGCTCGCCATTCCGCAAACGCCGAGCGCTGCGCCAGCCGCAGCCTTGGGAACAAGGTCCACAGCCATAAGTCCGCCAAAGTATGTAAGAAGAACGCCAATAGCAATTCCGAAGAGTACCATCGCCACCGTGTCAATCACAGGATTCCTGCCCGGGGAGAACATAAAGAGCGAGAGAGCGACAACGTTGAGAATACCGCAGACAAGAGCCACGACATTGCGGCGCGAGCCGAAGAACTTGTCCGTAATCCAGCCGCAAAGAATACTCGCTATGCCGCCAACTATGGAATTTATTCCGATTATATATGCAGCATCGGTAACTTCATATCCCTTCTTCTCCTGCATAAAATACATTCCCCAGTCGATAATCGCATAACGGCTCATATAGGCGAAAAGCGCCGCGAGAGCAATCATCCACACCGCCCAGTTCTTAAGAACGCTCCATTGCGCTCCGCCTACGGACTTCTGCGCGTTGGATGTGGCAGTCCGAGATCCCTCGTACTCAGCGACGCTTGGCAAACCCTCGCTCTCCGGAGAGTCACGCATAAAAAGATATGCGATAACAACCCCGAAAAGACCAAAAAGCGCCGCGCACCTAAAGCCCCACATCCATCCGAATGAAACAATGACAAATGCGGTGATAATATACCCGAGCGCCTCTCCGATACCGTGACTTGCGCTCCATACGCCATACCATGTGCCACGCGTTTTGGAAGGAAACCAACGCGTTATGCCGACAACGCAGTTTGGCGCACCAGCCGCCTGAAAATATCCATTCACCCCCCAGACGCCCACAAGCATCATCGCAGGAAGATGAAGCCCTACGAGGAAATTTGCAATAGATGAGACAAGCAAAGCAAAACTGAAAAAGCGGCGGATGTTTGCATGGTCAGCAAGAAAGCCATTGAACAGCTTGCCTGCAGCGTATGCGATAAGCATTGCAGAACCAATCCAACCGACTTCGACCGATGAATAAGTGCCGGAATCGATGAGAGACTTTTTCGTAGCGCTGAACGCAAGACGGCATACATAATAAAGCGAATAGCCAAGCGTAATCGTAGGCACAAGAGTCCACCGACGGAAGCGATATCTACGATCGATCTCCGCCTTGTCTAAAAGCTTTGTTTCGCTTGGAGGAAGTTTTTTAAAGAAAGTCATAAGCACCTCTAATATTTTATTTTCAATATTATATCAAATTATACCAAAATTCAGCAAATCTCGTGGGAGAGCTCACGGGGAACCGGGCCCCATTGAAGATTAAGTGGGAAACATAAAAACAAAAAAACCGCGTCTAACGCGGCTTCTTCTACTTTAATGGTTGCCTCGCAGGGACTCGAACCCCAACAAGCAGAATCAGAATCTGCGGTGCTACCATTACACCACGAGGCAATCTCGCGACTTTCCGTACTGGCGGGGTCGACGGGGCTCGAACCCGCAACCCCCGGATCGACAGTCCAGTGCGCTAACCAATTGCGCCACGACCCCCGCGTTCCTGAAAGTGGCAATATTATATCAAATCCCCCTTACATAATGCAAGGGGGAAATTTGATTTTTTATCTTTTTAACGATATTTTTTTATATCAGCAAAAAATCTCCGTTTTTTAAGAAACTTTTCGCAAGTATATCCAGTTCATTTGAGCATCATCCCCTTCAGACTCGGCGTTTAGCACCCCCTCTGAATAAAAATTCTCAAATGTCCGGCGCCAAATATCGAGCGTATCGACAAATCTCTCCAACATTTCGAATGTTTTTCCCGCATCAAGAAAGTCCAGGCGCTCATATCGGCAAAGAAAGAACTTTCCTGATACGGAATCACGCGAAATCGTTGCACCTCCAGTTCCCTGAAAGAGATGATTCGCGGCGAGAGAGGCTGCCATCACCTCCCGTTCCTCACCAGGAGGCGCTTCTCCAATTTCGCCGATAAGGCAAAATCCGCCAATCGCCTCTATCTCCTGCATTGCCACTTCCATTTCATCAATGGAAATAACCGCATTGCCGTCTTGGGCAACAATATCTACACCCAGCCTCCGGCCGAGAGTATCTACAACATCATTGAAAGTCATTGCAGCACCTCCTTTGCTTATGCGGCGGGTCTGTCGCCGAAAAGATAGAGAAATGCCTCCGCAATCGGGAAGCGTTTTGCTCCGTCGCCTTCAACGTCTTGCAATTCCACGAGAAGATTCATTCTCTCTGAATTGCTCCAGCCCTTAAAAGCAGTAGACAACCCGCCCATTCGCGCCGCGACAAACTCTATCGCAACATGAATCGCTATACGCTGACGCACCAAGGGAGAATCATCCGAGAGGACTCCCTGACACTTCAACTCCTTGATGATGCGCCGCACCACAACCTTCATAGCCGCAAGGACCTTGGCGCGCGAATCAGCATTCCCCTTCCATACGCTCCGCCCGTCAATACCGGGCATATCGAACGGAAAGAAAATATTTTTCGCCACAGAGCGGATTTTCATGAGATCCGCTCTGGAAAGACCGGCATCGGCGTTATCGGCCGCATAATGCACAACCGACGAATTAGCAGCGTTGATCCGCGCCTTGGCCTCATCAATGCGCTTATCGTCAGCATCCTGCTCGCGAACGACATTCATCGACGTCACGTTGCCGAGCGTTGTACGCACCGTATAGATGCTATCGGAAACAGAATCACCCACAGCATCAAGAAACGTTTCCGGTGCCGTAAGCCGCCTCGGGGTGCAGAAGGATTCGAGAGATATCACGACATCCTCTATCGCATCGATAAAAGACAACGCCAACATCCTTCGGGTCTGGACGGTATCATTCTTCATATACGCTTCGCACGCTTTATGCAGATTGAATCCGCCCCCCGCATTCTGGAGAACACGCGGCTCGGCAGAGAGCGTCGAAAGCCTGCGCAACTGCGAAAGCTGATGCGCAAGAGGGAAAAACATCTTCCGCATGACACTCTCGTTTTCAATATCAGCCATAATGCGCGCTATGCCGCTTTCCACGTACCGCCCGTTCTGCTTATAGTCCGCAAGAGCCCCTTTAAGCATCTCAAGAAGCTCAACCTGCTGAGACAGGCTGAACCCCGGGCGGGATATCTCCTGAAACGATCTTGTGTTCATGAGAAGAGCATTCATCAACGCAAGGTTCTGACATTCAGGAACCAGAGCAGCATCTATGGTAGACATGGACAACTGGCGCATCTTCTCGGCGATGTCGTACATAAGCGCATTCATCGTGTCCACCGTGTTCCCCAATCTGAGCTGACACTGGTTGAAGTTGTATACAGAGCTGGGCACCTCTATGCCGTACCTCTGCATAACCATCAATGCGGCGGCGATACGCGCCCCGACATCAAGGCGAACACCTTTCTTGACAACCTCGGCGATATCGCGGGAAAGCCGCCCGTCCTTGTTGGCCGCATTGTACGCGGCAAGCCCCTGCGGAGAGAGCAGAGCCTTAAAGGATGTCTCGAACATATCGTTCCACCCCACAAGCGCCGCGCTTATCATGCGCAAAACCTCCTTGCGCTCCGCTTCGTTAAGATGAGTGGCATTGCCGAAATCAATAACGGTAAGACCTTTGCCGTCCGTCATTATATTTCCGGCATGGAGATCGCCGTGATAGAAGCCGTTTCCAAAAAGCCCTTCATGAACCCATTTGCGCGTGAGATCCATGAGATACTTCTGGCGCATCAGAATCTCGTTGTAAAGATTCTCAAGCTGTATTTTCGCACATGCCGCACGAGCAGGATCGGGGAAGTGGTAAAGCCCGTCTTCTTCGCTGTAGCAATCGCCGAGAAGAGCATCGATCTTCGCGCGAACCCCTTCAATGAAGTGATCATACGTCTCGCCAGGCGCCTTCTTGAGAACAAGCGTCCCCATTGTAGGCGTAGACAGCGGATGAAGCTCCATCGAATGCAGATCCACAAGATTAAGCGTTTCGATATTCCTCCCCGTCGTGAGACTCGTCTGCCTTAAATACGGCGGCTGCTCGTAGACATTCCGCGCAAAGTTTATGTTCGTAGCCTCGAGCGTAAAGTCAAGCTCCTCGAGAATGCGCGCGAACTGCCCGCTGAACGTTTTCTCCATCCCGGGAACCTTTGCCGCAGCCGCCTCGAAGATAGCACGTTCTCTTGAGATCACTGTCTTTACGTCCGGGCGCAAAATCTTGACCACACACTCCTCACCCTGCGGATGCTCAAGTGTTGTCATTTTGCACAGGAACGCCTGACCTACGGATGCAGCTCCAAGCGAACGCTCCACCGTCACGGAAAGAATCTGCCCTTCGGATCGTTCAACGATCTGCATCATACATGCTTTGACATAAGACTCGGGTATCGGAGTCAAATTAGACTTCATGTCCTTAAGAGCGTCGGCCAGCTCAGGCCCAAGAGAAAGAGCGGGAAGGCCCTGCAACATCTTGTGGAGCAGCGGTCCTGCACCCTTGAACACTTCACCTACCACTGCGGCATCGCTTGAACCCGAATCCACATTGCGGAGAAGTTGCGCCACCATCCTGCGCTGCTCAAGCGGAGAGGAACCGGTAAAATACGTGGAAAGCACGTTATACATGAACTTTCCGTATCCACTGCGTATATCGAGCATTGCACTGCCGATGATTTCATCAAACGTCTGCGCCCAGATTGGATCTTGCGATTCCTCAACAATGCCGTTGCCGACTGCGGCAACAAGACGCTGCTCAACCTCGTGCATCGTCCCTTTGACGGCCGCCATAATGGTATTGTCTATATTCCCGATGCATTGCCCGAAGGCCTCCGATGCGGCGAACAAAGCATTTCCCTTGAATATTTTGAAGCCGTTTTTAAGCCCCTGCGATTCAACATGCCCCAATACGGCCCGACGGCGCTCCGCGTTTGACTTCATGGCGGTATCCATGATGAACAGGATATCCGCCTTAAGAATCTGATCGTCCTGGCTTAAAAGCTTCGCGGGAATAGAGGGCAGCAATTTCCCCCAAAATCCCCAAAACACGCCAGCCGCGCCTCCCGGAGCCGTCATGATGAGATCGGGGTTTTTTACGATCTCCACTATGACATCGATATTCTTGCGCATAATCCTAAGAAATCTCTCTTCCGGCAATTCCTTCTTGTGCGAAAGATCAAACTCGTAGGTATCCGAATCAAGGACGATATCGGCAAGGAAGGCGCAAACCCTTCTTTCGGCGGCACGATCGGCACTCACAGGGGAAGCGGGCTGCTGGCGGACAATATTTACAGGAATATCATTCCCCGCCTGCCTTACCCTCTCGAGATCCTTGTAAAGAGCGCTCGCCTCCTTGCTGGTGAACACATCTTTCTTTACGACTTTGTCAAGCATCGCATTGAGAGCATCCTGCGAAAGCTCCCCGCTCAGCAGTTTATAACGCCCATCAATGACGCCGTCGGCAATCGAAAAGATCTTTCTCGTGCTAACCGTGGAGAGAGACGCCACGTCAATCCCCGCCGCTCCCCGCAAGAACCTGAGACACAGTTCGCGCGAACGGCTTCGCGCTACGGGATCGCCGCTCAAATCCGCTCCCCGTATCTCGGGAAGAATACGAATTATGGCGTGCGTCCCATAGCGATCCATGTTCGCAAGGATGTCATCTTCCAAATACTCGATAAACTCCTTGGGGGTTTTTGCGGCACGAAACTCATATCCGTCCACTCCAAAGACAAGAGTCCCGGCCAGAGTCGTGCGCAACGACACTTTCTTTCCCATCAGCTCCACAATGCGCAGACTCTGCGGCGTTTTTTCAGACGCAAAAGTCCGCATCACATCAAGAAGCGAAATAACATCAAGTTCGCTCATATCCGTAGACGACGGCAGTTTATCCCCGCCGAGAACGGAATGGATCACCTTCGCATCACCCTTCAACGTCTGCCCCTTGTCATTCAAACGGGCATTGACCTTAAGGTTGAAGAGAAACGCCAAATCATCAGCGGTCACCTCGGAGACGGTCTTTGCTGTCTGACGTTGAATGAACGTTGGCGCTTCGGTAAGCTTAAAATCGCAGAGCGCAGAAAGCGCAGAAAGCTTGCCGAGCGTCTCTGGCGTAATATCAGCAAGGCTATATCCGCAGTCCCGAATAAATTTCGAGATAAGGCCGATATCCGACGTGCCGAAACCCCACAATGATTCCGCCGCCTTCTCTCCAAGTGTCTTGTATGTTGCGCGCGCCTCATACCCGGGACGCGGGGAGACGAAATCAAGACGGCTCCTGAAATTAAGCCAATCCCTAAACTCGATGTTCAACATATCGAAAAGACATCTCAGAACCTCAGGGCTAACCTTCATCAATTCCGAGCCGCCGTTCATGACGGCGCTCCAGAAAGGACGCTCGCGGACAGCGCCAAGCCCCAACTCCTTGCGGAGAAGATAGGCATTATCCTCCTTGAACGCGCCGGACTCAAGATACCACGCCATAAGAGAGAGGAATTTCACATCAAGCTTTTTAATATACTCCGAAGCCTCTCTCGTGAGATGCACGCCATCTGTCGAAACATCTCCGTCTGGCGGCTTATCTGCACCGTTGGGAAGACACCCCAAGCGCATACACTCAAAAAGCCTCGCCGCTCCGTTGGAAAGATCCCCAAATCCGCAAACCTTGACATAAGCAAGCGGATCATTGCTTGTGATTTCAGAGAACCTAAACCCAACACCTGGAGATTGCCGCAATTCGCCGTTCTGAAGCGTATTTGCAGCCCCCTTTTCCGAGAGCGCCCTCGGAGAAAGGACGTAATCCTTGTTTTGCTCCGGAATCAATCCTGCAATTTCATCCTTGGAGAGCACGACTTCATCTCCGATGCGATCTCCCAGATGATCAAGCGGCGGCGTATGCGATTCGACGCAGGCAAGAAATTCCCATATTCTCATGCGCAAATCATAGCAGTTGTCGGCGGCGCGGGTGGAACCTATCTGAACCATTGAATAAGGCCGCGGAGCACCACGGGCTTCAAGCTCCTTAGAAGCCTCTATGAGCATCTCCTCCTCCCCGACGGTGGAAATGCGGGCAAGCTCGGCCTTGGCGTTGGCATACATCTGCGCCACCGTCAAAGAACCGTATGCGGTCTTGCGGGATAGAATGGAAGAAGCGAAAGGATTCGCCTTGAGTTTCTGGTAGAAGCTGTCCACATCGCGTATGCGCATAATATCGCACTTCACTCCGGGAAGTTCGATTTCCGCGGTTATCACCGTATGATCTAAGCTCTTATGCGAAGAATCGTTCGCGAAAACACGCTTTGCAGCGCCAGGCTCAACCGTATTGAGATAATCGGCAATGCGTCCGTCCGGATCCTCAAATGAAATCACGCGGTTCCTGTATTTGCCGGACGAGATTGCCACGACAGCCATATAATGGCGCAAAGCGCGGGAATTCTCTTTGGACACAACACACTCTTTACCGGAAAGAAGTTCCTCGTAAAGCGCCGCTCCCGTAAAAACATCACGTTCGGCCTGAGTCACGATGGCGTCCACTTTCGCGGGAAGCTCTTTCTGAGAAATACCTTTGGTGTATGCCTTGAGCGCAGAGAACGGAACTGGGATACGTTTTCCTTTCCCAATAGGAATCATAACAGGATCCTTGCCTGAAAGAATCGCATACCGCGCCAGACCCTTGCAGACAATCTCGGAATTGGAAAACTGCGACCTGAAGGCATTCTGAATTTCAGTACGCTCCACGTCATCCTTGGCAGTCATGGCAGCTACCTTCTCAACAGCAGCCATAACAGCCCTGATGCGCCGCATCGTCAAAGGACACTTGCTAGTGACAGCTCCATCCTTGGAGATCTTAAAATCCCTAATCTTAAGGACGCTTCTTACTTCAGCAGGCAACTCGTCAAGCCGCTCTACATCAAATGCATCTACGAGCGCCTCTTTGAAGGCAAGGCGGATCCTGTTGTTTTCCTCAGGATTGGACGCCGGCCTCGTCTCTACTCTCCAGTTCGGGGAGTTGGTTGATGATATTCCAACACGAACGCCGGGCTTTGCCGCCACGTTCGTGTTAATTGCAGTTTGGAAGACCTGTAACGCGTTAAGGTTCATGTCTGCCTCCTTACTCTGGAGATATAGAGTTTTTTTATGTCATGTTATATTTTTCCTTTTGTTATATGATCGATGCACTTTTCTAAATCGCTTGGAACGGCTCCAACCACCGGACGATAATTATACGATAGAAGCGTGATAACTCTGAAGAGAGCGGACTTCGCCCAATCCCCTCATCGCAGCGGAAACACCCTCTGCCGCAGCCTTCGCGGCGGCGAGCGTTGTAAGATACGGCACCTTGTACTTGATAGCGGCCTGACGGATGCGGCAATCATCGGCGCGTGCGTCACGCCTGCCGCTCGGAGTATTGATGATAAGCTTGACTTCGCGGTTCTTGATTGCGTCAAGAACATCAGGGCGACCCTCGCCAATCTTGGAGATAATCGCACCGTCCACACCGTTCTTCTTGAGATACTCAATCGTTCCGTCTGTTCCCACAACCTCAAAGCCAAGCTCGACAAACGCCTTGATGGCGGCCGCCGCGCCGACGGGCTTTTCGGAGAGAGAAACGAGAATCTTACCAGGCTCGGTAGGAAGCGGCGAGAGAGCAGCCTCCTGGGACTTGAAATACGCAAGGCCAAACGTCTCCGCAAGACCGAGAACTTCACCGGTAGAGCGCATCTCAGGGCCGAGGACAGGATCCACCTCCGGGAACTTGTCAAACGGGAGAACGGCCTCCTTAACGCCAAAATATGGAATCATGCGCTTTTTATCAAGCCCGAGAGACTTCACGGTCTCGCCGAGCATAAGGCGCGTTCCGATGCATGCCATCTGGATTCCAGCCACTTTCGAAACGAGCGGAACCGTGCGCGATGCGCGCGGATTGGCCTCAATGACATAGACCTTCTCATCCTCCACGGCAAACTGCATATTCATGAGGCCCACCACTTTAAGCTCATTGGCTATACGGCGCGTATAATCGAGAATAGTGGCCTTCGTGGACTCGCTGATGCCCTCCGGGGGAAGGACGCACGCAGAGTCACCCGAATGGATACCAGCAAGCTCAATATGCTGCATGATGGCCGGAATGAACACATCCGTACCGTCAGAGAGCGCGTCAGCCTCGCACTCAATGGCGTGGCAAAGGAAGCGGTCTAAATAAAGCGGACGATCGGGCGTGACGCCCACTGCCTTGGCCACATACTCGCGTAGCATGATTTCATCATAGATGACCTCCATGCCACGCCCGCCGAGAACGAAGGACGGACGAATGATGAGCGGATAGCCAAGCTTCTCAGCACACTTGATTGCACCTTCAAGATCGCTCGCCATCATAGACTCGGGCATAGGAATACCGAGGCGATCCATAATAGAATGGAAAAGATCGCGATCCTCCGCATCATCGATGGAATCAACGGACGTGCCGAGAATCTTGCATCCGGCATCCTGAAGTCCGCGGGCGATATTAAGCGGAGTCTGACCGCCGAACTGGACAATAATACCGGCAGGTTTCTCGTTTTCGTAAATCTGAAGAACATCCTCCACCGTCACAGGCTCGAAATAAAGCTTGTCAGATGTGTCGTAGTCCGTGGAAACCGTCTCGGGGTTGCAGTTGACGATAATCGTCTCATAACCCTTCTCACGCATGGCCATTGCCGCATGGCAGCAGCAGTAGTCAAACTCGATACCCTGACCGATACGGTTTGGACCGCCGCCAAGAATCATCACCTTCTTGGGGTTGGAGCTTACCTCCACGTCACTCTTTTCGCCGTTGTAGGACGAATAATAGTAAGCCTGGTTCTCAACGCCGGAGACGGGAACCTTGTGCCATGTCTCAACACAGCCAAGCTTGGTGCGCTGAGCGCGGATATCCTTCTCGGGAACACCGAGAAGCTGAGCGAGATACTTGTCTGAGAAGCCGTCCTTCTTAGCCTTGACGAGCAGATCATCAGGAAGAAGCGAACCCTTGTATGCAAGAATCTGCTCCTCCTCTGCCACAAGCTCGCGCATCTCGTTGACAAAGTGGGCCTTGACGCCGGTGCGCGCAAAGATCTGCTCGTTCGTAGCACCCTTGCGAAGAGCCTCGTACATCTGGAAGTGACGCTCGGAGTTAGGTACTGAGAGCATGTTTAAAAGCTCGTCAAGCGTACGCTCATGGAAATCCTTGGCAAAACCGAGACCTGCACGACCGCGCTCAAGCGCACGGATGGCCTTCTGGAACGTCTCCTTATAAGTCTTGCCGATGGACATAACCTCGCCGACAGCCTTCATCTG
>JAGBZQ010000019.1 GCA_017628165.1 Kiritimatiellia bacterium | reverse complement strand
GTTAGCAGTTAGAATCACCCACTCCCTCACTCCCAACTCACCCACTCTTCAGGCTGGTGGCAGGTTCCATGCAAGCAAACCTGCCTCTATAAAAGATCATTCGTCGCCCAAAGCGATATAGCCGCCGACACTTGCCTGCCATACGGCTTAAATTGTCAACATTATACCATATCAGACGGCCGATGTTACAGCAATCTGCTCATTTGTGAATTCTGGATGTGTCTCCGACTGGTACTTCATGAGATCAGCACAGTATTCACGAAAGGTTGCAAACTTGACCGCAGTAGCCTCTAGCAACTTTTCTGCCAATGCAAAAATCTCCTCTGTAATAGGCAAACCAGGAATCCCCTTTATTGTGTTTATACGCCGCTCCTCTCACACCACCAATCCCTGTTCCTGCTCCAGAGCCCGGGCGAGCTGGTCGGGGCAGGAGGTGTTGCCGCGGCAGGATATCCCCTTCAGCAATGCGATGACGTCTTCGACCTTGCGGCCAATGACAAGCCTGGCCACGCCTCTCGTATTGCCGGGACAGCCGCCCACAAATTCGCACTTCGTCACCACGCCATCAACCACTTCGTAGTTGATCGCCTTGGAACACGTACCTAAAGTCATATATGTTTTCATAGCCGATATTATACTCCCGCCGAATTCTTTCCGCAAGCCTATCGCTCCACCATGCATGTCTCGGGGTTGGCCACGATGCCGTGCATGAGCCCTATCGCCACCCCGTAATTTACTACTGGAACTCCAAGCTCTGCACACTTGCGAAGGCGCGCCATCACCGCGCGACGCGTGAGCATGCAGCCGCCGCAATGGACCACCAGCTTCGGGGGTGCGGCCCCGTCTATAGGGAAATCGCCGCCGGAGGCAAATGCGAACTTGGGGGTCAAAAGGGTCAGCTTATTGATACAGCTCTATTGATACAGTAACTCATGCTAACTTGTACTCCTGCCTCTACACGGCGCATCAGCGCAACCGAGCAGTCCTTCTCCTCGTCGTCAAGGAAGAACGCCCGGGCGAGAAAGCCAGCTGACAAGGTGAGAGCACCTGTTATGCTCGATAACCCTGTTCTTTCTCATGCGGGCATTATACCAAAAACTCTGCTACTGTATCAATTTTACTGTGTCAATAGGAAAGTGTCAATAAGCTCTGACCCTTCATTGTCCCTACTCCAACGCATACAATTACTATCTTCCGCGCATTCATATAGCATTATTATAACTGTGGTTAGAAAGACAGATGTCGCTTCATTCTGGCGAAGAAAGATTCATATAAATTCGAATTCTTTATTGATATCATGAAATGCCAATCTTCCAATGGGGACAGGCCCCCAAACTATTCACCGTAGCCAGGCATGCCGGCCACCCTCTGCCGCGTCATGCAAGAACCTCCACAGTAAAGGGGCCATCGTTGAGAAGCCTGACCTTCATGTCGGCGCCGAATCGCCCGGTCCCCACGCTCTCCTCCCCGAGGATCGCCCGGAGCTTCGCGACAACGCGTTCATAGAGCGGCCGCGCCACCTCCGGGCGCGCCGCCTGCGAAAACCCGGGACGCCGCCCCTGCGAAGTGTCGGCATAAAGCGTGAACTGCGAAACCACAATCACGCTTCCGCCTACATCGACGACGGAGCGATTTGTCTTGCCGTTTTCGTCCTCGAAAATCCGCAGAGCAGAAATCCGCTCCGCGATGTGATCGGCCTCCTTTTCCGTGTCGGAGTGCGTAACGCCCAGCAGCACCAGAAAGCCCTGGCCTATGCAAGATGCCTCGACGCCTTCAATCTCGACCGAAGCCTCCAGAACCCTTTGTATCAATGCCTTCATCTTCTGCCTCCTCCCTCCGCGGCAGCATCCGCAGGGAAACCCGCCTCGCCTACTTGAGCGGAGCGCAATTGACGCCGTGGCGGACAAGCCAGCTTCTGTGGACTTCGGCGCGCCTGAGGAAATCTGCGAATCCGGGCTTGGCCTCGCCGAGCCAGAACACTTCGGAAAGCGCAAGCATGCGCGGCCAGGCCTTCCAGGCAAGATCGAATTCGTTCCACGTATATTCCGTCCAGTTGTTGCCCTGTCCGCCGAGAATGCGGGATTTCGCATCCTCAGGCACGCCTGCGCAGGGATCGAACGAATAGCAGCGCTCGAGCGTAACCCTGCCGCCGATGTAGAAGAAGGGATCGTCCTTAAGCCCCTGCCCGTAATCGAGATAGCAATAGCTGCACGGGGTCATCACCACATCATGCCCGCGCGTGGCCGCCGCCGCGCCGGATACGAGCTCGTGCCCGGCTCCGCTGCGGCTCTCGCGCCAGCTCATGCCGATGGCGCTCTTCGGAATGTCGCCAAGCAGATATTCGTCCCACCCGAGCGCCCTCTTGCCTCTGGCCTCGAGAAACTTCACGAAGTGGCGCGTGATCCACGGCTGGAGATCGTGATGGTCCTTGAGCCCCTCGGCCTTGATGCGCGCCTGGCACTTTGGGCAGGTCTGCCATCGCACCTGCGGACATTCGTCGCCGCCGATATGGATGACATCGCCGGGGAAGATCCTGCAGACGTAGTCGAGAACGTTCTCCATAAACTTGATTGCCTCGTCGTTGCCGAGGCAGAGGACGTCCTTTTCGATCCCCCACACAAGGCGCGGAGTGCGCTCGGTCAGGTTTTCCGGGCAGCAGGCATACTGCGGATAAGCCGCAAGCGCGGCGTATACGTGCCCGGGAAGCTCGATTTCCGGCACAATCTGGATATGGCGCTCCCTGGCGTACTCCACGATCTCGCGGAGATCGGCCTCGGTATAGAAGTAGGGGCCGTACTTGACTCCGTTGAGCTTGTCCGCGTCGGCCTTGGAACCTTTAACTGCCCTCTTGCCGTGCTTGACGCTCGCGGGACGGACAGCGCCGTACTTCACGAGCTCGGGATAGCCGGGCACGTCAATGCGCCAGCCCTGATCCTCGGTGAGATGCCAGTGGAAGCGGTTGAGCTTGTAGCGCGCCATGAGATCGAAAATCTCCTTCACCACCTCCTTGCCGAAGAAGTGGCGGCATTCGTCCAGATGGAACCCGCGCCACCGGTAGCGCGGAGAATCCTCGATCTCGACGCACGGAACCCTGGTGACGCCCCTACCGGAGCTCTCAAGCTGCTTGAGGGTCTCCACGGCATAGAATCGGCCCGCCGCATCGGATGAGGCGATCGCAATTCCTTTTTCCGTCACGGAAATGCGATAGCCCTCGCGAGGGATGGAGGAGTCCGTCTCATAGCGCGCCGCGGCGACGGCCGCGCCCTTGCATACGAAAACACCTTCCTTCTCCACCAGCCTGCGCGGGGCGGGCATGACGGCGGGTGCGGCACAAACGCCGGCCGCCGCAATGGCAACGGCTAGCATCAAACTTCCTGCGATAAGCTTTTTCATCAAAGACTCCTTGTGTTAGATTGTCTGGATATTTTACCAAAAACGGCCGAGCGAATCGCGGTACGTAACCTTTTTTGCCGCATCTGCATTTGCGGCCAACGCAGCAATGACCGCAACGGCAATGATCTTTAGTTTCCTCATATCCCACAAGCTCCTTGCGCTTTATAGCTCAATTAT
>JAGBZQ010000018.1 GCA_017628165.1 Kiritimatiellia bacterium | reverse complement strand
TTTTCCCTTTTATGTTAAGTTCTAACTAAATAACAACCACTTTATAGTTTTTAGCTTAATAAGCTTTATTTGTTACCAAAGTGTACCGATTTTAAAGTCTTAAAAGGCCCTAAGGGTATCAATAAAAATCCCTCAGTCCAGAAGGAAAAATACCTTCTGTGCGAAAGATTAAAGACCAAAATATCCAGTTCTAAAGCGTGATAAAAGCGAAAAATGAGGGTTTGGGGCTTAGACTGCCCCCCCCCCTCAATTTAGATAATTTGACAAAAAATGAGCATACAACCGCTTTAACGGCAGTTATCGAAGCATATTTAGTTACTTTTTTGCTCATTTTTTAGACAATTTTCCTTACGTAAAAGAATTTATATTTTACCATATTTTTTGGATGTATGACAAGACGTGCATTTTACCCTTTATCCTTCTGCCATACTTTGGTAGAATACATGACATGGCAATGAATGTACTGATAACAGGCGCGAGTTCGGGAATCGGAGAGGCGATTTCTGTGGAATGCGCCAGGCGCGGGGACACCATCTTCATTTGCGGCCGCAATGAAGAGCGGCTTGCCGCCGTTGCAGAGGCGTGCCGGAAACTCGGCGCCACGGTCTATCCCAGGGTGCTCGATGTATGCGAAGAGGCCGCTGTCGGCGCATGGATCCGCGAATGCAACGCAATCGCGCCGATCGAGCGGGTCTTCGCCAACGCCGGAATCGGCACAGGCGAGGAAACAGAGGAGAATGTCCGCGCCACCTTCGCCGTCAATATCAATGGCTGCGTAAACACGGTACTCCCCGCCATTGAAATATTCCGGGCCCGTACAGACACATCCCGAGCGCGGCAGATTCTAATCACAGCGTCCATCGCAGGTTATGGTCCGCTGAAAAGCTGCCCCTCCTACAGCGCCACGAAGGCATGCGTAAAAACATGGGCGCTTTCTCTTCGTGGCATGCTTAAAAGCGAAGGCATCAAAGTCTCGGCGATATGCCCCGGATTTGTCCGCTCGCGCATAACCGATAGAAACACATGCCCGATGCCTTTCTTTATGGAAGCTCCCAAGGCGGCGCGCATCATTCTTTCCAGGGCAGACAAAGACATAGGGCTCATCGCATTTCCATGGCCTATGCGGCTTGCCACCTGGTTCCTCTCCATCCTGCCCCATGCCGTCAACGAATTCATAAACCGCCTTCTGCCCGAAAAAGTCCTCAGCGGAAAAATCAAGCAATGATTTACGCAGTAATTTCAGATATCCATGCAAACAAAGATGCGCTGGAAAAAGTTCTTGCCGATGCCAAAGCACAGGGCGCCGAACGCATCGTCTGCTTGGGAGACATTGTGGGATATGGTCCGGAGCCTCAGAAGGCGCTGGCCCTCCTGAAAGCAGAGGATGCGCTTGCCATAGCGGGGAATCATGACGATGCGGTATCCGGGCGCATTCAAAGCGAAGATTTCATAGACTTGGCGCACGATGCCGTTTTGCGGCACCAGGAAGCTTTGAGCCAAGAAGAGCTGAAATACCTGTCCGCACTTCCGTACACTGCTGAAATTGAAGGGGCGGTTATCACCCATGGCGATTTTTTGGCCCCGGAAAAATTCAGATACATCGAATCCGAGGAAGATGCGAAAGAGAACTTCCTTGCTATGGATAGTGCAGTGGCATTTGCAGGGCACACCCACATCCCCGGGATTTTCCTTGTAGGCAGATCAGGCACCGTTTACAAAACCGAGCCGCAGGACTTCACCATGGAAGAAGGGAAGCGCTACATCGTAAACCCAGGCTCCGTAGGCTATCCGCGCGAAAGCAGCGGTCAATGCCATTCATCTTATGTCCTCTACGACAGTACCGCAAAAACCGTTGAATTCCGCTTTCTTCCGTTCTACGTTTCGTCCGTAATGCAAAAAGGTACAGTTCCGCGCCGCATTTCCAAAGGCAAAATTTCCGCGATAGCGCTCTTGATGGCACTTGTAGCTGCAGCAGGAACATGGGTTTTTATGCCCAAAGAAGAAATCACTATCACAAACGTGACGCAAGACCCTAAACTCTTTATAGATTCGAAAACCCTTCCTCTCACGCCCACAAAGCGTTTTCTTAAGCCGAATCTCATCTTGGAGAGAAATGCCGGGTCGGCGCCCGCCGATATGACGATCCGCTATATAGACAAAAACGGAACTGAAATAGGAAAAATTGAAAAGACCGTCAAATCGCGCGCAACAGGAATCATTGAAATCCCCAAGGAAACACTCCTTAGGAGCAGCGCTGCCGAAATAACGATTAGAAAGCAAAAGGCTTCAGACGCAGTGGTGATAAAAGAATTTTCCCCCACCGTTTTAGACGCTTCGTAAAACCGATTTGTAGAAACAAAAAGAATGAGATGGTGGAGATAAGGGGAGTCGAACCCCTGACCTCTTCAATGCCATTGAAGCGCTCTACCAACTGAGCTATATCCCCAAGTGTGGAAAACGGTGTGTATTATCTCATATATTCATTTCCACGTCAATACGGAATTTCAAAATTTATACAAGTATTTTGAGTATCGTCTTGAAAACCCAAAGCACAAGCGCAATACCTGCAAGCGCGGCAAACCCCACAAGAAGACGCCCTTTCCATGAATAGCGCAAGACCGGGCGCAAAACCTGCCGCCATACCGGCAGTTCCGCATCCGCATCAGAAAGTTTGAGTGCAAGCGCCGCTACAATCCCACGCTCAATTTCGCGCGTCTGCCCAATACGCCATTCAAGAAGAGAATATATCTTCAGAGCTTTCGCCCAATTGCCGTCCATAAGCTCCGCCGCCGCTTCATTAAGACGAGCCTCCGGAAAATCAAATTCACGAAAACCCTCCGCCTTGCCGAGCGAACACGCCCGCTGCCACCTGAAAAGAAGATCGTCCGTCATTCCTTTCTTGGAATTCCATGGGCTTTTCGAAAGATCATACACAAGACCGTCTGGCATAGGCGTTCCTTGGGAAATCTCGTCCAATTCCGCAAGCGCGACATTCGCCCCTTTCTTCACGTTTACCGGCATCGGCTCAGTGGAAATCACCGCCTCTATGCGCTCATACACATTACTGTACGAAAACTCAAGCCTTGGAAACTCTAAAAGCCCTTCCTTAAGCGGACGCACGCGATAGACAAGGCGCCGCGCACGGCGAACGGTTTCCGTCCTGGCGCTTTTATCGTCAATGCGCCAAAGAGCCGTATCAACCGCTCCCGAAAGAGACGGAGGATGAAGAGATGTAAAATCCGCCTCGCCAACAAAATCAACCATGAGATCTACGGGATCTCCCACATAGACATTGTGTGCCTCCAAACTCGCCTGCGCCGATATCTTTCCGCCTGCCACACCTCCTAAGGAAATTGCAGCGAAAAGAGAACAAAACAATGATGAAAGGATTGTCATAATTACTGAGGTTTTACTTTGAAACGGACTGTTACCGTCTTATTGTTCTCGAGAAAAGCCGAAGAGAGCCCGCGAACTGCATGCACAAGAGAAGCGGCCTTAAGAACCGTCCTGTCGGCCGACGGATCGCCAGAAGATTGAATGATATCATACCCCAGAACCCTTCCTCCCGATCCAAATTGAACAGAAAGAAGAATTTCCCTGAGCTCGCTAGTCCATGCCGGTGAAGCCCACCTGTCATGAAAAGCCTTGCTTATAAGCGCAATGCACCGCGCATTATCGCTCGCATCAAGCCCGCTGTTGATATTCGATGGCCTATAGCCGGCATTGAGGTATTTTTCCCAATCCTTCGGACGTCTGTCTGTGCGCCCGTTGTTGCGCGGCGGCGGCGATGATTCCCTGGGCTTATCTTTTATCTTCGTCGCCCTGTTGCGCATTGCCTCAAGACGCTCCGCTTCGCGCTTTTTTCTGTCCTCTTCCAATTTCTTTTTATCCACCTTCGGCGGATCTGGCGGCTTCACTTCCGGTGGCTTGGGGTCTGGCGGCTTAATCTCAACGGCATCGACTTTGTCCGGTATCGGATCCGGCGGCGAATCGGGCAGTTTCGGAGGTTCCACCTCAGGCTCTGGCTCGGGCTGAGGCGGCGTTTCCGGCGGCGGCTCAGCCTCCGCACCTTCAGGATTTTCGTTCACTACAACTTGAAGCTCGATCGGAATCACAACCTCGTCATTCTTCGGAGTCCGGAAAGCGAAATAGGCAAACGCCAAAATAACCGCCGCATGAATGATGATCGCCACAATGTAGTTGAATGCGTCGTGGCGTTCGGGCGCCTTCTCGTGCTCCTCGAACATTTACTACTCCTTCGTAACAAGCGCCATCTTGCGGACGCGGCATTTATGAAGAATCTTCACGACGCGCATTATATTGCCGTACTCCTGGCGCTCATCACCGCGAACAAGGACCGGAACATCCGGATCTTCCGCAACCATCGCCATAAGCGAAGACTCCAGCTCTTCGCTCGTCACTTCCTTGTTATTGAGAAAAACTCGGTTGAGAGCATCAACCGTCACCGTATTGGCCTTGCGGTCTTTAAGCGGCAGCTGATCGGCCTTGGCTTGCGGGAGCTGAATAGTCACGCCCTGCTCAAGCGCAGGAAGAGTGACGATAAACGTGACAAGAAGCAAAAAGGTCAAATCGATAAGCGAGGTCATGTCAACCGCCGCCTTCGGCTTCTCCGCACGCGATCTTCTGCGTCTCAGAGACATTTACGAGCTCCTTCCCTGAAACTCGCAGGCTATACGCCCCATAAGCTCATCCGAAAAACCTACCATCTTGCTGGAAAGCTCACGAATCTTGGCATTGAGAAGATTGAAAAGAAGTACGCCTGGAATTGCGATCAGAAGCCCTACCACCGTCGTTACGAGCGCCGAAGAAATGGAAGGCGCAATCGTGGCGAGGTTCGCGCTTCCAGCGCTGCCCATCTCGGCAAACGCATCGAGAACGCCCCAGACCGTCCCAAGAAGGCCGAGCATCGGAGAGAGCGCCACAACGGTGGCCACAGCCCCCATCCCGCTTTCAAGCTCGATTTCCTGCTCGTCAAGAACATGCTCGCACGTGCCGCGAACAAGCTCCACCTCATGCGCGGTGAGAGCGGCCATCCCCTCGCGAGAGCGTCCGCTCATAAGAGTTGTGATATTAGGCTGAAGTATCTTGAGAAGGCGATCGCAAGTGACGGCATAAAGGCGCACAAAACCCGTATCTCCCGCCGAAGGGCGCCGCGAAAGATAATACCCGAGCACATCGTTCTCGGCGGCAAAATCACTCATGAATCTGCGCGCCGCGGAAGAAAAGAACATAAGCGCCCTCCACTTGCCGATGATGGCGGCCAGCATTATCACCGACGATACAATCTGCGCGATGACTATGCTCTTGCCGATTGTGTTCGAGACGAAAAATCCATCGATCAGAGAATTTGCGAAGAGAAATGACATTTCGCTACTCCGTTTCCTTTTTTTTGAATCCTTTGAAAGTTCCGTTTGCCACCGCCGACGTGACGCGCCCCTCTTCCGGCAGCTCCTCGCGGCTTGATCCGCACGCGGCAAGAACCTTGTCTGTCGTCTGAAAGTGCGCCTTGCAATGGTTCATAAGCCATACGGGGCCGTTTGCGCGCACCATCTCGGAGGCTATCTCAACCACCTTCGGATCGCTTGACCCTATAGGCACTTTGCGCATCCCGTCAGGCTTGGAAGCATCCTGCTCCCCAAAGACCTCGGCTGTCATCTTCTCCATATCGCGCAGAAAAATTTCGCGAGCGATGACAGATGCTGCCGCCACGGCAAGATCACTTTCAGCCTTATGGCGCTGCACAATTTCCGCCGCCTTGCCGCGCGGCTTAAGCGCACGCAGGATTGTGGCCTCCGTGGGGGCAAACTGATCCACGACAACGCGGGGACAGCCGCTGCGCTTCTCGAGAAGCTCTTCGATCGCCGTGGCATGCGCCCATGCGAGCATCCTGTTGATGTTGCGCATCTTCGCGTAAAGGCGGTTGTACGCGGCGGGGCCAAGCTTGACCACAGAATATCCGCTTTCGCCGAGAAGCGCGCGAAGCTTAGCACCGATCGAAAGCGTGGATTTGTCCGTGAGCTGCTTGCAATCCTTGACGCCCATCTCCTTCATCTTTTCTGCAAGCGCCTCGTCCACATAAGCACAAGAGACGACGAGCGGCCCGAAATAATCGCCCTTGCCGGATTCGTCACTCCCCGCATGCGGAGCTCTCAACGAAGGATCGAGCACCTCCTCATATCCAAGCCCCGCAGCACCCAGGACATTCGGCTCAAGAACGAAAAGAACGAAATCCTCCGCCTTGGATCCTTGGATGCAGAGCTTTCTTTTCCCGTGTTTCTCCTTCGCGTAGAGCGTAGCATTGAACCCATCGCCCTCGATAGACCAGAGCGAATAGGGAACTTCCCTCTTGCGGTAGTTCCCATTCACCATAATCCCGAGCAGCAGCTCCTGCTGATCGTTCGTTAGCTCGTATGTGAAACACGCCGCCGCCATTTACTTCACACCGAATCGAAACTCCGTGGAGGATACATATTTCGCACCGGCCTTCACAATCGTTGTGGGCCACTCCGGGCGATTAGGGGAATCGGGCGCATGCTGCGTCTCAAGCGCAATCCCGCAACGGAACGAGAGATGCTCCCCGCCCTTAGCCTTCTGGTCATAACTCGCCCAGTTGGCGGTGTAGACCTGAAGACACGGCTCTTGAGTCCAGACTTCCACACTACGTCCGTTAAGCGGACAATAAAGGGAGGCAGCTCTTACAAGGCCGCCCTTGCCGCCAGCCATAACACCCTCGTCGAGAATCCAGTTGTGATCATATCCCTTACCGATCTCAAGCTGCTCATGAGGCTCGTTGATGCGCTCGCCGATACGCATGGGCTTGCGGAAATCAAACGGACCTCCCGCCACCTTTGCCGTCTCGCCGGTAGGGATCTGCCCTGCATTTACAGGCGTCATGGCCTCAGCTGCTATTTCTAGCTCGTGATCCTCGATCGTGCCTCCAGCTTCACCCTTGAAATTGAAGTAGACATGCTGCGTCATATTAATCGGCGTGTCCTTGTCGGGAACGGCCTCGTACTCAACACGCCAGACATTGCCCGCGGTAAGCGTGTAACGGACCTTCACATCCACCTTGCCGGGGAAGCCTTCGTCGCCGTCGGGCGAAGTGTGCGTAAAGACAACGCCCACATCGTCACCGTCCACAAACGGCTCCGCGCCCCATACGTACGCATCCCAACCGCGCGCTCCGCCGTGAAGGTTGCAGCCGATTCCGCCGGGCGCATTGTTGAGCGCAGGAAGGGTGTATTCCACTCCGTTGAGCGTAAACCTGCCGGCCGCAATGCGGTTGCCGTATCGGCCAATGATACATCCCCAGTAAGGATCGCCTCTGTCCCATCCGGACGGATCGTCAAATCCGACAACCACGTCTTTCATGGCACCATTACGATCAGGCGTGAAAAGCCTCACCACCTTGCCGCCATAGTCGCTCACCTCAAGCACGACGCCGCCGGCGCCTCTCAAGATAAATTTTCTGGCCTTCTCGCCGTATTTCGTCACCCCGAAATCGACAATCTCATACGATGCTGCAGACATGGCATTCCTCCTCAACCGAACTTGACGGGCTCTACGTTCCAGATGTTCTTCGCATACTCGAGAACCGCGCGGTCGGACGAGAAACGCCCGGAGCGTGCAATGTTGACGAGCGACATCGCGTTCCACTTGGAGCTGTCACGATACGTCGCATCCACCCTGTCCTGGGCAGCGCAGTAATCTTTGAGATCCGCAAGAAGCATATAGTAGTCGTTGTAATCGAGAAGCGAGCGGAGGATCGGCTCAAAGAGACCGGGCTCGAGAAGCGAAAAGACATTCGAGCGAATCATATCGAGTGCGGCCTTGATCTCAGGATCGCTTTCGTAGATCTTGCGCGAATCGTAAGTGGGACGAAGCGCCGCCACGCCTTCCGTGCGAAGGCCGAAGAGGAACATGTTCTCATCGCCCACTTCCTGATTTATCTCCACATTGGCACCATCGTATGTGCCGAGCGTGAGGGCGCCGTTCATCATGAACTTCATGTTGCCCGTACCAGAAGCCTCCATGCCCGCGAGCGAAATCTGCTCGGAAACTTCAGAAGCCGGCATGATCTTCTCCGCAAGCGAGACGCGGTAATCAGGCAGGAATGCCACAGACAGCTTGCCGCGCGTCCTCGGGTTTGAGTTGACCACGCCCGCAACGCCGTGAATGAGGCGAATGATGAGCTTGGCCATGTAATAGCCGGGCGCCGCCTTCGCCGCGAAGATGAAGCTGCGCGGAACGGGATCATACTTGGAGTCGCTGATGAGCCTGTTGTAGAAGATGATGATGTAAAGAACAAGAAGAAGCTGACGCTTGTACTCGTGGAGGCGCTTGACCTGAACATCAAAGATCGCGGAAGGGTCAAGCGAAACTCCAAGGTTGGCCTTCACCCAGTTGGAGAGCTGCCCCTTGTTACAGCGCTTAATCTTCGCAAGTGCATCAAGGAACGCCTTCTCGGATTTGAACTTTTCAAGCTTCTTAAGCTCGTCAAGCTCGGTAATCCACTTCTCGCCGATATTCTCGGTGATGAGCTGCGCGAGAGACGGATTCGCCTTGAGAAGCCAGCGGCGCGGAGTGATGCCGTTGGTGACATTGTGGAACTTCTCAGGGAAAAGCTCGTAGAAATCCTTGAAGAGCGAATCCTTAAGAATTTCGGAGTGAAGCTCCGCAACTCCATTGACGGACGATGTAACCACGAGACACATGTTCGCCATGCGGACATAGCGCTCGCCAGACTCGTCGATGAGAGACATTCTCTGAAGGCGCTTGACATCTCCGGGATAAAGCGCGGATATCTGCTGGAGGACGCGGCCGTTGATTTCATAGATTATCTGGAGGTGACGCGGAAGGAG
Organism: Kiritimatiellia bacterium; assembly: GCA_017628165.1. GTDB lineage: Bacteria > Verrucomicrobiota > Kiritimatiellia > RFP12 > UBA1067 > UBA1067. The sequence continues at coordinate 4,085 of JAGBZQ010000018.1, read as the reverse complement.
ACGCTCCATCATGGAGACGGGCCACTTCTCGAGAGCCTCGGGAAGGATGGTGTGGTTGGTGTATCCCGTTGAACGGCGCGTAAGATCCCAGGCCTTCTCCCAGCTAAGCCCCTCGTGGTCGATGAGAATGCGCATAAGCTCAGGAATTACGAGCGAAGGATGCGTCTCATTGAGCTGGATGAACACCTTGTCGGGAAGAGTATCCCAGCCGTCATTGATTTCGCGGTAGCGGCGGAGGATGTCCTTGAGCGAGCAGGCCACAAAGAAATACTGCTGCCTCAGGCGCAGCTCTTTACCGGCCATGGTGTTGTCATTCGGATAGAGTACCTTGGTCAGGTTTTCGGCGAGCACCTTGCTCTCCACCGCATCAACATACGACCCCTTGTTGAAGTCCGCAAGATCAAACTCGTCGACAGCCTTGGCCGACCAAAGGCGGAGCGTGTTGACGGCATTCTTGTAGCCGACAATCGGAAGATCATAAGGAATGCCCTGCACCTGCTCGGCGGCAACCCAGCGCCAAGTCTGCTTACCGTGCTCGTTCACGCATTCCACATGGCCGCCGAAATGAACGATCTGCCCATACTCGGGGCGCTCAATCTCCCACGGATAGCCGTCGTTAAGCCAGCCGTCGGGCTCTTCCACCTGATTCCCGCCAACGATCTTCTGCCTGAAGATGCCATAGTCATACCTGAGACCATAGCCAAGGCCTGCAAGATCAAGAGTGGACATCGAATCAAGATAGCACGCGGCAAGACGCCCAAGACCGCCGTTGCCAAGACCTGCATCCGTCTCGTAGTCTCTGAGATTGTTCCAGTCGATGCCGTATTCCTTGAGGGCTTCGCGGCAAAGCTGATCAGCCTTCAGGTTGATGACGTTATTGCCGAGGAGACGCCCCATGAGAAACTCAAGTGACATGTAATAAACGCGCTTCGTGTTCTGAGTGCGGTATTCCTCCTGCGTATTGATCCAGCGCTCAATAATGCGATCTCTAACCACATTTGCAAACGCCGTATACTGATCGCGCGGGGTCGCGCGATCAATATTCTTCGCGAGCGTATACCTGACATGCCACGCAAAGTCTTCCTTAAAGCCCTCTACGGACATTTCAACTCTGCGGTCTTTTTTCTTTGCGGTTTTCTTTTCCATATTTTTACCTTCGTAAGCGTGAATCACTATTCACTAAATCACTTGAAAAGCCCTTTTACGAACTTTACGCTCTCGCCAATCTTGGATCCGCCTTCAATGGCGAGCTTAAGCGCCTTGCCCGAGCCTGTGCAAGCAGCATCGGACGCATCGCAGACAGCGTCGAGAATCATATTGAAAGCATCTTCGCCTGTCGCGCCCTCGGAAGATTTGCCGATATCGCGAACTTCAACGTCAGGAAGAGGAATGGAAATATTCCCCCACTTGATTTTGGCGTTCGTGAGCAATACGCGGTCAATCACAACCTTCGCGCCAGACTCCTCGGAGTCTTCCTTCTCCCTCGGCTCATCCTTGCCGTCATCCTCTTCGCCTGAAGCATTATCCGCTATCTCGCGCAGATTGGAGAAAGTGGCATCGCCGTAAACGGAAAGCCCGTCAATGCGCACATCTCGGACATGCACATTTCCCGTTAGCGTATCCAGCATGGCAACATCCACCATCACGGAACTTAACGTTACGGCATTCGTACCGCACGGGGAAAGCATATCACCGACGACCGAGAGAACTTTACCCGCTTCCTTGGAAGATTCGCGCACTAATCCCTGAGCAATGGAAATAAGAGCATTCTTCGTCTCCTCCTTCTTCGCCGTTTCCTGCCCCGCCGCCGTGCTCTCATCGAAGAATTTGCGCGGATTCTCAACGACCACACCTTCTACAGCAACGCACCCGGAATAGAGATTAAGCCCGATACGATCAATAAAGAATCGAGTCTTCGTGACACCTTCAACTATCGACGGTGCGAGCGCCTTTGCGGCCAGGCCCACCCACAACGGATGGAGAAGAAGCAGTAAAAGCAAAATGCCGAAGAAATAGAATGCGTATTTAAGAATCTTCTTCATAAGCATCTCCTACTTTACGTCCTCAACAACTATTTTCGTGCGGTACTTCGCACCGGGCGGGCCGACCTCGATATTCTTGGGAGCCCACCTGCCGCCGAATTTCCTAAGGCTCGTGCAGAACATCTCGCGCACAACCTTCCCTTCGGCAAGCTCATGCGCCTGAAGCATGGCACCTGTGCGCTTGTCAATCCAGATGCGAATTGCGCGTGAACCATTCTTCAAAAGAAGAACGCGGCAAATGATTCCTTGCGCCGTTTCCGACTCCTTCTCCTGATCAAACCTTACATCCGCCCACCAAAGGTAATCAAGCGTCAAATCACTCCAAGTGACATCCGTATCAGCAATACGCCCTTCGCGCTTGACCTCCACGGCGTTCCCGCCTTTGTCTGTCAGCTCAAGCTCCGTTCCTTTTGCCGAACGCTTGAGAACATAGCGATACGCAGACTTTTCCGTCCCGCGGCGACTACGGCGGTTTATATGCCCGCGGATCTCCACTTCTTCCGGCACCATTGCACGGCACCCCTCAAGCATCTCCTTCGCCGTGGCAGTCTCGGAAAAAACCGGCGCCTCTGAAAGAGCGTCCATCGGACTTGGCTCGGCAGCGGCGGCGGCCACAAAGAGAACAGAAGCGAAAAACGTCATTTAAGAGCCTCCTCGAGAGTTTTGTCCACGGGACCTGCACAATATTCACGCCCGTTCTCATAATAACGGCGGGCGTCGGATTTGCCTGCTGGGCCGCGCGTTTCAAGAATCAGCCTTGCAAGATTGTAATATGCATAGTGGCTACGGGGGTTGGAGCGAATAGAACGATGAAGAGACTCCTCTGCCGCCTTGACATTTCCCTCGGCAAGCTCAACGGCCGCCTTGAGATTCAACGCCGCCACGTCATCCGCGCGCTCCTTTAAAAGCTCCTTAAGCGTCAGCATCGCGGCCGCATAATCCTTCTTTGCATAATCGGCAGCCGCAAGCATAAGCTTCGACTTCCTTCCTGATGGCGTTTCAGCAGCAACGTTCTTCTTTGCAGGAGATAGAACTTTTTCAACAGTGGGCGGCAGCTTCTTTGACTCTGAAACCACGTTTTTTTTCACTTGAACTTGCTTCTCACCAGACTCCACCGCTTTTTTTGCAGCCTCCTTCGCAGCCTCCTCCTCTGCCAACTTCTTCTCAAGCTCTGTAGTATCCGTCACCGCCACCGTCCGCGCATTGTTCGTGGCCTGACTTAAGAGAAGAGAATCGATGGCCGCAGTAACATACGCTTTTTTGTTGCGAACTGTAGAAAATTCACTCGTTGCGGCGCGCTCGGGATTTTCACGCTCTATGCGTTCAAGCTCGGCAAAAGCCTTGTTGTATGCTTCAATGGCTTCGGGAATCTTTCCCTCTGCGGCAAAATCGGCAGCAGAATCCACCAAAACCGATGCGTCTTCCATCAATTCAGACATACGCACCGGCTTTTCAGCCTCTTCAGAACCGAAGGGCCAATACCATGCGGCATTAGCTTGTGTGATCAAAGCCAGACTTGCCAAAATCGTATAAATTATTCTTCCCATAGCAACTATGTATTATACCAAAAAAAGCACCTCAAAAACTCAAAAACGATCTATGTTTAATCTTCGCCTAGACTCAAGCATCACCCTGAAGAAGGCGAAGTCCATCTCCTTTGACGAATGATGCGAACTTGTCATATTTCGCAATCAGTCGATGCGCAAGCGCCAATTCGTCATCTTTGACTCCGACTCCGCCTATAACATTGCTCAAAATCGGCCGAAGAACGGGTGCGTCATATTTGTTTATCAAGCCGCTTTCATGCAAACGCAGAAGCTTTGACAAGTCAGGATGCTGACAGATACGCGGAGTAAAATCAAACTCACATTGAGCCATCTCACTCGAGATGCTTCCTCCGTCCCCGATTTTTAGCCGCCGAAGATAATACTGCATCGCGTCTTCATACCAGAGCACATCTTCATGCTCAGCGCGCTGCCGCTTATCCAATTCCAAATGGAATCTCACCACCGACTCATCTATTATCAGATCTTCAGGCGTTAC
>JAGBZQ010000017.1 GCA_017628165.1 Kiritimatiellia bacterium | reverse complement strand
TTCGGCGATATGGCTTGCCACACGATGAACCTTCCGTTCCGCGGTCTTGAGCTCGGCGCCGTCTCCAGTGCGATCTGCACGAAGATTGTCTCCGAGAACGATATCGCATATCCTCTCAAGTCGGTCGTGGTTCTCACCTACAAGGAGCGCGAGTCCAAGATTCGTCCCGGCGTCAAGCTTCCTGAGGTCAAGCTTACGTGGTATGACGGCAATGAGAAGCCTGATGCTTCCATCATGCCTAAGTGGGCTTCGGCTCACGGCGGCAAGGTGCCCAATACTGGGTGCTACATCATCGGTTCCAAGGGTTCTGTCCTTATGCAGGACGACTACGGTGCCAAGTGTGCTCTTGCGCTCAACGATGACAAGGTGTTTGTGGACATCTTCAAGCACGAGGCCGCCAAGGTTGTCAAGCGTTCGATTCCTTTCGCCTCCGCTTCTGACGCAGGCGCAGGCGGCAAGTCGACCGTTGAAATGTCCGGCTTCGCCGAGGGGCACTACGGTGAGTTCGTTAACGCGATTCGCGGCATCGGTCCCGTCTACGATCAGACGAAGTCCCGCTGCTTCTCCGATGTCGAGTTCTGAATTCCTCAGATGGAGGGTGTGCTTGTTGGTTGCGTAGCCCAGCAGCTCCCCGGCAAGGATCTCAAGTGGGATTCCGCCGCGCAGAAGTTCAATCTTGATGCGGCGAATGCTCTTGTCAAGCCTTATATCCGCAAGGGATTCGAGTTCTAATAGGTTTATCCATATTGGGAAAAGAAGATCCGTCGGCACGCCGGCGGATCTCCTTTTTGTACTTTTGCAAATGGTCTCCCTCCAATGTTGCAATAACGGCAACTTGATCGTACGGCAAAATGGTATAATATCGTCATGACAGAGAAGGAGGAGAGAAATGGCCGAGAGAAAACTTGCCGTTGGATGGTTTGATAATATGCCGTTCCAGCGGATATGTGCCGCTTATGCAGAGCGGATTAAGGAAGTGTTTTTCGCATGGCCGGGGGTGAAGGCTTCGCGCCCGATGGATGATTGGACAGGGGAGCGCCGCGCTCAATTGGTTTCCGATCTTAAGTGGGCCAGGGAAAATGCGATTGAGCTGGACACGATTTTCAATGCCAATTGCTATGGCGATATCGCCATGACAGAAGAATTGGCTGATCATGTGACGGAAAAGCTCAATGAGATGGATGCGCTCGGCCTTTTCCCAGATCACCTGACCACAACATCTCCTTTTATCGCCAAGATAGTCCGCCTTAGGTTTCCTTCGGTAAAGATACGCTTCAGTATCAATATGGACATCGCAACGCCCGGCGCTCTTGGGTATGTGGAAGATCTGTACGATTCTTTTTATGCCGGCCGTAACGCTCACAGAAGACTTGATTACATCAGGGAAATGGCGTCATGGGCTGAAGCCCACGGAAAGATGATGGGAATTCAGGCAAATCCCGGATGTTTGCGCAATTGTCCGTTCCATACGTTCCATAACAATCTTCATGGGCACAACCGTATGGGGCTCTCGGCGGCGGCGGAGAAGTTTGGCTTTACGAATTTCCTCTGCCGCACGGTGTTTGAGCGCGGCGAATATGAAGAGTTCATGCGCGCGATATGGATAAGGCCCGAGGATCTGCCTCTGTATGAGCCGTACGTCGGGGTTGTGAAGCTTGCCACGAGACGTCACCCGCATCCCGACAAGATTATCGCCGCGTATGCGGAATGTTCGTACGATGGGGATCTTGCGGAAATTATGGATCCATTCTACCGCTTCCCGAAGTCTATCGACAACAAGGCGCTTGGTGCGTCTTCGCTTTGGCCGAAGGTGCGTGATTGCGTAAACGCCGACAATTGCCGCCATTGCGGAAAGTGCGCCGATCTTTTCAAGGTTGCCGCGAAGGATCGTTCTGAAGCGGGGGACTCCATGTCTGACTCCTTCAAGGGCTTTTTCAAAGGGTAGGCTCATAAGACCGCACCGGTTAATGAGGGCGGGGGATTGCTTAGTTTTTTCCCAAATGATAAGATATTGAAAGATCGTCCCCCCTGCGGGTGCAGGAGCAGGAGAATGTAAAGTCAAGGATTACAATTAAAGAAACAATATTCCGAGAGGTTTGGTTTATGGTAGAGACTGTTGCCACCGATAAAGCCCCCAAGGCTTTAGGTCCTTATAGCCAGGCGTTGAAGACCGGCGGGTTTATTTTCACATCTGGTCAGATTCCGATCAATCCCGCCACCGATTCCATCGAGGCGGTCACCATCGAGGATCAGACGCGCCAGGTCATTGAGAATTTGAAGAATGTTCTCGAAGCGGCGGGCTCTTCCCTGTCCAAGGTCGTCAAGACCACCGTGTTTATCAAGGATATGGGTGACTTTGCCGCCTTGAATGGCGTCTATTCCGAAATGTTCGGTGAGACTCGTCCCGCCAGAAGCTGCGTGGAGGTGGCGCGTCTTCCTAAGGATGTCAAGGTGGAGATCGAATGCGTTGCCTCAGCATGAGAAAATCGTCGGCAGTTACGGATCTGTCAACAAGGATACGGATATGAAAAAGTTTCTTGATAAGGATTTTCTGCTGGAGACGCCCGCGGCGAAAAAGCTTTACCATGAGTATGCCGCCAAGATGCCCATCATCGATTATCACTGCCACATCAATCCGCGCGATATCGCAGAGGACAAACGTTATTCCACAATCACCGAAGTGTGGCTCGGCGGCGATCACTACAAGTGGCGTCAGATGCGTACTTGCGGTTTTCAGGAATCGGATATCACCGGCTCGAAGGATTCAGATCCTTATCGTACGTTCGAGGCCTGGGCGAGGACGCTTCCGAATCTGATCGGCAATCCGCTTTATCACTGGACATATCTTGAGCTCAAGAATTACTTCGGCGTCACCGAGCAGCTTGACGCTTCCTCCGCGAAGCGCATCTACGTCAAATGCAACAAAGCCCTGGCGAAGAAATCCATGTCTGTCCGCGGCATTATCGATAAGTCTAAAGTGAAGCTCATTTGCACTACGGACGATCCCGTGGATACTCTCGAGTGGCATGACAAAATCGCCGCCGACAAGAAGTGCAAGGTGAAAGTTCTTCCTGCCTTCCGTCCGGACAAGGCCTTCAACGTGGATAAAAAGCCGTTTGCCGGCTACATTAAAACGCTTGAGAAAGTGGTCGGTTTCAGGATATCGAAGTTCGCAGATCTTCTCAAGGCGCTTGGCGAGCGCATTGAGTTTTTCGCGTCCAAGGGCTGCAAAGTCTCCGATCACGGGCTTGATTATGCCGTTTATCAGGAAGCTTCCGAGAAGGAGCTTGATGCCATTCTCGCGGCAGGGTTGAAGGGCAAGGCGATTGATGTTGCAGATGGAGATAAGTTCCGTACGGCTGTTCTCGTTTATCTTGCCGGCGAATACGCGAAGCGTGACTGGGTGATGCAGCTCCACTACGGCTGCATTCGCGACAACTCCTCGAAAATGATGGCGTCTCTCGGCCCCGATACCGGCTTTGACGCCGTAGGCGATACGCGCGGAGCGAAAGCGCTTGCGAATCTCCTTGACGCTTTCGAGCGCAAGAGTACGATGCCCAAGGTCGTTTTGTATTCGCTCAATCAGAACGACAATGAAATCATGGGGACTATTGCCGGGTGCTTCCAGACTAACGGCACGTTCCCGCAGCGAATCCAGGTCGGCTCGGCATGGTGGTTTAACGACCACAAATCGGGCATGGAGAAACAGCTTAAGGACCTTGCCAATTTGAGCGCGCTCGCAGGCTTTGTGGGGATGCTCACGGATTCACGCTCGTTCCTCTCGTATGCTCGTCACGAGTATTTCCGCCGCATTCTCTGCAATGTGATCGGCAAGTGGGTTGACAGAGGCGAAGTCATCGCAGACTACAGGACGCTCGGCAGAATTGTCCAGGATATTTCATTCAACAACGCAAACAGCTACTTTGGATTCGGAGTAAAATAATGTCAGAATACATTAATCCCGCGGCATGGGTTTTAGCCGCATATCTCGTTGGAGGAATTCCTTTCGGTTTCATCATCGGCAAGATGCGCGGAGTGGATGTCCGCACTGTCGGGTCTAAAAACATCGGGGCTACAAACGTTTTTCGCACCGTCGGAAAGAAGTGGGGTCTTATCGCGTTTATCTGCGATGTCCTTAAAGGTCTTGTGCCGGTGATTCTCGCCAAGAATTTTGCGGCAGAATCATATCTTCCTCTTGCCGTTGGCGTCACGAGTGTCGTGGGGCACATGCTTACGCCTTACATGAAATTCAAGGGCGGAAAGGGTGTGGCCACTGCGTTTGGAATGCTTATCGGTCTTGTTCCGGCTCTCGTGGGCGCGGCGTTTCTTCTTTTTGCCGTCGTATTTGCGCTCTCCAATTTCATTTCGCTCGGCAGCTGCTCGGCGGCGGCGTTTCTGGCTGTTGCGGTGTGGTTTCCTGTTCTCGGCAATGAGGGTACGGCCAACCTGCCGCAGTGCATTCTCGTCACGTTCATTGCGCTTTTTGTGATCTGGAAGCATCGTGCGAATATCGCCCGGCTTATCTCCGGAACGGAAAATAAGATTTACCTGTTTAAGCGCAAATAATGCCTTTAAAAGTTTGAATTTTTGGCTGTTGCGGTTTTATCGCGGATTTTGATATAATATTCGCCGTTTTGTCGCGGAGTGTAGCGCGCGTGCGCGAGAGTATGCGGCCGGAACAATCAACAAAAAGGTAATAAATGGCTCAGATCAAAATCAAGGCGTCCGTCCGTACCGAGCAGGGTACTGGAGCTGTTCGCCGTTTGCGCCGCACGGGAATGATTCCCGGTTCGGTGATGAAGATGAAGAAGGGCGGCACGGAGCTCATCAAGCTCCCTGCACACGAGTTCATGCTGGCTATGCGCGGCCGCGCGAGCAAGCAGCTCCTCGTTACGCTCGATATGGACGGCAGGGAAGTTCCTGCTCTCATGCGCGAGATGCAGAATGATGTTCTCGCCGGAACGCCCATTCACGTGGATTTCAGCGAAGTTTCTCTCTCCGAGAAGGTTCGCGTCAAGGTTCCGCTCACCCTGACAGGCGAGCCTGTCGGCGTTAAGATCGGCGGCGGAATTCTTCAGCAGGCTCTTCGCTCCATTGAGGTCGATTGCCTTCCTGAGAATATCGCCGAGAAGTTTGTTGTCGATGTTTCCCAGCTCGGTCTTGATCAGACGCTCTTCGTCCGCGATCTCCAGCTCGGTGATGATCAGACGATCGTTACGCGCGGCGAGCTCGCCGTTGCAGTCGTCAAGGCTCCGGCCGACGGTGGTGCTGCCGCCGCAGAGGCCAAGGCTCCTGAAGCAGGCAAGAAGGGTAAGTGAGGTTAAGTAATGAAGAAGTATGATGCTCTTTATATCTTCGTCGGCATTGCCAAGGACGATGCTCTCAACGCCAACCTCGAGAAGGCTCTTGCTGAGGTCGCTCGCGTAGGTGGCACCATCCTCACGACGGAGTCGCTCGGAAAGCGTGCGTTTTCCCGTCCGATGTCCAAGAAGGACAGCGGTGTTTATGTTAAGGTCCGCATGGAGCTCGATCCCTCCAAGGTTTCCGAGCTTGTCGATCGCTATCGCCTCGTCGAAGAAGTCTTCCGCGTTCAGATTCTCGCGGTCGATGAACGCCGCGAAGCCAAGATCGTTGCGGAGCGTGCGGCTCGCGCCGAGCGCCAGGCCAAGAAGGAGGCTGCCGCTGCAGCCGTTGCCGTCGAGGCTTAACAAAAGAACGGGGATAAGTCATGGCCTCTTTCAATAAAGTAATCCTGATGGGTAACCTTACGCGCGATCCTGATGTGCGCGCCACGGGCTCGACCGGTATGAAGGTCGCACGTCTCGGGCTTGCCGTCAACGAGCGCCGCAAGGATCGCAACGGTCAGATTCAGGAGTTTCCTGTGTTTGTCGATGTCGATGCATGGGATAAGCTCGCTGAGCTTTGCGGACAGTACCTCTCAAAGGGCAGGACGATTCTCGTTGAGGGTCGCCTGCAGATGGATTCGTGGGAAAAGGATGGTGTCAAGCATCAGAAGCTCAAAGTTAGGGCTTCCACGATCAAGTTCCTCCCGCAGGGTGATCGCCTCGGTGGCGGTCCTCGTCAGGAGGCGCCCATTTCGATCCCTCAGTCTCTGGAGAGTGATCCTGACGACATTCCGTTCTGATACAAAACAAACATTTACATAAACGAGGAAAACCAAAATGGCTTTCAAGAAATCAAACAGCTCTGCCGGTGAGGAATTCGCCGCTCGCAAGCGTCCGCCGCTCGGTCCCAAGGACCAGATCGACGTCAATGATATCGAAACGCTCAGCTACTACATCACCGACTACGGCAAGATCCTTCCCGCTCGCATTACCGGCGTTACCGCCGCTCAGCAGCGTCAGATCCGCCACGGTGTCAAGCGTGCGCGCAACATGGGCCTCATGGCATAAACGAAAGGAGCTTTGCAATGGCTATTGAAGTTATGCTTATGGATAATGTGAAGAAGCTCGGCAAGACCGGTGAAATCGTCAAGGTCGCTCCTGGCTACGCCCGCAACTATCTCTTCACGAAGGGTCTCGCGGCTCTCGCCACT